>JAJCYR010000059.1 GCA_029262775.1 Bacteroidota bacterium
GCCCGCGGCAGCGCGGGCCACACGCCGAGCGGAACGCATCTGTTTCGGATTGAGCCCGACCGCGTGCTCACGCCCGGCATCTATGCCCTGGTCATCACGACGCCTTCCGGAGCGTTTCGCCGAATGGTGGTAGTGGGCACACCGTAAACGCGGCGTCAGAGATCCACCTCCCGTTTGCGAAGCAGAAACACCCCTTCCGCCTGGCTGCTTACCGCGATAATGCCGCTCTTGAAGAACGGGTAGTTGCTCCACGAACCGGCAAAGCCGTAGATGTTGTCTGCATACGGGGCCGTATCGAAATGGCCCACCTGTACCGGTTCGAGCGGGTTCGATACATCGAATACGCGGAGTCCCGCCTGGTAGTTGGACTGGTACATGAGATTTCCCTTCACGTACAGGTTGTGGTCGCTCGCCCCATTGTCGTGGTAGAACTCATTGGCAAGAATCGGCTCGTCAAGATCACTCATGTCCCAGATGAGCGTACGCGTGCGGTCCACGATCTTGTTCATCTCGTCGAGTTCATCGTTCATGTAGAACCAGCGCTGATCCTCCGTGAGCCACCCCTGGTGCGTGTAGGCCGTATTTGGATACTCGGCAACGGCAATCGTCTTCGGATTCGACTTGTCGGTCACATCGGCCATGATGAGGGCATTTCCGTTCGAGTTGAAGCAGATTTCGCGGCCGCTGTAGTCGGCGTCGGGTCCGTTGTACATGACACACTGGGCGTCGTGCGTGCCGCCAAAATCCGGGTGCGTGTAACACCCGGCGAACTCCGGACGCGCCGGATTCTCGAGAGAAATCATGTGCAGCTGTCCGCCGCACGACTGCCCCCCTGCGCGGACACCCGTGACGTAGAGGTACCCCGATGCCTCGTTGATGACGAGATTATGCGCACTGGCCAGTTCACGATACACGTATGTCGGCTCGAAATTGACCGGCATGTCGGCGCGGTCAATGGAGCGCAGCTGCGTCAGGTCGAGCACCTGCATGCCGTGCTCCTCGGCCCCGTCTGCCACAATATACGCGTGGTTGCGGTAGACCTTGATGTCGCGCCACCAGCTGCCGGGCGAACCGGGCGTTCGCATGAGTTGACCCACCACGACCGGGTTTTCCGGGTCAGAAATGTCAATGAAACTCGTGCCGTCCGTACGACCGGCAAGCACGTATTCCCGGCCTGTCTCCGGGTCTTCCCAGCCCCAGATGTCATTCAGGTTGGCCCCGCGGTCCTGCGCCAGTTCATCGGTACTGATCATGGAGACCAGATCCACATTGTCACACGGGTAGAGATCGTTCACCTGGCCACCCTCACAGTCCACGCGGCCGCCCGTAATGGACTCGAAACGGACCACGTCGCTCGTGGCATCGGACGTTTCGGCCCAAGATCCGTCCCGCTGGCGCTCGTACATGATAGCGCGGCCCGATCCGTAGTCGGCACTGGGCGCCCCCACGGCGAGCGACGTGCCATGAATGGCGATTCCGACGCCGTAATTCCGTCCACGCTGCGCGCCCGGAGCATCCAGCCGAACCGGCGCCATGTCCATTAAATCCAGATCGACAACGAATGCGGCACCACGGGCAGCCACGGCCAGGTGCATGCCCGACACGTCGAGCCCCTGGCCGAACATGGGTGCCGGCGAGGGGGCATTTTCACCGCTCGCCTCTGCTTGCCGGAAGGCATGTACCTCCTGCCAGTTGCCACCTCCCACGGCTTCGTAGGCGTAGACAACGCCCTGACCGGTCATTCCGGGTGCGCCCACAAACAGGCGGTTGCCCTCAGCCGCCAGCGACCGTCCGAAGAGGGCGCCGGCAGCTTCTCCAGATGCCGCGAGTGTGGCCGTCTGACGCCACGAGCCGTCTGTGCCGCGCTCGAATGTCATGACGGCTCCCGCATTTTCGTTCATGGTGGGGGCGCCCACAAAGAGTGTCGTTTCGGTCGCCACAATGGCCCATGCCGGTGCCTGTACGAGTGTGCTCAACATGGTCTGGTCACCCTCGCTCATGTGGACGGCGCCTTCCGACGTGTCGCCGTTGAAGGAGGTAACAAATATGGTCTCGCCGGACCTCGCCAGCGCCTGCGTTCGGAAGCCACCCCGGGCATAGGCGCCGCCGAGTTCAAAACCGTTCGGAAGGTCACCAGCGGTCAGGGTTCGCAGGTGCGACCACGACGTGCCACCGCCGAAATCCGTCCTCGGCTGGAATACGTACACGGCACCCATGGCCGGGGCACCCACATACAACAAACCGTCTGCGGCCAGAATGGACCGTCCGAATTCGTCGCCGTGTTCGCCGTCTGGGGCGCCGAGACGACCGGTCTCACGCCACGTTCCGTCGGGTTGCTGCCCGTAGCGATAGACCTGTCCGGCAGGATCGGAGCCGGACGGCCAGTCGACGGGCGCCGAACCCACGAGCAGCTCGTCGCCCGCAAATTCCAGAACGGAACCGAAACCGAGCTGTGCACCCATGCTGCCACCTGCATTCGACTGGGCAAAAGCCGTACCTGGAGCGACGAGCGCCATACCCGGCGCCCCGATGACCGCCAGAACGAGCAGCAAGGGCAGAAAACGACCCATGGCAGTCAAAGAGCCTGCCTTCGGCCGGTTCGACGAAGAAAGAAAATCCAAAATGAACGTAGACATGGTACACGGGGGAAAAGTGTTGGTGGGGGGCAAAGAATACGGATTGGGCGCGAGTCATGCCGCTATGCGCTTGTCATGGCCGGTCGAATTCACGTTCCACCGAGGGGCCGTTTCTCCGCCCGGACGCGTTTCAGCCGCCAAGCTCCGTCATGACGGTGAGCAGTGCCTGGACGGAGGCCAGGCGGGCGGACTCGTTCATGGTGTGGTACCCCGTCGTTGGAATCTGGATCGTGGTGCCATCGACAAGTCCCTCCCCGGCGTCAATGATCCGGCCGAGCTCGGTGGTACCGAGTGACCGAGGGACTTCTCCGCGGGCGACGCGTTCCTCGTTCATCGCTTCCACGAAGGCGTCCTTGTATACAAATCCAATGTCGTTGCGCTGGCAGCACGCTTCGACCCGGGCCGTGGCATCGATGTTGAACAGGGCGTTGGCATCGCGCCTGCGGAGCACGAGGAGCTGCTCGGCCGCCGCATCCACCGGAAAAGGACTCGTGTCGAGTACATACAGGTTGTTGGTCGAGTCGCCAAACCGGCGGAACCATTCGAGCAGGTAGCGCCAGCTCTTGCCGGCCTCTTCCTGTGCCGTGAAAAAGGCCGTGCCTTCAAATCCGAGACTGAACGCATGCACGAGCGCGGCCGCCGTCAGCACGTTGTCGAGCTGTCCTTCCAGGTAACCGTCGTCAATCGTGAGCCGGTCGCTGAAGGCCACCGGGATCCCTGCCACAATGCCCGGCAGGCCTGTAATCTCGAAAATCAGGTTGTTCCGATACTCGCAGATGTATGCCCCCTCTATGGTCCCGCTGCCGCGGTACCCACCCGACCACGGATCGTACGCATAGACGGTCTCCGACTGAAACCGCTCGGTAACGCGCTCCATGAGTTCTTCGGACACGGCATTGTCCAGCAGGTCGGACCGGTTGGCCGCAACGAAGGCGGCGTACTGATACTCATCGGGACCCGTACAGACGAGTCCGTGGCGATCGATGTGGGCCGAGAAATAGGCACTCAAGGGCCGCTGGCCCTGTGCGACGAGCACCCCCTCATACCAGTGCACGTCGGCACCCCGCTCCTCCAATTCCCGCTGCAGAACGCGAAAGAAGGAATGCTCGCTGCCCACTACGCTCGGCTGGCGGATAAGCGCCTTGAGCAGATCAATGTATTCGTCCATGGGACCGCAATCTGATTGGCTGCGCCCAATATACTCCCGATCGGCCCCCGGGCGAATACCATAGTATCCCGTTTTGCGGTCCTCGACGAGGCGAGGGCCCGAACACACAGATCATTTTCATCCGAGCACGATTTCCACGGCCCGGTCCTCGCGGCCGTCGGGCCAGACATTCTTCATATGGACCATGAGATTACCGTCCGTCAACCACTCGACAATGATTCGCCAACCCCAGTCGGGTCCCGGCGGAGCAGCGTAGGCGCCCAGTCCTGTGAGCGACGATGGATCCACATCCTTGCACGTGCAGACCATCATGGCGCCCGACTGGTGGAATGAATCTGCCCACGAGATGGCGGGCCCACCAACCGTCGCGTGACGGTGAATCAGCATGACCCCGTCGCAAGGCTTGCCGTCGTGTTCCCATCGATACCGCAGCAACGAAAAAGCACCACCGGCTTCTGATGTCAGGACCGCCTGCACATCGGAGGTCAGCGGCTCTGCGTCGGCCTCGAACCACAGATGCTTCGTGCCTTTCAGGGTATGCGGTTCATTTTTCCGGCTACCGATCGGGCTACCCATTTGATTCTCCATTTCGTGACAGCGGAAGATACTCACCGAGCAGATTCCAGTCCATCGCATTTCCCCATCCCTGTCCATGATCGCTCACATTCCGTTCGGCATGGGCTGGTCCTATCGTGTACTCACCAAATGCCAGACGCGACAAAATACTACCGGGACGCAGGTGGCGGCTCGCCCAGGAAAGCGGCGAGTCGCCGTTGGCGTCGGTCAGCTTCCCGTCGGCACCGTGGGCCAGAAGCAGATCAATGGTCGCCTCGTCTGCATACGCAGCCGCCCGATGCAGCGGAGTTTCGCCCACCGTACGTACGTCCCGCATGAATGCACCGGTCTCCTGGCCCGGTACGGTGGCGGTATTGGGATCCGCTCCGTGCTCGAGAAGGAGCTGAACCACATATCGGTAATACGGCCTTCCCGCCTTCGAAAGTGCATTGTGCAGCGGTCGCTCCTGCGTATTTTCGTCAACCGGTGCGTTCACATCCGCACCGTGCTCGATCAGGAAGTCGCACATTTTCCAGTGCCCGAAGAACGCGGCATTGCCCAACTCGGCGTTCATGTCGATGGAAGACAGGTCCGCACCGGCCTTCAATATGAGGCGCATGGCTGTAACGTCGCCATAATAGACGAGCCATTGCAGTGGTTTGATGCGGCCGACCTGTAGCTGAGCCTGCAATCGGGCCATTCCATGAGAGCTACGATCAGGTCGGTACGACCGCGGGCTATCGAGTGCAGGAGTTCATCTGTGCTCATGTTGTGCTCATGTGGTCGCGCCTTCGTTATGAGAGGATAGTACAAAAGGACGTTGCAAAAATTGTATAGACAATAATATTTTTCTATTATACATATATGAACACGACCGAATCCCTCCACATCATTTCCGATCCAGCGCAGGCAGCCACGGCGCTTTCGGACCTGCGCCTGCGTCTACTGGCCGGGCTTCGCACACCCAACTCGGCCGCCGGACTGGCGGCATCACTGGGACTTCCCCGTCAGAAAGTGAACTACCATGTTCGCAAGCTTGAAGCTTCGGGGCTCATCCGGAAAGTGGGTGAGCGCCAGGCCCGCGGGTTCACAGAGGCCCTTATGCAGTCGCGGGCGGCCGCGTTCGTCGTCGACCCGGACGCGATGGGTCCCGTCAACACGAACAGCAGGGCCATCAAAGACCGTACGTCGAGTGCCTTCCTGGCCTCAGCCGCCGCAGGCGTCGTGCGTGACGTGGCAAAGCTGAGACGGCAGGCGGACGCGAGCGGACAACGCACGGCCACGCTCGGTATGGAGGCCGAAGTCCGCTTCCGCACGCCCGAAGTTGCCAAGGAGTTTTCCGAAGCACTTACCTCGTCCGTGGCGGCCCTCATCGCAACGTACCACGACGACGAGGGGAAACCATTTTCCCTGTTCACGGGCCTGTACCAGAAACCAAGGAGTACCCATCATGAATAAGAAACCATCTGCAGAACGCACCATCCGCATCCAGGCATCGCCTGCCGAAGTCTGGGAGGCCATCACCTCACCTGTCGGCCTCACAAACTGGTTTCCGCTCGATGCAACGGTAACGCCTGGCGAAGGAGGTCGCATCCATTCGCAATGGGACGATACCACCTGGTTCGAGGAACGGATTACCGCCTGGAAGCCCGGTGTTCTACTTCGTACAGAGGGCGTTGCCGGTGCTTGGGAAGGCGTAATGACTGAATTTCACATTGCGTCCGACGCCGGAAGCACCGTGCTGCGCGTTGTCAGCAGCGGGTTCGGAGATGCCGACGGCTGGGAAGACATGCACGAGGCGTTCGGTCTCGGATGGAGCTTTGAACTGCAGGGGCTGAAACACTATCTGGAGCACCACGCGCGGGCAAAGCGGCGTGTGATCCGGGCGTCAGCGCGCTATTCGGGGACCATGGATGTTGCGTGGAATGCACTCGCAGGCCCCGCGGGGTGGCTCGGCACCGCTCTGCCCCCCGCACCGTCCCGCCTCGCCACCCGCACCGCAACCGGCGACACACTCACCGGCGACGTCCTTCAGATGACTGCGCCAAAGCAGCTCGTGGCGCGGCTCGACCAGTGGAACAACAGCCTGCTGCGTATCCAGGTATTGCCGAATTCCATTGGCCGTACAGCTACGCTGTGGCTGAGTACGTTCGGCGTGGATGCGGACATTGTGGCCGACGTGGAGCGCAGGTGGCGCGTGGCGAATTCTACAATCGACGGGAGCGATGATACCCATGGGGCATCCTCTCTGCCGTACTGAACCAGTACACTATAAGCGTGTTGACGGCTACCCTTACGAAGAGCACGAGTCGTCGTCGCGACAGGGTCGATGCGCGGCCCTTGATCCCGGCTTAAAAGCGTGTTGAAAAAGAAGAGGACCGCTACTTCTTCAACACGCTTTTAATGGCAATGCTGATGCTCCGGTGACCATGTGGTCCCGGGCGGGCAATTGCCCGCTCCGCCCCCACTGCCCGAGAATGCGTTCCAGACCAGTGCAAGGCCCAGCAGAAGTGCTGCAATAATCGCGATCATGGCAAGATTTGACTTGAGCGCAGGAGACTCGTCTTTCTCCTGACAACAGTGCTTGTACTTCTCACCGCTGCCGCAGTGGCAAAGGTCGTTGCGCTTCAGTTTTTTGGCCATGTCGCGTTTTTCGTTTGCGGAGTCTCAACACGCTTCGAGTCACCAATATACGGTTTCCGGGACCGATATCAGGGCTGTTGCTCTGCGATCCAGGCATCCACGGCGTTACCCAGCATGGGTAGACTCACCGCGCCGTCGGCGAGCACGGTGTCGTGAAAGCCTTTGATGTCGAAACTCTCACCCAGCCGTTCCTGCGCGTTGGCGCGCAACCGCTGGATTTCCAGACTGCCGGTCATGTACGCCGTGGCCTGGCCGGGCGTAGCCAGATAGCGATCCACTTCGGACTCCACCGCATTACGGCTTTCGGCCGTGTTGGCCAACATGTAGTCGATGGCCCGCTCCCGCGTCCAGCCGAGCACATGCATACCGGGGTCCACCACGAGGCGGGCCGCACGCAGGGCCTGGTTGGACAGCATGCCCATCCGGTCTTTTTCCTCGGAATACAGGCCTATTTCGTCGGCCAGCAGCTCCGTATACAGTCCCCAACCTTCCGCCATGGCAGCCACATAGATGTAGCGCAGCACCGGATGCACGTCGCCGCCCTGTAGCGCCACACTCATCTGCAGATGATGCCCCGGGTACGACTCGTGGAATGCGGTCGCCTCCAGTCCCACCTTGCTGATCGTCGCTGGCATATACGTGCCCAGTTCATAGGTACCGGGCCGCGACCCGTCAATGGCACCAGCAGAGTAGTACCCACCACCCGATGCGTTCTGGTAGGCCGGGAAGGGCTGAACAATCAGTTTCGTGTCTGGGACGTACCCGAACCAGTCATGAACGGCTATGCCAGCACGGTCCACCGCCGCGCGGGCGTAAGCCAGAATTTCGTCTTCGGACCCGAACGTAAAGGCCGGATCGGTCCGGAATCGCTGCAGCAGGGCCGGCACATCGTCCGTCCCGAATGACTCCTCGGCGATGCGCGCCATCTCGGCCTGGATTTTCTCCATTTCGCGCAGCCCCGATGCATGAATCTCTTCCGGGGTGAGCTCCAACGACGTGTGGTAGCGTACCGAAGCCGCATAGCATGCCGCACCATCGGGGTTCTGGCCCACACCCACCGCCTCGCGCCCCGCATAGTCATTCGTCAGGAAATACACGTACCGCGAAATGGCCGTATTGATCTGGTCGGAAACCACCGCCTTGACTTCGGCGCGGAATGCATCGTCGTCTGTTCGGGTCGCTGGCATATAAAACGGTGAGTCCTCGGTGGCGCCGACTGTCAACGCGGTGGCCTGCGCGAGGACCGCATCCACGTTGCTCTTTGGCGCCAGATACCCTTCCTGCATCCCTGCCATCAGATTCGTCATTTCCCGCTCAATGTAGGCCGGAACGTCGCGCAGCCGTGACAAGGCCTGTGCTCGTTCCTCTTCCGTAGCGACGGGCTGTACGGCGAACGTCGATGACAGCATGGCCATCCATCCGTTCGATGTCGGGCTCACTTTCCACAATTCCATGCGACAAAGTCGCGTCCCGATTTGCGCGCCGACGCGGTCACGAGTGAATGCGTACGGAATGGACGCATGGGTAGCCTCGAGTACCTCCGGGTCCAGGCTGTCCAGTGTGGCCATCCAGTCATCCAGTTTCGCATTCCATGAAGCGATCCCCTCCTCGCTCCGGTCTCCCAGTTTGTCCATGGGCGTGTCCGGGTAGGCAATTTCGAACGCTTCCTCTGGAAACTGATGGTAATACCCATCCACGAATTCCTGGGCGATGCGCAGCGCTGTGGCAGCCTGCTCGTCGGGGGAGGTGGCCGGCGTACAGGCCGGCACGAACAAAAGCAGGACGACGAGCGGGGCATAACGGGGCGGTTTCATCGCAGTCTTTTTCATGGTAGAAAACATATTATACGCACTGGCGATGCCGGCTTCGCGCAAAGAGTAGGGACGTCGAGAAATTGTCCGTTTGGCGCAATAACATGGCGGTTTCGCAAAACGATCCTTATCGCGGCGACAGTAGCATGGTGTTCTCTCAATTGTTCACCAAATCAATGCTGTTGCCATGAAGATCATTTTCACGCTTTTACTCCTTGCTGGCATCTCGCCAACGCTATCGCATGGTCAGTCTTCGAAGATCGATGCCGCCGGGCGTGACGCAACCGCCTGCCCCACCATGTCCGATTGCGGGCGGGGCAACCAGTACGGCATGGGCTCACGTAGCTGTTCCTGGCAGACCGACGCCAACGACAGGAAAAACCGGTCAGCTTCTGCATCGTCCGCATCCCGTTCTGGTCCCCACCGCATGGCATACAAAATCATCTCACGTGCAAGCAGGGGAACCTGGAATACCAGGCAGTCTTCGGACTGCGGCGGGAGTGCGTCTGGCTGGAACAGCACCGAGGCATTGGTTACCGTCATTTTTGCCACCACGCGCATGTCCACATGCGACCGAATCCACGCGGCGCGCTGAGGCGGCAGCAACCAGTCCCTCCCACCAATGGTCAGATGGAACGCACCGGCAGAGGCGTACAATAGATAGTGACGTGGAAACGACCGCACGCCTGAATCGAACGGTTCGAATGTTCGGTGGACCGCGTACGCCAGCGGCTCGCGTTTCAGGGTGGAAGCCATGGGCGAGAAGAAGTCCTATTGCACAACGATGGTTCGCGTACCCGTACCACAGGAGCCCCCGGCGCGAACCAGATATGCACCTGGCGCTACGCCTGCACTGGACCAAGTTACGTCAATAGACCGTCCCGGTACACCGGCCGGACTGACATCCACCCAAATCCGGCGGCCGAGTGCATCGAATACTCCGGTCGTCACGGGATCCGTACACGGGTACACAATAGAAAACGTAGTCTGTCCGGACACCGGGTTCGGGAAGATGTCCAGCTCCGTGCCCACGGAACCCGGCACAGCAGGTTCATCATCCGTTCCGGTCGGCCCTGGCTCGCCAAAATCTATCCGGCGGAGGACGCTGGGATGAAACGTCGTGGAGCCCAGCTCCACATCGTTCGTGTACAGGAACCGCCCTGACGGATCAAAAGAAATGGAGTTGGGAAAAGAAAACGTCGCCTGATCAAGCGGTCCGTCCGTGTTTCCGCGGACCTGGAATTGGCCTGCGAACAGTTCAACAGTTGGTAGATCGGGGGCGTCCGTCCGGAACCGGTAGATGGCGTGGGCCGCACGGGCCGTCACGTACACGTACTGGTCTGCATAGGCCAGGTTGTCGGCTTTTTCGCCCGGCACGGTGGCAATGATCTCCAGGTTGGAGAGCGCCGGATTGATCCGAAAAACCGAGCCGTCATTGAGGTTGGAGACGTAAATCTGCCCCTCATCATCAATCGTCAGCCCGTTCGGGCAGTTGAAAAGCGTTGTCATGATCGTCTCGAGGAGTTGCCCATCGAGCGAATACTTCAGGACCGATTGGCCATTGCAACTGGCTACAATCAGATTCTCCTCGGCATCGAATGCCAGACCCGCGGGTCCATCGACGGATGCAAACAGCGACCGGGCCCCTGACGCGTCGATTCGGTCCACCCGGTTGGCGGAAAAACTCGACCAGAACAACTCTCCGGCTGCGTTGAAGGCCCCGCCGTTGCCGCCCGAAAGCGCCTCACTGAACAAAGACACGTCCCCCTCTGGCGTAATCTGATAGAGGGACGAGCCTGTCCCCGATCCATCCACGCCGAAATCGGCCACGTAAATCATGCCATCGGGAGCCACAAGGACGCCGCCTGATGCCGAGAACCCTGTCGCCAGTGTCGAAACATCCTGGCCGGACACGTGCGGTGCCCACCCAGCGACGAGGAGAAGGAGAATCGCATACCGAACCGCCATAACGTCACCCCGAGTTTAGTCCAGCTTAAGAACGACACCTGAGGCCCCGCAAGGCGTGTGAATACCGCGAGTGGTTCATTTCAGGGGTTGAACGGGAATGTTTTCCTACTCGGCCGCGAATAAACGCCAGCCTTCCGGTCGCCATGGGAACGTACGACGACGTACAAAAAGGTTAGATATTATAGCAGGACCTTTGCCCGATTCGGGTTTACCATTCGGTGGTATCACCCAATATTCAAGAGAGGTCCACTATGACTACGCTGTCGCCCCGACCCGTTGTGGTCGGTCTTGACGTCCACAAGGGGAGCCCGCTGATTGATTAACTCGATAACTATATCGATCCGAAAGTCTTCTTGTTGCGCAGGGCCCCCAATAACCGTCCGCAACTCAATCCCTACATTTACGTAGATGGATTTTTCGATACCAAAAACCCGCGTCCACCATGAATCCTGTACTTGGCTCGTTTGAAGAACTCGTGCTCCTCGCCGTATGCGGATTGGGCGACGAAGCGTATGCCCCATCCATTCAACGCCGCATCGAAGAAGGTGCCGGGCGCGATGCATCGATGGGTGCCATCTATACGGCGCTGGACCGCCTTCAACAAAAAGGGTACCTGCGGTCGCGATTAGGCTCGGCTACGCCAGTAAAGGGCGGACGAAGGAAGCGCTACTACGATGTCACAGGGACCGGCATGTCCGCCCTCTCGGCGGCAAATTCCATTCGCCGAAGTCTGACATCACTCATTGAGGGTGGCCTTACGACATGAGCTGGGCGACACCTCCAGACCGGGCACGTCGGACGCTGCAGTTTTTCATGGGCGACGAGCGTGGCCTTTCGGCCGCGTGGGACCTGCACGACCTGTACGAACATCGCCTCGCCACGTCATCACACCAGGTTGCCAGCATCCGTTTTTGGCTGGATGCTGCAAGCATCGCCATGCGTCCGAGACTATGGCGCACACGTACCTCAAACCACAGGCCAGTCATGATATCCAATCATTTCCGCACGGCTACGCGCCACATGCGTCGGCACCCGGGTTTTTCCGGACTCACCATTGCAGGGTTGGGGGTAGGGCTGGCCTGTGTGTTGCTCATTTTCACCTTCCTTCGCCACGAGTGGTCATACGATACGCATCACCCCGACGCAGACCGGCTGTACCGCGTCACACTGGAAGATCTGGATGACAATACCCATTGGGCAGCCATCGGCCCGCCCGTCGGCCCAGCCCTCGCGGAATCCTACCCGGAAGTCGAGCAGGTAGCGAGGGTGTTCGCCATGGAAGGGTCCGTACTGCTCCGTGTCGGCGACCGGCAATTCAAGGAAGCAAATGGAGCGGCCGTGGATCCGGCGTTCCTGGAGCTGTTCCACTATCGTTTCCTCCATGGAGACAAAACCACCGCATTGCAGGATCCACGGTCACTTGTCATCAGTGAAACGCTCGCCCGGAAGTATTTCGACCGAACGGACGTGGTCGGGGAGTCGATTGAACTTCCTCCGTTCGGCCCGCTGACGGTATCGGGCGTTTTTGCTACTCCCGACACACCGTCTCACCTTACCATCGACTTCATGGAATCCCTGGCCTTGAGTTTCGGGCCCGAAACGGGAGCAGCCCAAAGCCGTACGTGGGCGGGAATGCTGACGTATGTGCGCCTGAACAAGGGCTCAACGGGTACCGAGCTGGAGGCCCGCCTCCCAGGGTTCGTCGATTCATTTTTCGCAGGCATTCTACCCGACAACCCCAGGGATGCCGCACGCATATACCTGCAACCCGTCGAATCCATTCACTTGCATTCCAGCCTGGAAAAAGAATTCCAAGCCAACGGGTCGGCGGCGGCCGTATACATTTTCTCGGTAGTGGCTCTGTTCATCCTGCTGATCGCGGCCGTCAATGCCATGAATTTGACAACTGCCCGTGCAACGACCCGCCTGTCAGAGACGGCTGTACGAAAAACGTTCGGCGCGCGGCGCATGCAACTCGTGAATCAACTCATGGTCGAATCCTTGCTGCAGAGTGGGCTTGCCATGCTTCTTGCAGCCCTGCTTTTTGTGGTGGCACTTCCGGTTTTCAGTGGACTGACGGACCTCGCCATCACGTGGAGGGTCCTGCTCGAACCGGACATTGCAAGCGTACTCGTCGGCGCTTCCCTGACCATTGGCTTCCTGGCCGGACTGTGGCCAGCCCTCCTGATCTCGTCCTTCTCTCCCATAGACGGATTGCGTGGATCGCGAGGAATGGCTGGAGGTGCCTCGACCGTCCGCAAAGGGCTTGTTGTGCTGCAATTCGCTGTCTCGATTTTCCTGATTGCCGGCGCCACGGTCGTATGGCAACAATTGACGCACGCGCTCACGGCCGATCTTGGATTCGACAGGGACCAAACCATGCTGGTGGACCTGACCGAGGAAGGCTCCCGGCTCATGAATGAAAACCCGGAGACCCTGCGGAATGCCCTGTTGTCGCACCCGAACGTAGCCGCCATTTCCCGGACGTCGGATCTACCGGGTGAGCGCTACAGCATGGAATCGTTCCGGATCGAAGGCTCCTCGGACGATGAAGACCCGTACATGCGTGTCTCATGGACGGCCGATCATGACATCGTGGATGCACTCGGTTTGAAGTTGATCGCGGGTCGTTCCTTTTCCCGCCACGAACCCATGGATTCGACGGCCTGGGTCATCAATGTATCAGCGGCCCAGCGCTTTGGCCTGTCCCCGGAAGACGCCGTTGGCCGGGTTGTCGAATGGGGATCCCGTTACTCCGGCCCGGTCGTAGGCGTCGTGGAAGATTTCAACATTTTCTCGTTCCATCGCTCCATAGAACCACTCGTGATTCCGCTGCGGCCGGCAGGCGGTGGAAATGTCATCATACGTTTCGCCGAAGCCTCCCCTGTAGCATTCGTCGAAGACGTCGAGTCCATTTTCAATGATGTGCTGCCCGGCGAGCTGTTCTCCTACGAGTTCATGGATGACCGCATGGCTGCATTGTACGATCAGGACGAACGCATGCGTTCCATTATCACGTGGTTCTCCGGGCTCGCGATTCTCGTCGCATGCCTGGGCCTCTTCGGCTTGGCGGCCTATTCGGTGACTCGACGAACACCTGAAATCGGCGTCCGGAAAGTCCTGGGTGCCAGCATGACAGACATCGTCCGCCTGGTGTCACAGGAGTACATCCTGCTGGTTGGCGTCGCGTTCGTGCTCGCCGCGCCTGTTACGTGGATTGTCCTGTCCCGCTGGCTCGACACCTTTGCCTACAAACTGGACCTCACGGTATGGCCCATTCTGGTCGCTGGATTGCTGGCCATGGTGTTTGCCATCGTGACGGTTGGGGGTCATGCGCTGCAGGCGTCGCATATCAACCCGGCAACGGCCATCAAGAGGGAGTAAGCGACTCCGAGAGCGCCCGCATATCCCTGGTGTGCTGGATCTGGAGAAGGCTGCCCCCGATAATTCCCGTAATGGAGCCGACAACGAGCACCGCCAGCATATTCGGGAGCGTAAACATTTCTGCGCCAGCATCGGCCGAACGCAAGGCTTGTTGCCATGGTTCAAGATGATACAAGAACAGCAGCAGGACGCCGTTGAGCACAGATGCAGCTCCGGCCGCAGACAGCGACCAGCCCATAAGCCCTGCCCACCGTGCTTTGCCCCAAGCGACGCAACCTGTTCCGAGCATGACGGATGCTGGAATGCCCAGTACGATCGTCGCTCCGACCCGGAAATAGATTGATGGAGCCATGAAGGAAAAGGCGAGCAGCGTAAGGAGTATTCCAGCCCCGGAAGCGAGGAAGACACCCACAATCTGAAGAAAATCGCTGGGGTTCTTCCCCACGGCACGGACTCTGGCCAACTGCCGACGCTGTTCCATCCATTCTTTCATTGATTCGATATTTCCGTCGAAATAGTCGTTCGCAATCGGTCGGAACAGAAAGAACGCCAGCACTCCGAGGCTGACCAGGCCGATCAGCGACATCAGGCGCATGGCAGGCACGAACACCAGTCCGGCAATCGAACCGAACGCAATCAATCCAACGTACAACTTCCGGCTCCAGGGCCTTCCTTTCAGAATGAAGACTCCGCACGTCACCCCCACTCCAGCGCTCAAAATGGATTGAAAGAGCAGCCCTGTCCTGGAATACCCCATTGATTCAATCAGATCCATTCCATGGCCATCCAGCAATTGCAGCAGGCTGAGCATTGAGAACGCGCCCGACGCGATGATATACCAGCCAACAATCGTGATACTGAGAGGGCGATACCTGCGTAATGCGCCCGGTATGGTCAGGGTGTTCCGGCAATCATTCGGGGCCCGGCTGTTCTGAAAACGTGGCGAGTGTGTCACTGGACTTACTCGCACCGAAGCACATCGGCCGGGTTCGTGCGGACCAAACGGCGCGTCTGCAACGACAGGGACACCGCAGCCAGCGCAGCGACCAACAGGTTCGCCAGAATGAAGGGCTGTACGCTCATCGGAATTTCCATTGGTGCCAAGGAAAGCGCCGCACTGAGTACCAGCCAGCACACCGGGGTGGCAATGCAGGTGGCGGTCAGCAGCATGTACAGGAAGCCGCGATTGACGAGGAACACGACGTTCAGCGGTGACGCCCCCATGGTCTTGCGGATGCCGACCTCCTTCATTCTGCGGGCGGCGCGTTGCGCAGCCATGCCAAACAAGCCCATGCAGGAGATGAAAAGGGCAAACAGACCCAGAAAGCGTGTCAACTGGACGGTGAGCCGCAGAATGAGGTCGTATTCCATGAACACATCGACCTGTCGGAAGCTTTCGACCGATTCGGCGGGTTGGAACGCTTCATCCGGCGTGCGGACCGCCATGAAGCGGAACTCGGCGTCGGATACCAGTCCGAACACAACAGGAAACGCCGATCCTTCGAGCGGATAGATCATGAAGTCCTCGACCATTCCGACAACCTGGAAAAGCTGCTCGCCCATCCGCACTTCCATCCCGATCGGGTCGAGCCAACCTCGCTCAGTCGCGAAGGTCCGGTTGATGACGATCGCTGTTGAGCTGTCTGCCGCGACATCGACCCCGAACGCACGGCCGGCTGCGACCTCCAGACCCATCGTGGACAGATACTCCGGACCGACGCCAAAGAAGATGGCCTGTGCTTCCGTGCCCTCCGTGTCGACAGATATCATCTTTCGCGTCGATCCTATATGATGCGCCGCCCCGGCCACACTCGCCACGTGTGACAGTCCAGAAACGTCCTGTCGCATCCTGGTAAAATCACCGGGAGTCGATACCGGGACCATGACGACGCCTTCCTCGTCGTATCCCCAATCCTTGTCCGTCAGTGCATTGTCCATGGAAACCAGGAACAGGGCAATGCTGATGGTCATGATGGTCAGCACGAATTGCACGGTCGTGAGGATGGCCATGAGCCCCTTTTTTTCAGCCAATTTCAGCTTGCCGCGAAGGATTTCGACAGGCTGGAACGAGGACACATAAAACGCAGGGTAGGCACCGGAGACCAATCCGATGAACGCGAGCGCCCCGATCAGGAAGGCCCAGATACCGGGGTTGCTGAACAGATCCACGTTGAGTGCCATATTCGTGGATTCATAAAACCACGGGAGCACGACGGTCTGGGCAATCAACAGCCCGCCGAGCAGCGCTACCGAACACAACACCAGGTTTTCCGTCAGGAACTGCGTGACCAGTTGCCGCTTTTCGGCGCCTGACGCCTTGCGGATACCGATTTCCCGGAGCCGGCGATGTACCGAGCCGAGAGAAATCGTGATGTAGTTGAAACACACAATGAGCAGAACCAGCAGCCCGACCACGCCGACTCCTATCGATTCCCAGACGGGCGGCGCGCTCAACAACCGGTCATGGATAGCCCAGGCCGTGAATGGATTCGGATTCCGTACGTTATCGAGGAAATAGGAGCGTACCTGCTGCACCTGATTCGCGTCGTTCTGGGCCGATACGTAGTTCGCCAATTGTGCCTCGACAGCCTCGGCATCGACCGGGCTCCTGAGCAGGATGAACGTGCCATCGGCGAACGTTGCCCAGTCCGCCGGATCGGGCCCGCCGGTTGCTGACAGCTTCTCGAAGCTGACCAGGAAATCGAACTTCAAGCTGGACTTCAGCGGAAATGGGGCGGAGACGCCTCGGACCACAAGGGTCTCCGTGCGTCCGTTTCCGTACGTCAACACCACCTCTTTCCCGACTGGATCGGTGCCGCTGAAATACTTTCTGGCCATTTTCTGGCTGATGACGACGCCCGAAGGGTCTACGAGCGCCGAGCCTTCTCCGCTTTCCAGCGGAAACGTGAGCATGTCGAAAAAGCCGTCGTCTGCGAAAGAGAGTGTCTCCCGGAATTGGTCATCGCCGGATTGGACCATGACCTCCTGCTCGGAATAGCGGACAGCCCGTTCAATTTGAGGAATTTCAGTCGCCAGCAGGGGTCCCAAAGGCGTAGGCGATGTACCGAACGTGTACGTTTCACCATCTTCTTCTACTGCGTGGCCGATGAGGTATGTGCGATCTCCATTGACATGAAAGTCCTCGAACGTATTGATCTCCTGCGTGAACAGGAAAATCACCAGTGCTATACCGATGGCACCTGAAAGTCCGGCAATGTTGATGACGGACGAGACTTTGTCCTTGCGCAATGCACGAAAGCCAAGAACGAGGTAACTCTTGAACATGATCAGTTGCCACAGTGCTCGTTCGGCCAGCTGATCGGGCAACAGTCGAAGGACCTGTCCGCGGTACCACCAGCGCGCCCGCTGCTCTCCATGCTCTGCTGCCAGGTCGTTGAAATACTCTTCGAAATCGCCAAGCGGCGTATTGCCTTCGTCGTTCAGCAGCCAGCCGAGCAACCAGGCGGCCAGGCGTGGTGGTTTGTGGAATTCCATATGTCTCAGCCCTCCGTTGCCAGCCCGTGAATTCCGGCCCACATGGCAGACTCCACCGTTCGGATTTCAAGCAGTGCCCGCCGGCCACGCGGCGTCAATGTGTAAATCCGCTTCGGTCGCCCGCCGCGCTTGCTTTCCGGTTCGGACAGACTCGACGCTACGAGGCGCTTTTTTGCCAGGCGACTCAGGGGCGTATAGACGGAACTCAGCGACCAATTTTGTCCGGTTCTGGACGACACCTGCTCACGGATGGACAAGCTGTATGCGTCGTCCTGGAGCTTCCAAATGGCCAGCATGACGAATTCTTCCGGCCGCGTGAGTAGCTTCATGGGGCTATCTATTCATAGTGAAACAACCCGATACGACAAATGGGGCTTTTGTTTCACTATGCGTGGAAAACTGGTCTATTTGTCCTCACGCCCCGAGGGCGTACGGATTCAGGAATTGTCGACCCCATAGAAAAGTACGCTCGGCGGTTGTCAAGCATGCTTCGTCAGCGGTTTCGTCCCAACGTTCCCGAATGGTCTGTACCTGATGGTCCACGATGGTGCGCGCCGCTTCCGGGGAAAGATGGAAGCTCGCCGCGGCATCCACACAAACGTCCAGCCTGCTTAAACGGCTGTCTTCGTGAATGCGCATGGCCTGGGTGGCCTCGCCTCCGGTCCGGAGCTGCGGGCAGATGTCGTACGCTGGTGTCAGTCGCAGGTGGTTTCCGTCCCAGAATGCAGCATGATTCCGCGCATGATCGTCTGTATTGCCGCACAATACGTTGAATACCAAACGCCCAAACAGATCGCGAAGCGTACGATCCGGCTCAACGAATGAATGCCGCACGACATCGGCAAATCGTTCGTAGCTGGCGTACCTCGCCATCATTTCATCCAATTCGAGCAGCGTCAACGCCGAAAGCATGAGCCGTCGCATGTGGCCGCCGGGCGCCGGCTCGCGATCGAACCGCTTCACCAAGAGGACGTCCTTTCCAGCCGCCCGTACCAGTCTGACATCGGCGACCTCAATGCCGACATGGGCCGCCAGACGCATCGCTGCGAACTCTGCCTTCACGATGGGAAACAGGTCCGTGTTCGACGAGAACTTGGCGATGTAAGGGGTGTCGTCGTCTTTCAGAATGGCCTTGGGCCGAGCTCCACCAATCGATGAACCATGCAGCAGCGCCGTACCCAACCCTTCAGGAAGTGGCAGGCCCCGTTCTACCCGATCGGCTGCCTCCATCAGATCCTCCAGCGTTGCCGAGTCGTCGACTCGCGCCTCGTAATCAGACGCCGAGCGCTGGAAGTCCACCGCTCCTATCCTATCCGATCCGGACTGAAGCAGGTATGTCAATTCGTCGATGTTGCCCGGATCGGCGTCCGGACCGCTGCGGCCTGTCAGTCGATTCAGAATTACCCGCCGGCCCCATGCATCGGGTGCCGCATCTCGGATGCACCCTGGCATGGAAAGCCCAGGCACGAGCGGCAGCAGACCTTCCGTCAGCGGCAACTCGCGGGCCGAAAGAGGAATGGCCGTTGGGCGTTCAAGGTAGCTCCTTCCATAGTTGAATTGCAGTCCGCTCAGAGTCCGTACCAGCCGACCTGCCACCACCGGCCGCACAGCTCCCGGCAACCATATCCAGACAAACGCTTCCCGATCAGAAGTCATCATGTACCTCTTCATCAGGCTTCCGGATTGACTTGGGAAGGAGTGACAAGCGATCGGAAACCTGACGGTCCAAGCCCCGCAACCCTGACACATCGGGTTCAAACAACGTAACTCCGACGATGACGGCCAGCTCGAATACGACACCTATTTCGCACCGAGGGTCACCTTTTTCTACGCGGTACAGCATGTCTCTCGAAATGCCGGCTCGCTCCGCCAATTCCGCGGTCGTCATCTTGCGCTCAATCCGGCCCGCCCGGATGAGTTTGCCCAGAATGCCCAGTGCCAGGCGGGCGGGTGGCGAGAGTGTCCTTGTACGATTCGTTGCCATATTGCCTTACCTATAAGACATAATGTCGTATTCGTCATCTACATAAGACATATCGTTTAGTTCCGGCTCCTGCACCACTCGTGCCAGGCCATCCTACTCCTCCACGTCAAACCGGAACAGAGAAGCGGTGTCCGGTCCCGTGCGGGCAGCCATCATATCGCCAAGAACTGACAGGTTCGCGCCCCGGAATGGCATTTGGATGGAATATGCGTAGGCGCCGTGATTGCCCATATCATAAAGATCCACGACCAATGTCGAGTCGGATCGATCCCTGACGGACTCGATCATCAGCAAATTTCCTGTAATCGCGACTCCACTATGAAGGGCAGGGGGTGGTCTCCGAACACCATTCTGAAGTTCAGGCATTTCAGGCATTTCGAATGTCGCATGGTCCACCGTCGCCCTGGCATATTCCACGTCGCCATCGGCCGAGAGCATGACAAAAAACGGCAGGGCCCGGTTGACGTACGCAAATTGGCGATCATCAGAAGTGAGATATCCGGACGTTCGATTCCCGTCCAGTCTACCCAGCCCCGTGAACAAGGTGATGATTGAATCATCGTCAACAACGGGGTATCGCACCAGCACGTATTCCGAACCGTAACCATGAATGAGGATGGTCTTCGCAGAGGCTGACATGTGGAATCCTTGAAACGGTGTCTCATCCGACTCGATGTACGCGCCATCCATGAGGAAGCGATGTACACTCCACGAGTATGCATCCAGGACGGCCACGGTATCCCCCAGCACGACGATATCGATGGGATTCAGCATTTCGCCAGGGCCTTCTCCCTTTCCGGCGCCGAACGTCTGCACAAGATTCCCCTCCAGGTCATATAGCCAGACGTGCGCGTCGGAATATTCAATGACAAACACACCGTGCTCGGTCAGGCGTGTCGAACCGGGCCAGTGCAGGGAATCGGGTGGCAGGAGTGGGGCGATTTCCTCAAGTACGAAATCAGCGAACACGCGCTCGGATGTCTCCTGCAGCAGCAGCGGTACGGAAAGGCTGAAATCCTCCCGGCTCTCAGGCGGAGTGCTGCATGCAGCGCACAACAAGAGCGACGACAGGGCCGCGATCAAACAGAAGCGTTTCACGGGCGTCGGGCGATGGATTCCCCTACAGTATACATTATTCAACCGCCCTACATTCGACCAGTAAGCACAACCCACATCCCACCATGACTCGTTTTTCTCTCGCCGCACCAGGCGTGTTCGCCACCCTCATCCTGTTCGCTGCGCTCAGCGTGCCCGGCACCACCTTCGCCCAGGACGGTATGCCGCTGTTCACCGAGGATTTTCCTCCCTCGGAGTTCGCCGAGCGCCGCGCCCGCGTGCTTGATCGCATTGGCACGGACGGGGTTGTCGTGCTCCAGGGCGAGCCCACGCCGCGCGGATACACCCGGTTTCGCCAGTCGAACGAGTTCTACTACCTGACCGGTATTGAGGTCGCGCACGCCATGCTCATCATGGACGGCGCATCGCGCGTGACGACGCTCTACCTCCCGCACCGTAATGAAGGCCGGGAACGCGGCGAGGGGCACGTGCTGTCGGCGGAAGATGCCGATCTTGTCCAGGAGCTCTCCGGCATCGACCGCGTCGCCGCCACGGAACAGTTCTCAGAGGACCTGGGACGGCTCATGCGCCGGCGCGACCTGCCGATCATCTACACCCTCCTCCAGCCCGCCGAAGGCCTTGCCGAGAGCCGTGACCTGGGCCTGCGTCACGTATCGGACCGGCTGTCTGACCCATGGGACGGCCGCCCCTCGCGCGAAGCCCACTTTATTGGCCTCCTGCAGGAGCGCTATCCCGCCTTCCAGATCGAAAGCATCAATCCCATCCTGGACGAACTGCGCCTCGTCAAGAGTCCGCGCGAGATGGACATGATCCGCAAGGCAACTCGATTGTCTGGAATCGGGCTCATGGAGGCCATGCGGTCCGTGGCGCCGGGCCAGAAGGAGATCGAACTCGACGCTGTCGCCAAGTACCACTACTGGCGCAACGGCGCCCAGGGCGATGCCTATTACTCGCTCGTGGCGAGCGCCGGGAACGCCTACTTCCCGCATTACAATGCGGGGCAGCGCACCATGCAGGATGGTGACTTCCTGCTCATGGACTATGCGCCGGACGTCGAATATTACATGTCCGATGTGACGCGGATGATGCCCGTCAACGGCACCTTCAGCGCGTGGCAGCGCGAGCTGTACGGGTTCTATCTCGGAGCCTACCGGGCCATCCTGCTCCGGATACGCCCCGGTGTGACCCCCAGCCAGATCATGCAGGAGGCTGCTGTGGAAATGCGTGGGTTGCTGAACGGCTGGACGTTCTCGAAGGATATTTACCGAGCTGCGGCGATCTCGTTCGTGGAGGGCTACGAGCAGCGGGCCACGCGTGACGGCGGGTCGCTCGGCCACGGCGTTGGCATGGCCACGCACGATGTGGGCGATTACAGCGGCGTTTTGCGAGCCGGCATGGTCTTCACGATCGAGCCCGCGCTGCGCGTCCCGGAGGAGCGGATCTACATCCGACTCGAGGACCTCATCATCATCCACGAGGACCGCGCGGAGATTGTATCGGGTTTCATACCCATGGACATCGACGCCATTGAAGCCTGGATGGCCCAGGACGGAATGCTCCAGGATTATCCGGATATGGAGACGTTTTTGCGGTGACGCACCAGGTCGTGGAAGCGTTTCCGCGTTGAGGTGCCAAGTCCTTCGAGCGCGCCGGCAGCGTATCCACAAAATCCTGACATACGTTTCTCCCACAATGCCTATAAGGCTGTTGAAAACGGGTCGGGACGTCGGAATAACTACACAATCCTCGGATCAAAGTCAACCGACCGCACCTCCCCGAGCCCCAATCGGCCGACATCAGGATGCCGCGGATTGATGACGTAATTGTACTCCCCTGGCACAACGACGCTCGGTATACGCAGCACCAACGACTCTTGGCTGTCAAACCAGGCATCGCCAAGACATTGGGAGACAGACGAAACCGGCCGTGAATTCCATCCTGCGGGCAAGTCGCGAACCTCCAGGCAACGCACATACCGCTCATCAAACGAAACCGATGCGCAAACCAGCCCCTGGAGCCTGTGTCTCGCGTTGCCTTGCACCATCAACTCCAGGATCCCCAGCGACATCGATCCAGCGGCATACACCGCCCGCCGTCCCGGACTGTTGAACCGCCCGCCCACGGCCTCCGCGCCGACACCGGAAAACATGGTGTCCGCAAAACGGGCATGCGATATACGCCACGCTGTAATCCGCAATCAGACGGGGATACCGTGTTCAATGCGCCCCAGAAGCTGCTCCACAAGCTCCGCTCCGGGTTCCGTTCGCACGTATTCCAAAGGAGTGGCTCCCCCGAGTGCGAAATTCGACTCCTTTATCCATTCCTGGGCATTGCCTTCACTCCCCAGCACGCGCACCGCAAGCTCCATGAGCCGGGACAACCGGTAGACCCGTTCCGATTCATCGACCGGCAAGGCCTGCTCCTTCGCCCGGCGCGACAACGTCCGCTCGGAAATCTGGATGATCTCCGAAAACTCCTTTCTGGATACGCTGAGCTTCTCACGAACACGTTCCAACGCATACGTCGGAAGCCCCTCCGCCACCTTGCGGGCAGCCGTTGGCAGGTCCCAATCCAAGTGGTTGTATGATGATGCGCTCTCGGACATATACTTCAGCCATTTGGCAACATGAGCAGTGCCGTTTGGCTCCAATTACTTCCAATGCGCTTAAAAGTTCGTGCGCCACGGTACAGACCGGCCTCGCCCTTACGCCACGCATCGGGTCCGGACAGGACACTCCCAGCCGGAACACCCTTGAAGCGCGCGCTCTGGACGCGCACGAGCACGAGCCCATCCCCGGGGTCAACGTCCTCCTATCCGTCTCGTCCATTCCGGATGGCACATACACGGTCACTTTTCCCTTCATCGGGTACCGCGCTCACCGCGTGGACCTCTCGTTTCTGCGGGAAAACACCGTTTTTGAAGTCATTCTCGAGGAACAGGAAATCGAGGAAAAGATTGCCATGGATCCATCCGGCATCTCCATACGGAAAGGAATTCCTGGTTTCAACCTCTGGGAGCCCATTCCGGGTGGTCGGGAGCCCGCCCCGGGCGCAAACGGATTCTGAACAGGATCCATGGTTTGAAAGAGCTATGAGTGGTTAAGCCAATATATGGCTTAACCATATCTAATTACTCCTATATCTTTCAATCTCCATCGGAACGATCTCAACCTGCGTTCTTATCGTGCTTGTCCGGGATCACGGGCTGGAATACCTGTTCGCCGCCACACTGCTGGACCGCGTGAACGTCAGTTCACCGAAAATGGAACTGCCCATGCCCTGTCGGCCCACGTCAGCACCAGCGCACCCCCAGCGTCTGTGTCCTCGACTGAAATGGTGAACCGCTCCCGGGGTGTACTCAGGTCTGATGCCGTCATGTCCACCCGAAACAGGTCCTCGGAGGCATCATAGGAGGTTCCCCACTGGTTTGTCTGAGCGTTCACAATGAGTTGCCCACCCGATTCCGAGTAGACACTCCATAGCGTATAGGTGCCCGCTGGAAGCACGTTTCCGGCCATCGTGAGCGCCCGGTCGGTCGTCATGTGCGTTGCCGCGTTGGCGCCCGTCCGCCACACGGTTCCATGGGGCACCAGACCACCCCAAATGGCCCGGCCACGCATGGCAGGCCGGGAGTAGCGCACCTCGATAGATGCTCCGTCCACCACACCCGACGCCGTCGCACTGGGCGACGGCGTACCAATACCCTCACCGGCTGCATCCAGTGCCGCCCAGCGCGCGGCCGACGCCATGATATCGTAGGGCTCTACGCGCTGGACTTCCCGTTTCATTGTAGTGGCGGCGCCCGAGGCACCGACCAACTGGCCGTCTTCAGCGATTTCGGCCACGACGGGGCTGCCAAAAAAGTCCCACGTGAAGGTCGACGGCGCACTCCATGTGGCACCCCACGGGCGGGCCGGGCCTCTGGCGTCCAGAAGGGAGATGCCGGTATCTCCGGCCCGCATCTGCTCCAGGGCCTGGTTGAAAACGAACATGGAGGGCGAGGCACGGCCCAGGGTTGGAATGACACCCGAAGGAACGACGAAACTGGTTTCGCCCACGTCGGGTCCTTCCACCCGGTTTACGGTAGCCATGGTATCCTCAACGGTCACCGTCCAGGCTAAGGCCGCCAGACCATCGGGATTGGTTTCAGGTGTCGTCCGGCTCGCTTCGAAGGACACCACCTCGCCCGAATTGTTGAGGGTCGCCGTGTACCGGAATACGTGCGTTTGGGGCGACCGTTCGACCAATGTGCCGCTGATGGTCGACCCCGAAACGGTGAACTGTTCGACCGTCAAGGTGTCCGCTCCCAATGTCGATACCCAGGTTCGCGCCTCGTTCGGAGATGGCACCCACGGCTTGTCGGTACAACCGGACAACATCAATACGATCAGTACAAAAAAGGAAGTCGAGCGGGTCATCATGGCACACACCGTCAAAGAAAGTTGCCTTCCCCCATAATACGCTTTCTGGAGAAAGTTAATCATGCCCGTTTCTGAACCCAGCCTCGCAGTAGCGTGATCCTATTCGAATTGCTCCCGCGGCGGGCCACCACGAGCGTGCCGGTCGCCGATGGGTGCTGGCCCACTGGCGAAACGGAATACCTCGAGGCGAACGGACACGAAATCCGATGGCAAGAATGAGGTCGAGGTTGTAAAGCTGAAGGTTTCGCGTGACCTCTCGACTTCCCTCGGTACCAGGTGCGACCGGGCGGCTTGTAGTCACCCCCTGAAATCCACAAACCGCCGCTCAAGTCGTTCCTGGTCTGGCCATTCGGATTTTGACTTCGGCAACAGGAGCCGCACGCCGTGCATTTCAACGAGCCCGTGCTTCAGCATGGGGCCGTCGATCTCCACCAGAACGTCTTCGCGGATCGTCACTGTGTAATCGGGGGATATACCCAGCACGCCGCGATCGTACGCCGCGTGGTGAATCTTGCAGAGCGCCAGCCCATTTGTCACAATCGGATCGCCCCCCAATACACTGTCCGGAATGATGTGGGCCGCATCGAGCAGCTCCCGGTGCTTCAGCCGACAAATGGTACAGTGCTCCCGATATGCTTGCATGACGCGCTCCTGGAAGCCACGCTGGTGTAGCCGCTGACGAACCGTCCTGGTGATGTATTCGCGGCGCGGCATCAGGTACTCTGCCGTCTGGCTCGTCGGTGCATCAACAGCCGCATATTCATCAGCAGCCACAGAGAACGTAAGGCGTTTGCGATCGTCGCCGACGATAAACACGGGCCATACAGCCAAATATTTGCCCGGGACAATTCCGAAAAAATAAACCAACGGAACGCCGTCCAACATGGCGTGACGCAGCCCAACATTGTCCCGATGATCTGGGTCTGTACCACGGTACATATATGAAATCAACCCGTTCTGATCCCGTCCATCATCATATGGGCTGTTTGGCGATGTGGTTATGCTAAGCGGCAGGTCGCATTGCCGCGGTTTGAAAATGCCGACTGGCGCCACTAACGGAATGTGCTCTCCGCGGAATTCAAACCCTTTTGCCAACACATCGCGAGATATCACATCCCCGTCGCGTTCGACCACGCGCCGAAGCCAGTCGAATGTTGCAATGCGGAGTTGTTGTTCGAAGTCAGTCATGTGGGTGAATTCCGGCTATCCCGCCATATTCGGGCAGCACCTTGCGAACCTGCCACGAGCATAGATACACTCAGAATAGACAACCGGCTGAATCAGCGCAACCCATGCACCTTGACTGCATCGTTAATGTCATGATACTTGGGATCCAGAAGGGCTCTGAGCTTTTCCCCCGTCCAGAATCGCCAGCTGTACGGCACAGATCCGGAACAGAGGGGCCATATCAAAAAGGCGTTTTTCGCCGGTTGCAAACTGTGCCTGTCGGCCACTGTCACCAAGGGCTCACGTCCATCTGCCGCCGGGTCTCTTCGTCGGCCGGGAAAAAGGTTTCGATGCGGAGTTCTTCGAGAGCGGGCGACCGCGCGGAATCGAACGCCATCACCGTACCGACAAGGCGCACCTCCATGCCGCCAGTGGAGAGGTGCATGACGAGGGCATGATCCTGGGCCCCCATCCCGGAAGCTGCGCGCCCGGGGGCGCCGTGCTCTCGAACGCTTCGCCCGAGCTCACCGTCTCCGGACTCACCGCCATACGAAGCCACTTCGTCCATGAGCGCCGCAAGCCCCGTATCCATCGGATTCCGGATAAGCTCCCGGTGGAGCCGCTCCATGAAATGAGAGCTCACGTCGAGCCAGTTCAAGAGGCACGAACGCAGTCCGGCGGGGTGAAAAAGAAGCCGGGCCAAGTTGCGTTCGAGAGGCGGCTCGATGGCACCTTCGCAGAAGAACCCGGCGAGGAACCGCTCGGCGGCATCGTTTGCCATACGGATGTTCCAGTGCCGATCAATGGCAACGGAAAACCATGGCTCGTGGCGCGCAAGCACGAAGCGGACCAATTGATAATGAAACGCCAGCGCTTCGTCCGACAAGGTCGCGTCCGAGTAGGGGTGGGCGAATCCGGCGGCCTCGAACAGCTCATTGCGCTCACGAAGCGGAATGCGGAGCGCATCGGCGAGGGCGCCGAGGGCGCGCCGTGAGGGCTGGGAGCGGCCGGTTTCGAGAAAACTGATGTGGCGCGCTGAGAGATCGGCTTCGAAGGACAGATCCATCTGACTCAGCCCACGATGCTTGCGCCACTGCCGAAGCATGGCGCCGACGAGTGGGAGCTCATCCAGGATATGTTGCGTCTCGGTCTGCATGTTGCTATCGGAAAATCATTACCTCATACGTAATTGTTACCATTACGTTTGCACACGAAATTGGGTTCAGATCGTGCTACAGGCAACCAAAAGAGAGGTCAAGCGCCCTATGAAATGGAATGGATTGCGCAACGCGTTGCGCGGAAACGCGGTTTTTTCGGGCCTGTCGGGTCTGGCCATGATCGTATGGGCCGTCCCGCTTGCCGAGTGGATGGGTGGTTTCAGCCCGTGGATTCTCGGGGTCCTTGGTCCGGGCCTGCTGCTTTTTGCGGCGTTTCTACTCCTCGAGGCGCGCCGCGCGAGGCCGGTGCCGGCTTCCGCTCTCGCGGCATCGATCGCCGATTTCGCCTGGGTCGCGGGAAGCGCCATACTCGTGGCGGCGCCGGGTGTACTGTCGCCCGCCGGGACGTGGGTGGTGCTCTTCGTTGCGCTTGTCGTACTCCTCTTTGCTACCTGGCAGCTGGCCGGCTTGCGCGACCTTACACGTAACAGGAGCCTTACGCGTACCTCACGTGGCCGGACAACGGCTCGCAGCGCGTTCGAGGTGCACGAGGAAGTGGCGGCTTCCCCCAATGCAATATGGGGCGTAATCCGCCAATTGGACCGGATCGGGGAATTCTATGCGGTCCTGAAGAGCGTGGAAGTAACGGGCAGCGGGACGCAGATCCGGCGCACGTGCGAAAACCACAAGGGGCAACGCTGGTCGGAAGACGTCGAGTCCATGGACGATGACGCCCGCGCGCTCTCACTGCGCTTCGACACCGACGCTCCCGACTTTCCGTTTCCCATGCGCACCATGTATGGCGGCTGGACGGTTCAGGCGGCCTCAGGAAAGACCTGCGTCACGATCTGGTACGAGTTCACCATGAAATGGGGCCTTCTGGGCGAGCTTCTGGCGCCGCTTCTCGCCGAAAAGACGCGCGCGGACATGGCGGAAACCATCAGGAGGATGGATCGGGCGGCCGCCGCTTGAACAGGGCGTAGATATTCGGACAGATCCGTTCAGCGGGACATTCGAATGCGTATGTTGATGAATTTTGCGTGTACTCCCGAACATTGTAGTGTACTACAGGCTGTAGTACTGTACGTCAATGAATTTCATATAGACAGCCCATTTCCATGAGAACCGGATTGCTTCTGCTCCTTGCCATTGCAACATCACTCACACTGGCACCGGATGCGGAAGCGCAGGCGGCCAAGGTCATGAATGACCCGGATGTAATCATCGAGATCGGTGGCCTGTCCTGCCCCTTCTGCGCGTATGGTGTTGAAAAACGTCTCCGGAAACTGGATGGAATTGAGCATCTCTCCATTCTGCTCGAAGAAGGAATCGTACAGGTGAGGCTTGAGGACGGCGCGACGGTGTCAGAAAGCCAGTTCAAGAAAGCCGTCAAAGACGCGGGGTTCGAGGCCATACGCGTCACGTTTCTGATCGAGGATGCCGATGCCGGTCTAAGCGATAAGGCCGATGCTGGGCCGAGCCAATGAAACGGCGCTCGGCAGGTCTGAAGTTGGGCGTGCTCCTCGTCTGCGCTGGTGCCGTCAGTCCATCAATGGCACAGATCACCACAAACACGGCGCTTCCAGTGGGCAAGGGACAGGGAATTGTTCGCCTCCAATCCAGGGTTGTTCGATCGAAGGATGATGCCGGTCCCGTGAATCGGGAATTGCGGGTCGTCGCGTTTCCGCTTGTTGGCGCCTATGGAGCGACATCCCGACTGGCGCTGTTTGGCGTCCTGCCGTTCGCCAGCAAGGACATGACCGTCTCATCGCCACAGGGCCGCCTCCAGCGGGATGATTCGGGACTGCTCGATGTGCGGCTCTTCGCAAGATACACGGCCTGGCAGCGCAACCGTCGCGGCGAGACCATGCGGCTTGCCCCGTTCGCAGGATTTGAGTTGCCGACAGGCACGGATGACAAAATGGATGACCAGGGCAAATTCCCCGGGCCTCTTCAGCTCGGAAGTGGGTCACTGGACGCATTCGCCGGCCTCGTCTACTCGTGGCAGACCTTTGACTGGCAGATCGATGCGTCAGCGGCATACGCCGTGAACTCCGAGGCCAATGACTTCCAGTTCGGAGATGAAATCCGGCTGGATCTGGCCACGAAAGCCCGTATTCTGCCCCGCCATCTGGGCGGGGGCATGCCCAGCTTCCTTTACGTCAATCTGGAGACAAACCTGATATGGCAGGATGAGAACGAAGTGGACAGCGTGACCGACCCGAATTCAGGCGGAACGACGTGGTATCTGGCACCCGGAATTCAATACGCCACGACGCGAATCATACTCGAAACGGCTCTTCAGATTCCTGCCGTACAGGATCTCAACGGGATGGCTCTCGAGAACGATTACATATACACGATTGGCCTGCGCATCAACTTTTAATTGACCCTTACGAACATGAACCGTAGCCTTCTCCGGCTGGTCCTTCCAATACTCCCGCTGCTGGTACTCATCCTACCGGCTTGTCAGTTGTCGTCCGACGACATTCCGACATATCACGTGGTCAGCGAGTGGGGCCAGAGAGGCGCTGGACCGGGCGAGTTTACGGAGCCCATCGGTCTCGTAGTGAACGGGAGCGAGGTCTTCGTAAGCGATGCTGGCAACAACCGCATACAGGTATTTGACCTCGACGGCCGCTTCCTGCGCCAATTTGGTGAAGGCGGGACAGCGCTCGGCGAGCTCGGGCGCCCGATGCACCTCGGCGTGCGTCGTGACACGCTGTACGTAGCAGAATACCTCAACGACCGCGTGCAGCTCTTCTCACCTGATGGGACATCCCTTGCCGCGTTTGGCACCGCAGGTACCGGAGCGGGGCAATTCGATGCGCCGAGCAGTGCCACCGTGGACGCGGAAGGCCGCATCCATGTGGCGGATTTCTACAACCAGCGCATTCAGATCCTTGATCCCGCGGGCAACATGACAAAGCAGATCGGGACAACCGGAAAAGACAGTCGGGAGCCGGGCCAGTTCACATATCCAACGTCCGTGGCCCTCTTTCCGGACGGAGGATTCGTGGTCGCCGATGCCTACAACCACCGCATCCAGGCATTTGGCCCCGACGGTGCGTTCCGATGGATGGTACCGGAAAACGTCGCCTGGGCAGATTCCGCCCGTGGTCATTTCAATGTGGCCACTTCGGTAGTCGTCAGCCAACAGAACATCATCCACGTGGCCGATTTCTACAACCATCGCATCCAGCTGATCTCAGAGAACGGTGAGTGGCTGTCCACTTTTGGCACGCAGGGATCGGGGTCCGGACAATTCAACCTGCCCACAGGCATGGCCTTCGACGAGGAGGGAAATCTGTTCGTTGTTGACTTCGGAAACGACCGCATCCAGAAATTTGAATCCCGGTAGGCGAGGCATGACACGAGGCGAAGTTGCAAGACGCACCCACATAGGCAGCGAGACAGTTCGCTATTACGAGCAACGGGGTCTGCTTCCCAAACCTCCCCGCAGTGCCGGAGGGTTTCGCAGGTACGACGAAGCGTATGTGCGGCGTATCCGTTTCATCAAGCAGGCCAAGGAGTTGGGGTTCACTTTGATGGAAATCAAGGAGCTGCTCACCCTGCGGTTGGACCCGGAAACAGACTGTGGCGACGTGAAGCATCATGCGGAGATGAAACTCGCCGATGTCACGAAAAAAATTGAGGGCCTGAAGCAGATTCGGGCGGCACTCATGGAGTTGACCCTCAACTGCGAAGGCCGTGGGCCAGTCAGCGACTGTCCCATTCTGGACGCTCTGGACGTGTGATGAGGGGAGAAAGAATATGAACTACGCAAGCCTCAATGTGGGCCTTCCTCTTCCTCTTCCCGCCAGGCCAGATGGAAAGCTACGTAGCCCGCCCCCGCCACGCTCACAATCTGCAGCCCGTGGAGCCACCAGACGGGTCGACCCTTGAGCCGGACGAAACGGGTCTCAATGGTTTCGCCCTTCAGCGTTGACTGCCCAACGACCGGATTCCGGTAAAACGGCGCCCACGCCAAGTCACCCGTCGATTCAATGCGCCAGGGGATGTAAAACAGTGCCACGACAAAAAGTGCGATCACGGTCGTACCCAGTACACCGCGCTGCGTGTGGTTCATGATCATGGTCAATGCGGCGGGCTGTCGCCGTGCTGTCTCAGGTTCAAACCCGGACATGGTACCGCGTACGGGATTTGAACCCGTGTTACCGGCGTGAGAGGCCAGCGTCCTAGACCCCTAGACGAACGCGGCGTTGGGGGCGGCGATATACCGTGAGGCCCGTCTGCGAGTTCCGCGCTGAGTTCCGAGCCGAGTTCAGCTCTTCTTTTTCGTCTTTTTGCTCGCTGCCAGCTGCGCTCCTTCCAGCGCTTTCCTGCTCCATGACGTGAGCATATCCCTATTTTCCAGAACATCAATTGGTACGGTCCAATAGGCCATGGTCCGCTCGTCGCCGTACGGACGGAATGGCTCTGAATCGGCCTCCACGAAATCCTGGAGGTTGTAGGGACCGACCTTCAGGTAGAGCTGATCGTCATGGACCATGGCGAAAATCGTCCCGTCTCCATAAATGGAGACTGCGCCGAACATGGGACGTGAATGTAGCGCGGCCACGTCGGAAAGCAGCTCGAGAACAAAAGCAAGGTATTCTTCAGAATTGGCCATAAGGATCTCTTCATTGTGCCAGGAAAACCAGCAGGAATTCCCGGGCGCGCTGCAGACTGCCGGAGAGCGTAAAGGGGTCGTGGGCGCCGCCCGTGTAGAAGAAGGCTTCGAAGTCGGGCGCCGTGCGGCCAACGGCGGCCATGGCGGCCGAGAGGCTCTGGGACTGGGACACCGGGACGATGGCATCGGACGTACCATGGTGCACCTGTACGCGCGACAGGTCACTCGCCCACAGGACGGGCGAGCGGCGGGCCAGTTCAAGGCGCATGACGCCCAGCGAAAGCTCACCCCGCGAGAGGGGCACTATAAAGCGCGAGTTGAGCACGTCAATACCAGGCAGGTCGCGGGGTGCGCCATCGAGGGCCTCCTCGAACACGTCCTGCGCATAATCGCCGTAGAAATCCGCCGGTCCGAAAAAGTCCACGACGCCCACCACGCGCGGATCGCGCACATCCATGAGCAGCCCAACGCCGGCGCCGCGGCTGAATCCGAGGACGACCGTGCGGCTCACATCGGCCGCCGGTTCTACCTGATCGGCCACGCTGAGGAGCGAGAGGGCGTCATCCACATCATAATCCCAGGGACTCGCCTGGCCGCCAGACACCCACATCTGCCCGTCGAACGACAGCGGTTCGTCGCGGAATGAGGGAACCACGACGACATAACCCGCCGCGACGTCCGGGAAAAGCCCCAGCAGCTGCAGCGCTTCGTCGTCCACGCTGACGCCCGCATCTCCCCCGTGCGCATAGACGAGCACCGGCGCACTTTCAGGCGCCAGCCCGTCGGGGGTGATGATGGCGCCGTAATGTTTGACCGCATCCGTGCCGAAAGGACCCGGCACCATGTGAGACACGACCCGGACGGTTACGTCGAGTCCGCCAACAGACACCCGCGACTCTACGTGTTCAGCTACACCGACGGCCGCGACCAGGCGCGTCGACCAGTCGGCTTCCACGGTGGCCAGTTCAGCCTGTGTGGGCGGCGCAAATACGGCATCAGTATTGACTGCGATGGGTAGACGCGCCGGTCCCGTTCCGCCCCCACTGTCACAACCAGCCAGAACCAGGACAAGAAGTACGGCAAACCATGGCGCGCGCAGGCGTGCGTGGTCCGTGAACAGTATGGAATCGGGATGGTAACGCATAGGCAGATGCAGGGCACGTGGCTGGAATTCGGCCTTCCTACGTTTCCGTCGTCACGGGGATTCCCTTACAAGAATATGAGGCCAATATGAATTCATTTTTCCGGCCATGTACCTTATTTAGATCGTGTCTAAATTCATCGTCGTATCTGGACTCAGTCTAAACAAGACCTATAAGCAAACACCATGATCGCACTGCTACGCGTCGGCGTTTTGGCCGCCTTTCTGCTCGCTTTCTCCGCATCCGCATCCACATCCACATCCGTCCACGCCCAGTCAAACGGCCGCATTTCGGGTATTGTATTCGCGTCCGACACCGGCGAGACCATACCGGGCGCCAACGTGGAGCTGGTCGGAACCACCTTCGGCGCCGCCGCCGACATGCGGGGCCGTTTTGACATTTCAGGCCTCCCTGCCGCGCCGTACGTGCTCCGCGTATCGACCCTCGGGTACGCCACGAGCACATTCAATGTCCGCGTTTTGGCAGGCGAAAGCGCCACCGTACGCATCCCCCTGGAACCCACCATACTTGAAATCCCCGAGCTGATTGTGGAGCGCGAAAGCATGCTGGCCCACCCACTCGGCATGGACGGCATTCCGGGATCGGCCCACCGCGTTACGGCCCGGTCGCTCGAGAAATTCGAGGCCAATGACATCAACCGCGCGCTGCGGAGTGTGCCCGGATTGAACCTGCAGGAGGAAGACGGCTACGGTCTGCGCCCCAACATCGGCATCCGCGGGAGCGGCGCCGAGCGCAGTTCGAAAATCAGCATCATGGAAGACGGCGTGCTCGTCGCTCCGGCACCCTACGCGGCATCGGCCGCCTACTACTTCCCGACCGTCGGACGCATGGAGGAAATCGAAATCCGGAAAGGATCGAGCCAGATCAAATACGGCCCGTACACAACGGGCGGCGCCATCAACCTGATCTCGAAATCCATTCCCGAAAAGCTGTCGGGAGAGGCGCGCGTGCTCGCGGGCGAGGAGGAAAGCCTGACGGTCGAAGGCTTCGTGGGCAACTCATGGAAGCACGGCGGTTTCCTGGTCCAGGCCTTCAACGCACAGACCGACGGCTACAAGGAGCTCGATGGCGGAAGTAACACCGGCTTCAACAAGACGGACATCATGCTCAAGGGCCGCATCAATACAGCAAAAAGCGCAGCCATCTACCAGGCGTTGTCCGTGAAAGCCCTCTTCACGGACGAAGTGTCCGACGAAACGTACCTCGGGCTGACCGATGCGGACTTCCGCGCCACTCCCAATCGGCGCTACGCGGGATCGGCCGAGGACGAGATGAACACCGAGTACCGCCAGGTCATGCTGCGTCACCTCGTGGTGCCGCGTGAAAACCTGAAAATCACCACAACCGCCTACCGATCGACATTTGCGCGCAACTGGTACAAGCTCGACAAGGTGGGCGGCGTATCGATTTCCAGTCTGCTCGAGGAGCCGGCCGATCACGCACAGGAATTCAGTGTCGTGCAGGGACTTTCGACCAATACATCGACCCCGCTGAACGTAAAGGCCAACAACCGGGAATACCTCTCGCGGGGCATCCAGTCGGCCATGCAATACCAGACAGATACCCGGGCGGGAGCGCTCGATATCGAACTCGGGGTGCGCATCCATGAGGATGAAATGGACCGCTTTCAATGGGTCGACGGATTTGTCATGACGGGGTCGGGCATGAACCTGGTCGCGCCCGGCGTGCCGGGAACGGACTCGAACCGCATTGAAACGGCGACGGCCACGGCGTTTTTCGTGCAGCCACGCCTCATGGCGGGCCGCGTGACCATCCAGCCCGGGCTGCGCTACGAGAATATTTCCATCCGCCGCGAGGATTTCGGAAAGAGCGATGTGGAGCGTACGGGCGCGAACCTTGCGGAGCGCCGGAACGAGGTCGATGTCTGGATTCCGGGTGTGGGCATATCTGCTGAAATCCGGCCCGGCGCGACGATGTTTGGCGGCGTGCACCGCGGATTTGCGCCTCCTGGATCGACCGTGGGGACCGATCCCGAGAAGAGCGTCAACTACGAACTCGGGGCGCGCTACCATGACGGCGCCCGCCGCGCCGAAGTGGCCTTTTTCTACAACGACTTCGAAAACCTGCTGGGGACCGATCTCGCGGCTGGCGGCGGTACGGGCAGCGGCGACCTCTTCAACGGCGGTGAGGCCAGCGTGCGCGGCATTGAGATCACAGCGGGCGAAAACCTGGGCCGCTTCCTGGACTGGCGCTTCTCTGTTCCGGTTGGCGTGTCCTACACGTTTACCGATGCCACGTTCAAAACGTCCTTTGCCAGTGACTTTGCCAACTGGGGCGACGTCGACAAGGACGACGAACTGCCGTACGTGCCGCGCAACCAGTTCACGGTCGACGTCGGGCTGAACACCGGCGATTTCGACCTCGCGCTCCAGGGCACGTGGGTCGATGACATGCGGACCGTTGCTGGTCAGGGCGATTTCGTGCCCGAACAGTCGGTCGAGTCGTTCTTCGTGGCCGAATTCTCTGCAGGATACGAGGTCAACCCGAACGTGCGTATCTTTGGCATTGTCCGTAACCTGTTTGACGAAGAATATGCCGTGGCACGCCGCCCGGCAGGATTGCGCCCGGGACTGCCCCGAACCATCCTTGCCGGTATGCGTGTCACATTCTGACACGCCATGATTTATTTCGACAACAACGCCACAACCCCTGTCGAGCCCACCGTGCTTGACCGTATGCTCCCGTTCTTTTCGGAGCACTACGGAAATCCGTCCAATACCGCGCACGCCATGGGCTGGGCGGCGGGCGAGGCGGTTGAAATGGCCCGGGAAGACGTCGCAGCCCTTATTTCCGCCGAGCCCGAACTGGTGACCTTCACCTCCGGCGCCACGGAAGCCATCAACATGGCCGTCTGCGGCGTCGTTGATCCGCTGGTGCGCGCCAGGAAAGCGGGCCACCTGATCACGGTCGCCACCGAACACAAGGCGGTCCTGGCCGCCATGGAGCGGGCCGCTGGCCTTGCGGGCATGTCGCTCACGGTGCTTCCGGTAGATGCGGCGGGGTGCGTCAGCCCGAACGACATTGCCCGGGCACTGACGCCCGAGACGGTGCTCACCGCCGTCATGTGGGCGAACAACGAAACGGGCACCGTGCAGCCCATTGCGGAGATCGCGGACGTGCTCTCGCGCCACCGGTCGCTCTTTCTGACCGATGCCACGCAGGCCGTCGGCAAACTCCCGGTCACCATGGAGGGCATTGATCTTCTGACGCTCTCGGCGCACAAACTCTACGGCCCCAAAGGCACGGGCGCGCTCGTCGCGCGGCGGGGCCTGCGCATGGATCCGCTCATGATTGGTGGCGCCCAGGAGGGCGGCCGCCGCGCCGGCACGCTGAACGTTCCCGGGATTGTGGGTCTGGGCGCGGCCTGCCAGGTCGCGGCCGAGCATATGGAGCGCGACTACCGGGACATGCTTGCGCGGCGCGACCGCTTCGAGGCGGGCCTCGCCGACCTGGCAGAGCGCTCGGGAACCGAAATCATCCTGAACAGCGCCGAGGCCGAGCGCCTCCCACAGACCACGAACGCCACCTTCCGCGGCATCAAGGCCAAGGAAATGATAGCCAGCATCGGGACCATCGCCGCATCGACCGGAAGCGCCTGCAACACCGGAAAAGGGGCCGGTAGCCACGTGCTCAAGGCCATGGGCGTGAACGCGGCCGATGGCGAGGGCACGGTCCGCTTTTCGATGGGCCGGCACACAACCAGCGCCGAAATTGACCAGGCGCTCGAAGCCATTGGAGCGTGGCTCGGCGAGGCCGTCTCGGCCTAAAAGCGACCGACATGCGGGGCCGTACCCACCGAGCGAACACGCGCCCCGACTGATCGTACGAGCCTTCTAATGGAAACACTGCCTACATCCCCGCCCGAGCCCTTCATTCGGAACCGCGTCGCCGAGAGCCCCATCGAGGTTTTCAACCTGGAGGAACTTTGGGGCGATGCGAAGCTCATGACGTTTGATCTCGCGGCGTTTCTGGAGAAGGGGTTCATTCTGCGCGAGAAGGCCTTCCGCGCTGCGGCGCGCGACTACGACTGGGAGCAGTTTACAGGCGCCCATGTGGCGCTCACGTGCACGACCAATGCCATCGTGCCTCCCTGGGCCTGGATGCTCGTCGCGTCAAAGGCATCCGGAGCCGCGCGCTCGGCGACCGTCGGCGACGAGGCGACCGTCCAAACGGCCGTGTTCACACGGCTCCTGGCCGGTTTCGACTGGTCCCGATTCGAGGACCGGATTATGGTCATAAAGGGGTGCGGGAGTCGGAATGTACCGGCGTCGGCCTACGCCGAGGCAACCGCGCACCTCATGGGAGTGGCCCGCAAAATCATGTACGGTGAGCCGTGCTCGAGCGTGCCCATCTGGCGGCAGCCATCATAAAAAAAGCCGCCCGCCCGTAATGCTCGCCCACCTCACCGATTTCTGGAACCGGCACGAGCGCTGGCTGGGTATTGTGTTCTTCGCAAGCGGTATTGTGTGGGACCTGCTCACGCTGCGCCGGATTGACAACTGGGTCGACAACTCCATTCTGCTCGCCTATTTTGCGGCGCTCGCGGGCGCGATTATGATCCACGGACGCCTCGTGGGTGGACGCCTCGTGCCGAAGTATCTGATTCGGGTGCGCCGCTGGACTCGGCCTGCCATCCAGTTCCTGCTCGGCGCACTCCTCTCGGCGCTCGTCATTTTTTACGCGCGCACCATCAGCTGGACCACGGGATCGGCCTATTGGGGAGCGATGGTGATTGGCCTTGTCGGAAACGAAATCCTCCTGCGGCGGCGCGTGTCCTATCCGGCCCTCGTGGTCACGCTGTTCTTCATTGGCGCGACCATTGCCGCCTATCTCGTTCCGGTGGTTGTGGGGCGACTGGGACTGGACCTCTACCGCCTGGCGCTTGTGCTGGCCCTGATTCCGCCCGCGCTGCTCGTGGCGTTCGGCGGGCGACACGGCGCGTTCCGGTCCCGGTCCCGCATGCTGGCAACGCTCGCGATCGTCGCCGCGTCAGCCGTCCTGCTCGACACGGCCTACCGGTACAACTGGATACCACCGGTCCCGCTCACCGTCGAAGCGGGTGGCGTCTATGAGACCTTGCGCCGGGACGGGGACGATTTCGTTGCGACCTGGCGAAGCGACGAGTGGAATTTTTTCGCCCGTGATTATCCCCGCAACGTCCATATTGCAGCGGGCGATACCGTGTTTGCATTCTCGGCCGTCTTTGCCCCAACCGGCCTGACAGAAAAGATTTACCACGTCTGGCAGCAGCGGCGCGAGGACCGATGGGTTTCGACCGACCGGATCGGCTATGCTGTTCTGGGTGGCCGGGACGGCGGCTACCGGGGCGTGACCTTCAAACGCCAACTTGCGCCCGGCCGCTGGCGCGTCCTCGTCGAGACCTCCGACGGACGCACCCTGACGCGCATCCCGTTCACGATGGCGGCTGGCCCTGCGGATGGCTCTGCGGATGGCGGCCCCGTTCGCATGCACGAGCGGCGATTCTAGGAGCGTGTTGGTCACGACTCCTTGTCCAGCCAGGCGCGGAGCTCTTTCTTCACGTTCGTCCACTGCTTGCCGTCGCCCCGCATGGCGCCGAGGAGTTCCTTGACCTTCGACACGCCGAAATTCTTCGCCATATGGGCGGTAATGTTGGGCGGCAGCGACAGTTCGCCGCTCGTTACGTGCGCATTGAGCACGAACGGTTTGGTCGACGCACGCGCCTGTTCAATGGCAGGAAGGATGTCGCCCGGCTCCTCAAGGTTCACGCCCTCACCCCCGCATAGCTCGGCATAGCGCGCAAAGTCGAAATTCTTGATCTCAAGCGCATCGAAATTGGGCACAAGCCCGGATTCCTCCATTTCAATTTTGACAAAGCCCAGCTCCGAGTTGTTGAGCACCACGATCTTGATCGGCAGGTCATACTCAACGGCTGTTGAAAAGTCGTGTAGTGACATGTTGAACGCCCCGTCGCCGACGAGCGCCCACACCTCCCGGTGGGGAAAGAGGAGCTGCGCCCCGATGGCTGCAGGAAGCCCGACGGCCATGGATCCGTGGTTGAAGGATCCGATCACGCGCCTGTCTGAATGGAAGTTCATGAAGTTGGTGGACCAGATAGCCGACGTACCTGTGTCCACGACAAAAATGGCATCATCCGACGCCACGTCGCTGATGGACCGGGCCACGACCTGCGGATGCATGACCTTGAAATCCTTGGATGGACTCGACGTCTGGCAGTTGTGATCCAGCCAGTCAGTAAACTCCCTGTTGAGTTTCTCGACGAACCTGCGGTCCGGTTTTTCCACGCACTGATCCAGAACATAGCGGACCATGCAGCCAACGTCGGAATGAATACCCAGCGTGACGTTTGTCCGGTTTCCGATGGATTCCGGACGGATATCCACCTGGATCGTCTTCGTGGATTTGGGTAGATAGTTGACGTACGGGAAGTCGGTACCCAACATGATCAGCAGATCACATTCCATGACCGCCTTGTAGCCGGACGGGTTGCCAATGAGTCCTGTCAGGCCCACCACATTCTCGCTCTCGTGATCAAAAATGTCGGCCGCCCGGACGGTGTGTGTGATGGGTGCATTGAGTTTTTTGGCAAACGCCAAAACGGCATCGCGCGCGTCCCGGCAGCCAGCACCGGCCAGAATACCGACCGTGCCTGCCTCATCAATGAGCCGTACGGCTTCGTCGAGCTGTTCCTTGGGCGGCGTTGCGACCGCTTTCGAGCGGAATACCTGGTGAACAAAGGGTACATTCTTGGCCGGCATTTCCGCAATGTCCGCTGGCAATTCAATGCGGCACACACATTTATGATTGATGGCAATCCGGAGTGCGCGCAGAATGACCCGCGGGGCTTCTTCAGCGCTGCGGATCACGGCCTGGTAGGCACAGACATCATCGAAAATTTTTACCAGGTCCACTTCCTGGTGGTAGTTCGTCCCGATGTGTTCTATAGGTACCTGGCCGGTGATGGCAAGAACCGGCGAGCGTTCCTTTTTGGCGTTGTAGAGGCCGTTCACCAGATGCAGCGCACCCGGGCCCACGGTACTTGCGCAGACGCCGATGTTGCCCCCCAGCTCGCCCTGGGCAAACGCCGCAAAACTGGCGTTCCCTTCGTGTTTCATCTTGATCCACCGGATGAAGTCGGGCTTGCCTTTGTCCTGCTGTCCGATGGCCGTGACCAGCGGGTTGAGGGCGTCACCGGCCACGCCGATGATTTGTCTGACGCCTTCACTTTTGAGAATGGCGAGTAGTTGTTCAGAAACGTTCATGCAGGATTCGTGCTGTTGGCTCTGGCCGCCTTATCCAATCCGGCTCATGCTCAGACCTTCAGGGGCGACGAAAGCGTGGAAATAGTCCCTCAGTACCCGGTTTTCGGGGCGGGAAAGCCCCGGGTCGGCGGTGAGGAGTGTGCGCGCAGCCGTACGGGTTGCTGCTACAAGGTCGGTGTCCTCGGCGATATCCGCCAGTTTGAATGCGGGAAGACCGCTCTGTCGGGTGCCGAAGAAATCGCCCGCACCACGCAGTTTCAGGTCGACTTCGCTGATCCTGAACCCGTCATTGGTCTCTACCATGGCCTTGAGACGTGTTTTTGAAGCCTCGCTCCGCTTGAAATCGCACATCAGGACGCACGTCGCCGTGTGCCGACCGCGGCCAATACGGCCGCGTAGCTGGTGGAGCTGGCTGAGGCCGAAACGCTCTGCGTGCTCAATAACCATGACACTGGCGTTGGGAACGTCCACGCCGACCTCGATCACCGTCGTTGACACCAGTATGGCGGCCTCGCCGCGCACAAAACGCTGCATGGCGGCATCCTTGTCCGCCCCCTTCATGCGGCCGTGCACGAGTTCGACATGGACCTCTGGAAACGCCGCAGTGACTTCCTGGTAGCCGGACTCGGCATCCTTGATGTCCTTGAGCTCCTCGACTTCACTTTCTTCGACCAGCGGATACACCATATAGACCTGACGCCCGGCCGCGATTTCGCGGCGCATGAGGTCGTGAAGCTCGCTGCGGCGCTTCTCCCACAACAGGCGCGTCTCGACTTCCTGGCGGCCGGGCGGGCGGTCGCGAATCACGGTCACGTCGAGGTCGCCATAGACCGTCAGGGCCAGCGAACGAGGAATGGGGGTTGCCGACATGAGCAGGATGTGCGGGCGGTCACCCTTGCTGTAGAGCGCTGCGCGCTGCATGACGCCAAACCGGTGCTGCTCATCTACTATGCACAGACCCAGCCGCTCGAAGGCAACGCCCTCCTGGATAACAGCGTGCGTTCCGACGGCGACGGCAATGGAGCCCTGGGCAATGCCTTCGAGCGTACTGCGCCGCACGGGCGCCGGTGTGCTGCCTGTCAACAGGCCCACATAAAGCCCGAGCGGCTCGAGCCACGCGGAGAGCGTCCGGAAGTGTTGTTCGGCCAGGATCTCGGTCGGAGCGAGGAAAGCGGCCTGGCAGCCGGAATCGATCGCCATGAGAACCGCCGCGACTGCGACAACCGTTTTGCCGCTGCCCACGTCCCCCTGCAGCAGGCGATTCATGCGGACGCCGTGCGATGTATCGACCCGGATATCCTGGAGCGCCGCGTGCTGTCCGGGCGTGAGCGTGAAGAGAAGCTGCTCCATGAACCGGGTCAGAAGCGGGCCGTCTGCCGTGAGCGGGGGGCCGGGATCGCGCTGTACGCGGGTCCGGATGGCGCCCATCATGAGCTGAAAGAAGAACAGCTCCTCGAATTTGAGGCGGCGCGTGGCGGCGTCCAGTTCCTCGCGTGATTTTGGAAAGTGGATGGCGCGGCGCGCGGAGCGGCCATCCATGAGGTGGAATTCTGCGGCCAACTCCGGAGGAAGCGGATCTTCAAGGCCGGCACCCTTTTCCTTGAACCATGTGAACAGGATGCGCCGGAAGAGTCGGCTCGAAAGGCCAGCGGCGTCGAACGAGGCGTGTCCCGGATAGAGACCGATGATGCGGCCCGTGTCGAGCTTCGGACCAGCATCGTCCACGCGGTCGAACTCGGGGTGGGACATGCTCCACCGGCCGGAAAACAACGTGATTTTGCCGTGGAAGGCCACGCGCTCCCCCTCCTTGAACAGATTGGCAATGGCGCGGGCGCGCTGGAACCAGACGCAGGTCAGGAAGCCGCCCGATCCGTCGCTGACCGTCAGCTCAAATCGGGAGCCGCGGCCGCGGCGGGCGTGAAAACGCGTGCGGGTAATGGTGCCGACGACGGTGGCCGCGGGATGGGGCGCCTGTATGTCAGCAATGCGCACTACGTTCGTCCGGTCCAGATAGCGGCGGGGGTAGAGCGCCAGCAGATCGGCCGCGGTTCGAATGCCCTCGGCAGCAAGCACGTCGGCGCGCTTCGGGCCAACGCCCTTCAGGTACTGTATGCTTTCGCTGAGGAGGGGAACAGACATGGCCCCAAGATACGGGCGGCTACGGTGTGGCGGCTGTCGCGCAGCGGCTATATCAGGGCTGCTCGTTGTGCGGAGAGCCGGACCAGGTGAACATGGAAATCCCGGGCTCCGGCTTGAGCACGGCGACGGCAATGATGACGCTCCCATCCGCCTGCTCCTGCACGGCGATGTCGGTCGGGTAAAATTCTTTGTTGAAGGCCGGGTGCGGCTCGGTCAGGATGTGCAGCAGTTCGCCGTCGCGGTTGTAGATATCGAGGCGGAGCCATCCGGGCCGCATGTTGATGACGTAGAAACGGGTCGGCGTCACGGCAGCGCTGACCGACAGCATGGGGGGGGCCTTCGTGTCGCCAAGGACGAACTGGCGCATGCGCGCAAGCATGGGCGAATCGAATCCGAAGAGGCGGAGCGTATCGGGGGCGGGGGCGCCGGGCGATGGGGCCGAGTCGGGCTCGGCGGTTCCCGGCGCCCATTGCAGCACCCTCGGCTGGTAGGCCGACAGGCTGAGGACATCCGGCCCGCGAAGTCGCATCAGCCCGGCATGTTGCCAGGAAGGTCCTGCGAGCGGCGTCCGCTGCAGGATCTCACCCGTGCGCGCATTGAGGAGGGCCATGTATCCATCGAAATCATCGTCCACCACCTTGACGGCGGCCACCGAATCGCGGGCAGCAGCGTAGCGAAGGCCACCCGCCGCGGGCGTATCGCCTTCGAGGTAAACGGCGCGATAGGCGCCCGACGGAGCCACGTGCCAGAGTGCGTGCTCGGCCGGCTCGAAAACGAGCGCCGTGTCGGCCGCGAATCCGGCCAGGTATGGGAAGCGGTCTACGTCCGGATCGGAGCCGGGAGCGCCTGCGCTGCCCCCGCCCTGCGGTTCAACGAGGGCGGGGCCCGGATCGTTTGTGTCCAGAAGGGCAGGAGGAAGGGAGGTGTGCATGCGCCCCGTGCCCGGTATATCGCTGGCCAGAATACGATAGATGCGCCCCGTCTCGGTATCCGTCACCCAGAGCGCTCCGTCGGGAGCAAATGCGAGGGTGCGGGGGTGACCAAGGTCGCCCGTGATGGCGCCCAGCACGAGGAGCGTATCGACAGGAAGCGAGGATGCGTAGGCCCGCGAAAGCGAGTCGGAAGAATAGAGCTCGCGCGGCTCATTCCGACTGCAGGACGATGGCAGGCATCCACTTACGGAGAGTGACACCAGAATGAAAAAAAGGCTCCGGAGGCGAATGGTCATAGGACACGGATGTGGATGCAAGAGCGGTTTCGGGTACTATAGCGGGTGTGGTGCAGACTGTGAAGCGGACCCGGCTGGACGCCTTACGCGAATATGAACTCCGGGTGCCCGAGGTGCCCAAGGCGCCCAAAGTGCCCGGCGAACCCTCCTCGTGAATGACTCCATGTTTTTGGGCCCGCTTCGACTTTTCGGTTCGTCTTGCTTCGTCCTGGTTCGTCTTGGCCATCTCGACCTTATTCGACCTTCATGGTCCTTCTTGGCCCCTCTGAACGGAGTGTCGCAATACATATTACCATGTGCATATATATTAATGATATATCAAAAAAATACTATGTCCTGGGATGTCGTAATTGGGCCTTGGGTATCGCAAATCTGTCTGACCTGACACGATCGGTGGATTGCGTCAGCCAAGAGGTTATCCCGTCAGGCTGTCATGGATTGCGACATACCGGGAAAATGATGTTTCGTCCATATCTATATTGTAATAAACTTACGTAATGAAATTGTGACATCCCGCCCGTATGTCCTGGAGGACACACCATGAACATCCACCATGCGGCGGAACGCGGACATAAGGTCGCGCGATGAGGTGCGGACGCAGTACCTTGGCGATGAACCAAAACCTGTGTGTCCCAGGCCTGTGCAGATTGCCCGAATTGCCCTCCCGCTCCCCATTGAAAAACTATGGTCGTACCGCGTGCCGCAGCACCTGGTACACCTCGTGGTACCGGGGTCCTGTGTGACCGTCCCCTTTGGCCGGCGACCGCTCGTCGGGGTCGTCGTCGAAGCGGGCGCCGAAGCGGACCTCAAGGGTGTTCAGGCGCGGAGCATTGAGAGCGTATCGGTCGCGGGCGGGCCCGAAACCGGGCCGGAGGGTACGCCCGAGATTACGCCGGACCTCCTTGAACTGACCCGCTGGATGGCGACCTATTACATGTGCTCCTGGGGCGAGGCGCTGCGGGCGGCGCTTCCGCCGGGAGCGGGGCGGCCAGGTGCGGCCGCCCCCACGCGCGTCCGCGTGACGCGCGTGGCCCTGGCGAAAGCGCCGCCCGCAGCCGAGCCCCGTGGCGAGCGCCAGCAGGCCCTGCTCCACGAGCTGCGGCAGCGCCGCGCCAAGGATCTGGACGATCCGACACAACCAGAGCTTCTCGAAACGGCTGGCGGAAGTTCGATGACCATTCGCAGGCTCAAGGAACTCGGGTACGTGCGTGTTTACACGACTCTTGTCGACCGGTACGAGTACGCCATGCAGAACGTGGACCGGCGAGCGACCGAAAGCGCGGCCGGGAACGCTGCCGAAAGCGCGGCTGGAAAAGCAACAAGGGGGATCGGCGGCACCCCCCGCATTACACTCAACGCCCGCATCACGCTCAACGACGGTCAGGCGCGTGCCGTCGACGCGCTCACACACGCCGTGGAGGCTGGCACGTTCTGTACGTTCCTGCTCCACGGCGTCACGGGGTCGGGGAAAACCGAGGTCTATCTGAACGTTTTGGAGCGGGTACGCGCCAAGGGCCGAACCGGCATTGTACTCGTGCCTGAAATAGCCCTCACTCCGCAGACCGTGCACCGATTCAGACGGCGGTTTGGCGACGAGGTGGCCGTGCTGCATTCGCGCATGAGCCAGGGCGAACGTTTCGACGCCTGGCAGGGCATTCGTGCCGGGAAGTATGCCATCGTGGTCGGCGCGCGATCGGCCATTCTTGCCCCGATTTCGAACCCGGGACTGATTATTGTAGATGAAGAGCACGAGGCCTCCTACAAGCAGTTCGATCCCGCGCCCCGGTACCATGCCCGCGACGTAGCCGTTGTGCGGGCGCGCCTGGCGGGCGCCGTGTGCGTGCTCGGCTCGGCCACGCCCAGCCTGGAAAGCCTGGCCAACGCCAAAAGCGGAAAGTACACGCTGCTTCCCATGCCGGACCGCGTGCCCGTAGATGGCCGCCCAGCCGAACTGCCCGACATCCGGATTGTGGACCAGAGGGGGAGCGCGGAGTTCGTATCGACCCAACTCATTGATGCGCTGAAAGAGTGCCTCCGGCGCAAGGAGCAGGGCATTGTGCTGCTCAACCGGCGCGGGTATGCGCCGACGGTCGAATGCACAGCGTGCGGTTGGACGCCGGAGTGCCCCGATTGCAGCGTTGGTTTGGTGTATCACAAGCCGCTGAGGCATCTGCGCTGCCACCACTGCGGTTTGGTGAACGACATGCCCCGGGTGTGCCCCTCCTGCCGGAAAGATGCGCTCGAGAAGCTGGGGACCGGCACGCAGCGCCTGGAAGAATCGCTCCAGGAGGCGCTCCCCGAGGCGCGCATTCTGCGCATGGACCTCGACACGACGTCCGGCAAAGATGCTCACCATGAGATTCTCGAGACATTCGGATCGGGCGGCGCGGACATCCTGCTCGGTACACAGATGGTGGCCAAGGGACTCGATTTTCCGCGTGTCACGGTGGTGGGTATTGTGCAGGCCGATGCCTCGCTCTCGCTTCCCGACATTCGGGCCGAGGAGCGGACGTTTCAGCTTATTACGCAGGTGGCCGGACGGGCGGGTCGTCATGCCCTGCGCGGCGAGGTGCTGCTTCAAACGCGGAAACCTGGCCACCTGGTCATTCAGCACGCGCGCCAGCACGATTACGAGGCCTTTGCCCGGCATGCCCTCGCTGAGCGGGAAGTGCTCGGATATCCCCCGTATGGGCGCCTTATTCGGGCACTTTTTTCCGGGTCGGATGACGATAGAACGGAGAGTATGGCCAGGCTCTGGGCCCTGCGCCTGGCCGAGCGCGTGGCGCAGGTGGAGGTGCTCGGCCCGTCACCCGCCTTCATTCACCGCCTGCGCCGCTCCTACCGGCACCAGGTACTCGTGAAGTTACCCCCGGGCCACGCGGCTACGTCCATGCGCACGGCACTGGAGGCCGCATTGGCCGCCCTCGGCAACCTGCCACGCGGTTACCGCATGACGCTCGACATTGACCCAATGGGAATGGTGTAAGCACGGAACATGCGTCCGGTGCTCTCGTTCGGACGCACCCAAAGGGCAAGTCCCGTACGGACAGCTCCCTCTGAACTCCGTCAGGGCCGGAAGGCAGCAGCGGTAGGAGGTCGTAGCGTCGCGATACGGGGGGCTTGCCCTTTTTATTTGTGTAGAGGCGTATCTTTGCCACGCACACCGTTCACGTGACCAGTCCATCCCATGATGTTTTACGATCTGTTCCTCCTTGGAGCACCTGCAGGAGGCGAGCAGGGGAATCCCCTGGCCATGTTCCTGCCCCTCGTCCTGATCTTTATCGTCTTTTATTTCTTCATTATCCGGCCCCAGAAGAAGAAAGAGGACAACCGCAAAAAGATGATTGAAGCGGTGGCCAAGAATGACCGGGTGGTCACCATCGGCGGCGTACATGGCACGGTCACCCAGGTGGACGACGCCTCCGTACTTGTGCAGGTCGACAGCAATACGAAGCTGCGCATCGAAAAGAGTGCTCTGTCCTCGGTCGGAAACCCGAAAGACAAGGCCTGAATCGGCTCAGGCTCCCGCCTTCACACCGGGTCCGACTGTGGACGCAGGCTTTACCGCGGGTGCAGAATTGACCGCTGGCGCAGGATCGATCGGGCCATGCGCGGGTCCGGTACCCGGAATTCCGGTTTTCGCGATAATGCGGGCCAGGGATGCCGGGTTGACGGGCTTGGGTATGTATTCATCCATTCCGGCATCCAAACACCGGGATCGGTCGTCCGTAGAGGCGTTCGCCGTGAGGGCGATGATGTAGGGAGTGTGATCACCGGCTTCGCCACGCCGTATGCGCCTGGTCGCCTCAATGCCGTCCATGACCGGCATCTGTACGTCCATGAACACAAGGGGATAGCCGTACTCGGAGATCATGGCCAGCGCCTCTTGTCCATTGCACGCGATGTCCACGTCGAAGCCCAATCTTGTCAGCATGTGCGTGCCTACTTTCTGATTGACGACGTTGTCTTCCACCAGAAGAACGCGTGCGCCGCCAGCGGGGTCGGGAACTGAACGCGCCGGGCGCGCCGGGCGCGCCGGCCCGCGGCCGTTCCCACGTGCCCTTCCGTATCCCTTGCCTTGGCGCATTGCGATGCTCGACAACACGTCCCGAAGTGCCGTCCTCTTCACCGGTTTAACCAGCGTGGGAATCTCGTGGCGACCCATTCGCTCGCCCAGATGGCACATCATGTGAATCTGCGCATCCGGCGCTTCTGCCTGTAACGTATGTGCCACGGCGAGCGTGGCCACACCATCAATACCAATCGGCCCGTCGTTGAGCAGAATCACATGATAGTCTGTGGCTGCGACGCGATCGGCCGCCTCTGCTTCGCTTTCCGCGACGTCGATCATGACTCCCCACGAGCGGAGCAGCCGGGTCATGGCACGTCCGAACATAGGTTTATTGTTGACCAGGAGTACACGTGCCCGCAGTTCGACGCTTTCCTGTGATGCCTTCGGGTCGAGCGGCGCCTCGATGTCAAAGTAGAATGTTGACCCTGTTTCTTCCTGCGATTCGACCCACATCCGGCCGTGCATGAGTTCGGACAGCTGCCGGGAAATGGACAGCCCCAGCCCCGTTCCGCCAAAGCGGCGCGACGTGGAGGCCTCTGCCTGCTGAAACGGTTCGAACAGATGTTTCAGGGCAGTCGGGGAAATGCCAATACCGGTGTCCTCGACGGCAAACCGAACCGTATGAAAGGACGGATCGGGGCGCCATGCGCGTACCTGCACCTCACCTGACTCCGTGAATTTGACAGCGTTGCCTACGAGGTTGACCAGAATTTGGCGCAATCGGCCCGCGTCACCGATTACGCTGCTTCCCACGCTCAGCTCAATATCCGATGACAGTTCGAGCCCCTTGCGTGCGGCCTGACGGCTGACCAGGGACAGTGCATGTTCCACGCAAAGAACCACGTCGAGCGGTTCTTCCTCGAGCACAACGGCACCGGCCTCAATTTTAGAAAAATCCAGGATGTCATTGACCAGGGAAAGCAGCGTCTCGCCGCTCGTGCGAATGACTTCAACCACTTCAGTCAGGTCGTTTCGAAGGTCTTCTCCAGCCAGGAGGCTCGTCATCCCAATGATACCACTGAGAGGCGTGCGGATTTCATGACTCATGCGCGCGAGGAAGTCCGCCTTGATCTGCACCGATCCTTCGGCCTCCGTTTTGACCCGTTTCAGGCGCTCTACCAGTTCATCCAGTTTTTCCGCTCGATGCTCCAGTTCCTGCTTTTTAACAGCCAAGTCGTCATTGATGAGGGCCAGGTGCCCAGCCGATTCCTCGAGCTCGTCCTTGATCTTTTCCTGGTCTCGAATGTGCGCAGCGAGGCTCTGCATGGCGCGTGTCAGCTCCTGCAGATCCCCCTGGTCATCTTTATGCAATTCAAATACTCCGTCCCCACTGATCAGGCGATGGGCCGCCGTTTCCAGCATGCTGAGCGGCTTCACGATGGAGCGCGAAATATAGACGGCGTACAGGACGCCCAGAACAAAGGCAACCAGCACAAGCACCAATGAAACCCACAGAATACGTTGTGCCCGAAGCGATTCTGATATCACGATCTGGTCCAGCGCGCTACCGATGGCGTTGGCCAGATATTCCAGGTTCGACTGTATATAGGCGCCTTTCTCAATCACCATCACCATCTGGTCAAAGTCGTGCTGGTAGGCGGCCAACTGGCGCGCTGACTGCAATGTGGTCTCCGGCTCGTCAAGACCCACGCGCAACTCCTCGATGAGCAGGTCGACGGTCTCGTGGACTTCATCCACATACACGTCTCCCCCTCGAAGCAGATAATTTTTCTCGGCTTTTCGGAGTATCAGCAGGTCCCGTTCCGCCTGGCCCAGGCCGTGCGAACGAATGGTCGCAAGGAGGGAGTCGGCCAGGAGTGTCAATTCGCCCTCGAGTCCGTCTTTTTCGTAGAATCCACGTGTTTTATAGGCATCGATCAGCTGCGTAATGGAGTGCAGATACAAATGCAATTCGCTGTGCAGGCGATCGTAGTTGTCCACCTTGACGCCCGATTCAAGAATGTCATCGGCTGCCTTGAGCCACTGTTCGGTCTGTTTGGCATACGTCGGATCACGTTTCAGGGCAAAATCACGCACCGACGTATTGGCCTGCATGATGTTGTGCTGAAGTTCGCGAATCTGATCCCGCTCGTCCATGGCCCGGACCGACAGGAATGCCAGCGCCACGACGCCGAAGGACATGAGAAAGACGACCGCAATCAAGCTGAGGGTGCGTCCGTAGAGTGTCATCAGTTTCTGCATGTCGCTGTTCGGGGTAGTGCCTGTCCAAATACTACCCCTTGGATCGGCCTCGCTACGCGGAGATTAAGCTCCAGACGTCGTTTACCTTTCTGCGCAGCGCGTCCATGTCGCCATCATTCACGATTATATGGTCTGCGATGGCCCGATAGGCTTTCACTGCGGGTTGCGCGCCCATGCGCGCGCGCGCCTCCTCGCGCGAGAGCCCGCCCCGGGCCATGGAGCGCTCGAGGCGCGTGCCCCGAGGGGCCTCCACCACGACCCACACCAGACCGGCCGCCTCCGAGCCGGGATCAGGCAGCAGAGCCTGCTCGCGCACGAGCGCGGCGACCCCGCGGGCCCTCGCATGCTCCACGGCCTCCCGAAACCGCTGCGCCACGGCCGGATGCACTATTTCTTCGAGCGCCCGGCGGCGGGCGGCGGCCTGCGGCGCATTGCCAAAAATCTGCGACGACAGAAAAGCGCGATCCAACGTTCCGTCTGCCCGGTAGGCGTCCGGCCCGAATACCCCGCGGATCCGGCCAGCGAGCGCGGGGTCGGATTCCATGAGGTGCCGGGCCTCGCTGTCGGCATCGAACAGCGTGGCGCCCAGATCTTCGAGCATGCGGCACACGGTAGATTTGCCCGATCCGATTCCGCCCGTTACGCCAAACGTTTTCATCATAACAGTACCACCATCGACACCGACAGGTTCGGAATGAGCGTACTCTGACCGCGCCGCGCTGCGCGGCGAATGGTTTTGGCGTCGGTATCGGGAAGCTCGCCATAGAGCCGCGTCGAGACGCGCTGCACCGTGGCCCACCCGTCCAGGCGCAGGAAGGAGCCCTGCCGCATGGGCCAGGTGATGGCCATCGTCGGCCCTACCTGATCAATCCGCGTGCGGCCCGAGCGGCTTACCGTATCTTCTTCCCCGCTCAGGACGCTGGTGAACCTGATCGTGGTCGCGCGCTCGAAATCGCTGCGCACAAACCAGCGCACCCCGATTTCCGCCCGTACGTTCCGCCCCGTTTCCAAGCGCAGCCACCCACTGAACGTGCGCAGCGTATCGAACGGGATTTCGGCGAACACATCGTCCAGAAAACGGCCGAGTTGGAGATCGGACCAGTTCGCGGTGAGCATGACGCGCACGTCATCGCCCACATCATGGCTCGCGTCCAGGTCGTAGCTCAATTCGCGGGCGCTCTGGTCGGTCGGGCGGCGACCCGGCAGCAGGAAATCGTCGACGGTGAAGGTGGCCCTGACTTCGGAGGCCAAGCGAATACGCGTCTTCGGAGTGGGCTGAAAATCGACCAGCGGCTGCAGGCGGATGGATGTCTGCTCGTTGTTGTCAGCGCTGCGCTCATTTTTGAGGTAAACCGTGTGGAAAAACGAGCCGAACGCCCGCGAAGACACGGTCAGCCCGCGGTGAACGCGCCAGGCAACACCCACCGAACCCGCAAGCAGCAATTCGTCCCGGTCGTCCGGGTTCACGTCGGGCGTGTCGTGTTGCAGGATATTGGCCGATGCATCGAACTGCATGCTGAGCCGCCGCCTGAACGGTACCAGGCCAGAGGCGGACAGCCCTGCGAACCCCCGGTCGTTGTCTGCCTGGCGGAGCAGATTCAGTTTCTGGCTGACCTGGGCCGGGGGCAGCTCCGCGGCGTTGGCGAGCGTGCGCCGCTCGATCTCTGCACCGACCCGACTCGACAGCCGCAGAAAGCCTGTGCCCACGTCGCGCACGCCGGCCAGCGTCAGCTCCACGGTCTGCCTGCGGAAGTCCGAATCAAAGAACAGGGCATCGTCCGGGGCGCGCAGCGTCCGCACCCGACGCGCATTTGTACCTACATCCAGATTCAGCTCAAGCCGCGAGCTTCTCGAGAGACGCGACTCCACGCCGAACCGGACGAACACGGTGTCCGAGCGGGTCGATTCGACCGTTTCCTCCTGACGCGCCGCCCCCTCCTCGCGGTTCAGAAAGGAGGCCGCCTGGTAGGCATCGCGCCGCACAGAACTGGCTTCAACTTCCGCCCGAAGCGACGTCCGCTCAAAGTCCCGCGAGGACCGCGCGCGCGCGCGCAGCAACCTCCCCGTCCTCGGCGAAAACCGCTGCAGTTCGGTGCGCACGCCCACCTCGGTCAGATATCCGTCCAGGTTGCGTTCCCCCATGCCAGCCAACACGCCGACGGCCGGTCCGGCATCGGTGCGCACGGGCGCCGAGGTCGTTCCTGAGCGGAATCCCGGCCGCGCATCGATGGCCAGACCCGCCGACGGCTCCACCCACCACCCCGCATCGAATTCCTTCCGGACCCCCAACCAGGCATCCTGGTGGAACACGCGGCTGAGGCTGAACCAGTTCGATCGCGTGCGCACGGTGAGGTTGTAGGGGCCGGGCCGATTCTGCACGGCGTCGATGGCAAAGCGGTTCTCATCCCGAAAACTCAGCCGGTCATCGAAGAGAATGAATGCATCGCTCCGGAAGGCATTGCGGAGCGCGATGTCCCACGTACCCTGACGAACCTGCGAGGCCAGGTCGGCCGTCCAACGGAACCGGTTCACATCGCGCTCCCAGCCCAGATCCAGCTGCGTGCGGTCCTGGGCCTGTGCTGACGCTCCCGCTACGAACGACACGGCCACAAGAGCCAGCACGAGCAGCGTTCCGGGTGCGCGGATCAAGGTGGGCACTACGAGCGTCATCCGGGCGGCCAGCCCATCTGTCGGCCACCAAGCAGATGCAGGTGCAGGTGCGGGACCTCCTGTCCTCCTTCCTCCCCGCAGTTGAAAACAGCGCGGTAACCACGGGTCAAACCTTCCGAGGCCGCCACCTGCCGGGCCACTGTAAAGAGGTGGCCCACGAGCGATTCGTGCGCGCTCGTCAGGTGATCAAGCGACGGAATGGGATCGCGCGGAACAATGAGCACGTGCACGGGCGCTTTCGGCGCAATATCCCGGAACGCCACGCACTGATCGTCATCATACAGGATGTCTGCCGCAATGTCGCGGTCGGCAATACGCTGAAACAGTGTCTTTTCACTCATGAACGCACCTTGCAGTTGACGGACAGGGCCACTTCGGCTGAAACATCACCATTTTGGATGAAACATCTCTACGGAATATACCACGGACATTGACCCGTGACTTGGGAACGGAAACAAAACGATTATGTTATTTTTTTGAACGATTTAGAAACCACGGTCCACCCATCATGCCCATGGTCCACGTAACGAGGCGTACGCATTTCAATGCCGCCCACCGCCTGCATAACCCAGACAAATCCGACGCATGGAACCGCGCCACGTTCGGCAAATGCAACTCCCCCAACTGGCATGGTCACAACTACCGGCTTGAAGTCACCGTACGGGGTGAACCCAATCCGGACACAGGTTATGTGATTGATCTCGGCGAACTGGCACGAATCGTCGAAGAACGCATTATCGCGCCCTGCGATCACAAAAACCTCAACCTGGACGTGGATTTTCTCCAGGGCATCCTGCCCTCGTCCGAAAACCTGGTCGTTGCGTTCTGGAACAGACTCAGTGGCCACCTGTCGTCGGGCAAGCTGTACTGCGTTACACTCCATGAAACCGACCGAAATGTCGCCGAATACTTCGGAGAATAATCGCATGAAAAAATTGTATGACGAATCCATGACCTTCGACGCCGATGCCGTCTCGGCGCTGGCAGAGGGCGTGCACCGTACACTACGGACCATTGGAGAGGATCCGAACCGCGAAGGCCTTGTGAAGACACCCGAGCGCGTGGCCAAAGCCCACCTGTTCCTGACGCAGGGCTATGCCCAGGACGCGGCGGCCATCCTGAAAAGTGCCGTTTTCGAAGAGCAGTACGACGAAATGATCCTGGTCAAGGATATCGAGCTCTACTCCCTGTGCGAGCACCACATGGTGCCGTTCTTCGGCAAGGCACATGTGGCCTACATCCCGGACCGCCACATCGTGGGACTCTCGAAAATTCCGCGTGTGGTCGATGTGTACGCCCGGCGCCTGCAGGTCCAGGAGCGGCTTACGCTGCAAATTCGGCGGGCCATCGAGGAGGCGCTCCAGCCGCAGGGTGTCGCCGTTGTGATCGAGGCCACCCACCTGTGCATGGTCATGCGGGGTGTCCAGAAACAGAATTCCGTGACCACGACAAGCTCCATGTCGGGACCCTTCCTGGACAATGCCCACACACGAGCAGAATTCATCAAGCTGATCAACGGAACATGACGCACCACATCGTAATCACTGGTGCCAGCCAGGGCATTGGTGCCGCCACGGCGCTGGCCTTCTCCCGGGCGGCTGCCGAAGGGCGCTTCGCGACGACGGGTACGTCGTCCGCCGCGGACGCGCAGACGCCGGATAAGCGCAAGCACACGCTGCGCCTCTCCCTGCTGGCCCGAAACCGCACAAATCTGGAGCGCGTGGCTGAGGCGTGCCGCCGACTGGGCGCCGACACACGTGTTGTTCCGTGTGATATGACCCGGCCGGGCGAGATACGCGCGGCCTCCGCATCCATTCTCGAAAACCCTCCGGTCCCGACCGCCATTGTTCACAATGCCGGTATTTTCGCCCCGGGCGGCATGGATGACGTGGACGAAACCGCCCTGCAGGCGCAGCTGGATATCAACCTGTTCAGCGCCTACCGGCTGACCCGCGAACTGCTTCCGGCCATGCGCGCCGCGGGCCGCGGTCACCTGCTCTTCATGAATTCGGTGGCAGGCAACCAGGGATATCCGGGTGGTCTGGCCTACTGCGTATCAAAACATGCGCTCATGGGGCTCGCTCGCTCGCTGCGGGAGGAACTGATGCAGGAGTCCATCCGCGTCACCTCCATTCTGCCAGGTGCCACCTTCACGCCGACGTGGGAGGGCGCGGATATTGATGAAAACCGGCTCATGCCAGCTGAAGACATTGCCGAGGCGGTCGTCTCAGCCTACGCCATGTCGCCGCGAAGCGTGGTCGAGGAAATCGTGGTCCGGCCACAGCTGGGCGATTTGTAGGTCCCGCCAGGCCCTCCTGACAGGCCGTAGCGAAAGAGCCGGGGCCACCACCGCCAAACGGAGCCTCAGTTCAGGCTCGGATGGTCGGGCGCATTGGCCAGAATGGCATAGGCGCCTCCCTTTTCCCGGAGCACCTGTCGCCAGAGGTCATCTTCCGCTACATCGAAGACCAGATCTTCGGACGAATGGGCCATGATCCATCCGCCGCGGTCCACTTCGGTCTGCAACTGCCCGGCCGACCACCCGGCATAGCCGAGGAAGAACCGGATATCGTCCGGATCCAGAACCCCTGCCGCCAGTTGCTCGCGGACAACGTCAAAATCGCCGCCCCAGTGTACACCGTCGCGGATTTCAATGGCGTCCGGGATGATGTCCGCCTCGCGGTGCACGAAATGAAGCGTTTCGGGCTGCACCGGGCCGCCCCAACCGACTTCCTCGGGAAATGTCCTCAGATCATCGAAAAGCTGATCCATCGAGACCGTCAGCGAACGGTTCAGAATCAGTCCGAAGCTGCCCGCTCCGGCATGTTCACAGAGCAGCACGACCGAACGCCTGAAATTCGGGTCCCACTGCATGGGTGGGGACACGAGAAGGACTCCGGTGGTCAGCGATATCTTGTCCTTGATCACGATGCGTGTTGTTTCTGGAGGGCGCGGCGGGCCCCAACCCACCAGTCGGGACCCCGTGTGATGGAAGATATAGTAACATCTGCAAAGCGGGGTATCAAGCCAATAAGTAGTGGGGGCACGACGGGCCATTGGCCGGCAAGTACCAACACCTCCAGTTCATCGGCCGCGAGACGCGACCAACTCCACTTATGGCGCAGTGCCTCCGACTTTTTCCAGTAGTTGCGATCATCCCACGCGCGTGCGCTCTCGTCAATCGTGTCGTAGATGCCGCGCAGGCTGAACACCAGGAAAGCCACCATGTCCTTCGCCTCGTCGTCAAAACCCGACCGCTCGGCAAGCAAACGGATGATCTCGGCAGACGAGCGGATATGGGCATGGCGACGTTTGGCCGGCGTGTCGCCGGTATGGACAATCCGGGCCATTATCAGAGTGGTCTTGTTTCAAAAACGCAAGGTAACAATTGTCTCCGCTCCCGGCTTCGACTTGATGCCAATCACCCCCCCATGCTGACGCATGATCTGCCGCGCGAGGCTCATGCCAATGCCCGAGCCATCCTTGCGCGTCGTGAAGAACGGAATGAATACCTTGTCGAGCGCCTCGGGCTCAATGCCCGGCCCGTTGTCCACGACCTGGATGAGCGGGCGTCCCCGCTCCCCGAGCCGAGCGCGTACCGTAATTGCCCCACCGCCCACGTCCGAGAGCGATTGAACACTGTTACGGATCAGGTTGATGAGTATCTGTTCCACCTGTTCCCGGTCGGCCGTGAGGTCGAGCGATTCCGGTTCACACTTGGCGTCCAGCCGGATGCTGCGCCCCGAGAGCTCCGCACGGAAGAGGCGCTCCATGTCGGCGAGCAGGTCCTTCACCTGGAAAATGGTCATGTCCGGACGGGGAATGCGCGTCAGGCTGCGGTACGCTCCCACGAACCGCATCAGACTGTGGCTGCGCCGTTCAATGGTTTCCACGGCATCGCGAATGTCACACAGCTTCGCATCGCCCCGCAACATGCCCTCCTGCCCGGTTTGCATGTCGTCCTGCAACAGGCCGTGGACGGTCCCGGCAAGCGATGAAATCGGCGTAATCGAGTTCATGATTTCGTGCGTCAGGACGCGGGTCAGCCTTTGCCACGCCTCAATTTCCTTTTCTTCAAGTTCGGTCTGGATATCCTGGATCGATACGAGCGTGTACATCTCCCCCTTCATGCGAAACGTCGTGCCGTAGACCACCAGCTCGAGCAGGTCATCTCCCAGGACGACCTTCACGATCTTCTTGCCACCGGGTCCCATGTTCTGCAGTACTTGGACGAGGGCCGGGCTGAAGCCGGAAAGCCCGCCGATATGCTTCAGGTGCCCCACGCGCAGCAGGCGTTTGGCGGCTGCATTGATCAGTTCGACGTTCCCGCGTGCGGTGTAGGTGATGAGCCCCGTGCCCACGTGCTGCATAACCGTCTGCAGATAGCGGTAGTGCTCCTCGGTATCGGCGCGCGCCTCCCGGAAGTCGTCCATCACCCTGTTGAGTGCACCGGCGAGGGTAACAAAACTGCGCCCCATGCCAGATCCTGAAAAGGTCTGGGAGAAATCGGAGTACCGGATGCTCATCAGGAAGCGGGCTACGTCCCTGTTCGTCCGGTCTGCATACCGGATAAGCGATGCGACCTGTGCGGCGACGACGCCCACGAGAAGGATGGCCCCCAACAGCGAACCACCCCATAAGGCGAGCATCAGGGCGCCCGTGATCGTCGCCGTGATGAGCAGAATGCGAAGGGTGATCTGGACCCGGAAATGCCGCACGATTAGAAGCCGTATTTTTCCATGCGGCGGTACAGCGACGCACGGGTCAGGCCAAGCTCGGAGGCGGCTTTTGTAATGTTGCCGCCATGCCGGTCGATGGCCTTTCGAATGACTGTTTTTTCCACTTCCTCAAGGTTGAAGGAGTCCAGGGGCATGGCGGATCCGGCAGAAACAGCCCCCGAGGGAGCATGCCCCGATGCAAAGAAGAAATCCCCGGCCTGCAGTTCGGTGGCATCGGTCATGATGATGGCGCGTTCCACCATGTGTTCAAGCTCACGCACGTTACCCGGCCAGTGGTACAAATGCAGCCGGTCGAGGGCCGCGCGTGAAATACCCGCGACGTTCCGGTTGTACTTTCGGCGGAAGAGCCCCAGGAAGTGCTCGGCCAGCGGACCGATATCTTCCAATCGGTCCCGGAGCGGCGGCAGGTGGAGTTCGACCGTGTTGATCCGGTAGAGCAGGTCCTGCCGGAACGTTCCGGCGGCTACCATCTCCCCGATGGGCCGGTTCGTGGCGCAGATCAGGCGCACGTCGATGGGCACGGGGCGGTTCTCCCCGAGCCGTGTTATATGGCGCTGCTGCAGCACGGTCAACAGTTTGGCCTGCAACGGAGACGACAGGTTGCCGATTTCGTCCAGGAAGAGTGTACCGCCTCCAGCCACTTCAAAACGGCCGACACGATCATCGCGGGCGTCCGTAAACGCCCCCCGGCGGTGACCGAACAGCTCGCTTTCGAAGAGCGTTTCCGACACGGCACCCATGTCCACGCTCACGAACACATTGTCGGAGCGCCGCGACTGAGTGTGCAGCGCACGCGCCACGAGTTCCTTACCTGTCCCGTTCTCGCCCAGTATGAGCACGTTGGCATCGGTCCGGGCCACTTTTCCAATCTGTTCGAACACGCGCTGCATGGGCGCCGAGCGCCCGACAAACTCCCGGTACGGCTGGCCCAGATCGCTCGAAAGGGTGCGCGCCTGATGGCGTAGCGCCTCGGCCTCGGTACGCGCCGTACGTAGTTTTCGCGCGCTCGACAGCGTAGCCACCAACTTTTCATTCTGCCAGGGTTTGAGCACAAAATCGGTAGCCCCCGCCCTGATGGCCTGGACCGCCGTCTCTACATCGCCGAACGCCGTGATCATCACCACCACCGCATCTGGATCCACTTCCAGAATGCGCTCCAGCCAATAGAACCCCTCTCGGCCGCTCGACACGTCCCGCGTGAAGTTCATATCGAGCATGATCAGGTCGAACGTGTCTGCGGAGAGCAGCTCTGGCAACTCCTCGGGACGTTTCACCGTCTGGACCTCGTCGGCGTGTCCGCGAAGGAGGAGCCGCGCCGCCTGCAGCACGTCCACATCGTCATCCACAACAAGGATCCGTCCAAGTGTCGCCTCAGCTTTTTCCGGCATACTGTAACAATGAAATTTGTTTTTCGTGTAGTGAGACCAACCAAACCGATTGGCCCGATGTCCAATAACCGTACCTGTTTGCAGCAATGTACCAATACCGGACACTTGTCACGCGAAGGTGTTCGTAATCGGACACCCGGTGTTTCACAATCGGACACTGACGCCCATTACATCGCGTCCACTTCGAGCACAGAAGGTATGGCACGACCCTTGTAACACCTGGCAGGCATGAACCCCGATACAAAAAAGAATCCCGCTACACGCACGTCGAACGACGTGGCAAAAATCCTGGCTCCGTCAGCTTCCTCCAAGAGGAGCATGGGCGGTGGCGAGGGCATGGACCGTAAAATTGCCAAGCGATTCTGGACCCGCCAGCGCATCATCTACGCGGTCGGCAGCGTGCTTTTCCTGGCGCTCCTCGCCTGGGGTATCTCCTCGACGGGCGGTGGGCGCAGCCTGAACGTGGATGCCGACCGCGTGACCATCAGCGACGTGCAATTCGCGCCGTTCCAGGAAAACATTCCGGTCACCGGCAACGTGCTCCCGAAGAACTGGTTTTTTCTGGATGCGGTCGAAGGAGGTCGCGTAGAGGAAATATTCGTACAGGAAGGGGCCATACTCGGGGAAGGAGACTCCATCCTGCGCCTTTCCAACAGTTCCCTGCAAGTGAGCCTGCTCAACACCGAAGCCCAACGCATTGAGCAGATCAACCGGCTGGAGCAGACCCGCTTCCAGGTGGAGCAGAGCAACCTGAGTACGCGGCAGCAGCTGGTCGACATGGAGTACAACATCCTGCGGCTTCGGCGGGAATTCGAGCGGGCAGAGCAATTGTACGCAAAGCAACTCATCTCCGAACAGGAGTACTTCCGCATCAAGGACGAATTCGACTACCAGCAGCGCCGACGCGATCTGACCATTCGGTCCTACGCCACCGATTCACTGCGCCAGGCCCAGCAACTCGAGCAGATGGCAGCCTCCGTCGAGCGCATGGACGGTAATTTCCAGGTCATCAACGAACAACTGGAGAACCTGACCATCCGGGCGCCTGTCGCCGGTCGCCTGTCGCAACTCAACGCCGAGCTTGGTGAAATCGTAAACAGTGGCTACCGGTTTGGGCAGCTTGATCTGCTGGATGGGGTGATGGTGCGCGCACAGGTCGACGAGTTTCACATCAGCCGCGTTCACCCGGGACAGACGGCCGTCACGCTGCCCATCGCCGGCCAGGAATACACCATGGAAGTCCGGCGCGTGTATCCTGAGGTCCGGCAGGGCCGCTTTGAAGTCGACCTCGATTTCGTGGGCGGTTCCCCTGTAGGCATCCGCCGCGGCCAGACGGTCCGTGCCCGCCTGGCCATGAGCGATCCGACGGAAGCCGTCGTCGTCCCTCTCGGCGGTTTTTTCCAATCCACTGGCGGCAACTGGATCTACCTGCTCGAAGAATCCGGCGATGTAGCCGTCAAACAGCCCATTCGCCTCAGTCGAAAAAACCTGGAGGTATACGAAGTGGTCGAGGGTCTGGAGCCGGGTCAACGCGTCATCACCTCCTCCTACGAAACCTTTAACGAGGCGGACCGCCTCATACTCAAATAACACCACCATGATCAAGACCAAGAATCTGAAAAAGGCCTATGTCACCGAGGACGTGGAAACGACGGCCCTCAGCAATGTAAACCTTGAAATCAAAGAGGGCGAGTTCGTCTCCATCATGGGTCCGTCGGGCTGCGGCAAGTCGACGCTCCTCAACATCATGGGGCTGCTCGACAACCCCACGAGCGGAGAGTACTGGTTTCTCGATACGGAGATTTCCAATTTGTCGGAACGTCAGCGTGCACAGTTGCGCAAGGGCAACATCGGCTTCGTCTTTCAGAGCTTCAACCTGATTGACGAGCTCACGGTACAGGAGAATGTGGAACTGCCCCTGCTGTATCTGGGCATGCCGTCGGACGAGCGCAAGGAGCGTGTCACGGCCGCTCTCGACTCCGTGCAGATTACACACCGCCAGGGTCACTTCCCACAGCAGCTCTCCGGTGGTCAGCAGCAGCGCGTGGCCATTGCGCGCGCGGTGGTCGCCGGACCGAAACTGATCCTGGCCGATGAGCCGACGGGTAACCTCGACTCGACGCACGGCGAGGAGGTAATGAATTTGCTTACTTCTCTGAACGAGGCAGGTACAACCATCGCCATGGTGACGCACTCACCGGCAGACGCCGAGTACAGCCAGCGGGTCATTCACCTCTTTGACGGCCATGTCGTCACAGAAAACTTCATCCAGAGCCACTACACCCACCAGGGAGCCTGACACCAAACACACCGGAGATCATATGAAGGAGATCTGCGTTCACATTCCATCACTGAAGCACCACGAAACGGTCGAGGTCGAGGTATCGGTCGACGGCCGAAAACGACGGACCAATTACCGCGTCGAACCCGTCGATTGGCCCAGTGACCAGGATCTCGATCAAAAAGTCGACTTTCTCCGATCGGTCATCCGTAACTATGATGCGTCCTGGGAACTCGTTCAGATCGGCATACCCGACGGGGACATTGTTCCCGTCATGTTCAGGCAACGTGCCCAGGCTTAGAAGGCTTTAGGACAAGTATGGCCGTGCCATTCGAGCGACGAACAACACAGAGAAACGCCATTTCGGGTGCTACCCACAGGGACGGGGTCATTTTCGCCCCCACCGACGTTGTCCTCACCTCGAGTAACGCTGAGAGCATGACATACCGACCCCCGTTCCGGAAGGCGCTGCAGATAGTACTCTTCAGCGCTTTTTCGGTAAGTATTCCCTCTGCGTGGGTAGCAGCGCAGTCCCAGACAGCACCCACCCGCGTAACCGTGCGCGTCGTCAGCCATGATGCAAAAATCATCGGAGATGGCGTGGGCGGCGTACGCGTTGTCATTACCCGTGCGGCAGACGGTCATATCCTCGCCGATGGCATGCAAACGGGGTCAACGGGAGACACGAACGCCATCATGGTCCAGCCCCGCGAGCGAGGGCAAAAGACGTTCAATACCCCCGGCGCAGCGGCATTTCATGCAGAACTGGCGCTCATTGAACCCACACTCGTCGACATCACGGCCTACGGACCGCTCGGCGATCCTGGGCATCTGGTGCAGACAGGAAGGCGTATGCTGCTCGTGCCTGGCTTTCATGTGGAAGGGGAAGGAATCATTCTCGAAATGAATGGCTTCACGGTCCGCGTCCTCTCTCCCCGAGCCGAGAAGGTGGAACGGGCGCATTCCGACATCACGGTCACGACCAGCGTCACCATGCTGTGTGGGTGCCCCACCGAGCCGGATGGACTCTGGGACAACAATCGGTACACCATCATGGGAAAACTCTACCGGGATGACGAACTGCTCGGCGAGACCACCCTCGCTTATGCCGGCCAGTCGAACATGTATTCGGGAGTCTTCCGGGGCGTAGCCGAAGGACGGTACCGGGTCGAAGTCATTGCTGCCGATGCCGAAAAGGGCAACTTCGGATACGACCATGTCCGTTTTTCGGTGAGTGAATAACCATGCAAACCATTTGCCCCCGCACGCTGTCCAACCGGTACAATCACCAACTACGGCCCGTTGAAATGACCAGACTTCTTTTTTTACTTCTCGCACTCGGCCTGTATGCCGCTCCCAGCAAGGCCCAGGATGTGGACCGAACCGTCGCAGTCAAACCTGGTGGCCTGCTCACCATGAACATTGAAACCGGCGGAGATATCGAAATCCGTGGATGGGACAGGAGCGAAGTCCATGTCCTCGCAAAAATCAACGGCCGGGATGCGGATCACATTGATTTCCAGGTGAGTGAAACCAGTCGTGGGGTCGCTATCCGCTCCGAATACCGAACGCGGCGGGGCCGCTCGTCGTCCGACGTACATATCGTAGTACGGGTGCCAAGCACATTCGACCTCGATATGGAAACCATGGGTGGAGACCTCACTGTGGTAGGGGTCAGTGGGCGACTCGAGGGATCGAGCATGGGAGGCGACCTCGATCTGAGCGGCCTCTCCGGAATCGTCCAGATGTCAACCATGGGGGGCGACGTCACACTCACCGACTCGAAGGTAGATGGAAAAGTCTCCACCATGGGCGGCGATGTAGATCTGCGCAACGTCACTGGAACGGTGAATGGCACAACCATGGGCGGTGACATTTCATATAATAATGTGCGTTCGCCACAGACCGGCATGGGAGAGACCGTCACCGTGGAAACCATGGGTGGCGACATCGAGATTGACGAAGCGCTCTATGGAGCAGACGTCAAAACGATGGGCGGAGATATCACTGTCAACAAGGCGGCACAATTCGTCCGCGCCGAGACCATGGGTGGTGACATCATGATTCGGGAAGTGAACGGTTGGATTGAACTTGAAACCATGGGTGGAGACGTTGAAGCCCACATGACGGGCGGCACGTCCGGTGACCGCCACGTCGATATTGAATCCAAGGGGGGCGACATCGTACTGACCGTGCCGAAGGGTCTTGCCATGACGTTCGACATTGAAGTCGTGCTCGATGACGACGACGACGATTACCGGATTGAATCCGATTTCGACCTGAACATCGAGGTCGATGCCAAGGATAACCGGTGGCGGGGCGGTGGTCGCGTTCACGCGACGGGAACGACCGGAAACGGTGCCAACAGGATCCGGATCAAAACCTATGACGGAGAAGTCATCATCCGCGAAGGGCGCTGATCGGGACCCGACTACACGGCCACGGGCGGCACCCTTCTACAGCCCCTCGGGCCATTCCTCGGCAAACCCGTAAACCACAACCGTCTCGCCGGAAGACATCTCGATTCCTATCTCTGACATCCCCAATTTCTGCATGATCCGAATGGATCCGGGGTTGTTCAGCACGGACTGACACGTAATGCGTGTCAGTCCGAATGCGTTTTGGGCTACGTAGAGCGCAGCCGCGGCGGCCTCAAAGCCGTATCCCTTACCCCAGAACGCCTTTTCATAGCGCCAGCCGAAGTCGAGCCGACCTGTTTTGTCATCGAATCCGCAGAACCCGGCAAACGCTCCCGTGGCCGCCGCTTCGACGACAAACCGCATCCATCCGCGCGTCTCCTGGTGGCGGATCTGCTCGGCTACAAATTCTTCGGCGTATGTCCGTGAGCGCGGCTTGCCATTGCCGATTTGACGCATGACGTCCGGATCGGCGACCAGCTCAGCATATGGCGCCACGTCATCGGGCGTCCAGTTCCTGAGCAATAGTCGTTCTGTCCGTGCATGGATCTTCATGGAATTCAAGATACACCCCCCTCCCGTTACGTACATTTCCGGTTCATCAACTGACCATCAATTCCGTGCCAAGCGAACCGGGCCGTGAAAATCGGCATTTCATCCAGCAGATCATTGACAGTGACCGCGCGAGTGGACGCGTGACGGGAGACATAATCACCCGGTTCCCACCCGAGCCCAACGGGTATCTGCACATTGGTCACGCCAAAAGTATCTGCCTCAATTTCGGATTGGCGGCAGAGTACGGCGGGCGGTGCCACCTACGCTTCGACGACACGAACCCGGAAACCGAAGACACGGAGTACGTAGACTCCATCAAGGAGGATGTGCGCTGGCTTGGTTATGACTGGGGAGAGCATCTGTACTTCGCGTCCGACTACTTCGAACAGCTCTACGCCTACGCAGAACAGCTCATTTCGCTTGGCAAGGCCTACGTGGACAGCCAGTCCATGGACGAAATCCGGGCTACGCGGGGTACGGTCACGGAGCCCGGTACAAAGAGCCCCTACCGCTCGCGCTCGGCCGGGGAAAACCTGGACCTGTTCCGGCGCATGCGAGCCGGTGAGTTCCCGGACGGAGCCCATGTACTTCGTGCCAAAATCGATATGGCCGCGCCGAACATGCTCATGCGCGACCCGCTGCTTTACCGCATCCGCCATGCCCATCACTACCGCACGGGCGACACATGGTGTGTCTACCCCATGTACGACATGGCACATCCACTGGAAGACGCCATTGAACACGTCTCGCACTCGCTCTGCACGCTCGAATTTGAGGTCCACCGGCCACTCTACGACTGGCTGGTCCATGCCGTGTGTACACCGCCCAGGCCGCATCAGTACGAATTTGCCAGGCTGAATCTAGACTACACGGTCATGAGCAAGCGCAAGCTGCTGCTGCTCGTCAAGGGAGGTCAGGTCGACGGCTGGAATGACCCTCGCATGCCCACCATCGCCGGCATGCGCCGCCGTGGGATCCGGCCAGAAGCCATTCGCGCATTCTGCGACATGATTGGTGTGGCCAAGTCTGACAACCGGGTCGACGTATCACTGCTCGAGTACGCCATCCGGGACGACCTGAATACGGAAGCGCCTCGCGTCATGGCCGTCCTCCGGCCGCTCAAGGTGGTACTCACCAATTGGCCGGAGGGACAGACGGACATGGTCAATGCCTCTTGGTGGCCGCATGATATTCCGAAAGAGGGAACGCGGCAGGTACCCTTCTCGCGCGAAATCTACATTGAGCAGTCCGACTTCCTGGAACATCCTCCCAAGGCCTTCCATCGCCTCAGTCCGGGCGCGGAAGTGCGTCTGCGCTACGCCTATATCATCCGGTGCGACCGTGTTCTTCGCGATGCAGACGGCAGCGTCACCGAACTTCAATGCACCGTGGACCTCGATTCACGCTCCGGCAGCGGCAAGCGGGCATCGCGCCGCGTACAGGGCACCATCCACTGGGTCAGCGCCGCGCATGCCCGGCGCGCCGAGGTGCGACTCTACGATCGGCTCTTCAGCGCTGCCGACCCGGAGCGCGTCGAGGGCAGTGAAACCTTCCTGGACCATTTCAATCCGGACAGTCTGGAAATCATTCCCGATGCCCTCGTCGAGCCAGTCGTAGCCGACGCCGCCCCTGGCACGCGCTACCAGTTCGAGCGCAGCGGCTATTTCTACCTGGACCCCGAGGCCGCTGCAGCCGGCAGACACGTCTGGAACCGGATCATTACGCTGCGCGATACGTGGGGCAAGCGGACGCAGGCAGAATCCAGCGTCGCATCGCAGGCATCGCCTCCGAACGCCCCTTCGAGCGGTTCTCCTGACAGTACAAAGAAGGAATCCGTCGCCCACACTCCGAACCCGCTCTCCGGGCTCGATGTGGCCAGCGAGGCCCGTGCTCACAGTCTGGTCCAGGAGTTTCAACTCCCTCTGGAAAGTGCGGCCGTACTGGCCGGTAGCCCAGGCCTGGAATCGTGGTTCCGCCGCGCCGCCGGGTCCCACTCCGCCCACTCCGCCAGCGACCAGGCTGCGCGAGCGGAGTCCGCGCCTGCCGACGCCCTGGCCAACTGGCTGGTGCAGGAATTGCGGCCGCTGCTCCGCACTGCCGACGGCGACGCGGATGGCCACGCGGGGAGTGTTCCCATCCCGCCGGAGCATTTCCGCGCGCTGGTCTCCATGCACCATCGGGGCACGCTGTCCAGTCGCCTCGCGCGCGAGGTCCTCGCCGACATGCTGACCTCCGGCGACAGTCCGGACCGTATTGTCGAGCGTCTGGGCCTGGAACAGATTTCCGACGAGGAGGCCCTTTCGACCGTCATGGGCGCCGTACTGGATGCCCATCCGGACCGCGTAGCCGCCTACCGGGAGGGCAAGAAGGGGGTGATCGGTTTTTTCATGGGCCAGGTTATGCAGAAAACCGGCGGAAAGGCAAATCCGCAGGTTGTTCGCCATCTGATGGAAACGGCGCTGGAAGGCCGTTGACGAGGTAAGGAGCCTTCTGGAGGGCTGATTGGGGTGCACGCTTGGGCCGTGCGCCGTCAGCGTGCCGTCCAGGCCCAGACGGCTCCGGGCGTTTCGTGCGGCGCGGCGCGGCCTGCGAGCTCAATAATGGCAGACGTTTCACCGCGCCGCGCCCACAGGGTCTGCGGCCCCACCCACACCATCTGTTCCGGCGAAAAATCGGGCGGCAACGGCTGCACGAACGAGCCCACGCCCGTCCGGTAATGCCACACGCCATCGAGCTGGAATACGAATGTGCCCGGGTCCGGCCCGTAGCGTCCATGGGAAGCGCTGCCGGTGAGGCCTTCTGGCGGAATGGCCCACGACGACCGCCCACTCGCGGCCGACCAGATAGACAGTCCACGGTTTCCCGTTCCGTCCTGCAACACAACGTCATACGCCAGTTCGTTGCCATCCCCGATCCAGGAAATGCGCCGCGGCGCATACCGGTCCCCGACAATGCGCCTGGGCTCGCCACCAGCGGTCGGCACCACGAACAGCGACGTATCCGGCTCGTAGGAACGCGTTTCCCGGTTGTAGTTCAACTCCCGATGTACATAGGCCAGGTGGCTCCCCCCGGGAGAGACGGCAATCTCTATCATGCGCCGCGCATCGAACGTCGCGCGTGTGGCGCAGTCCGCGCTATCGACCATATAGACATTGTTCGCGTCCCGAACGGCAAGCGTTCCGTCCGTGCGCACGCCGAGCACCACGTTCGAGGCTGAGCAGCCGACGTCGCGGACCGCAGCGGTCGCGCCATCGATTTCAAACACGCCTCCGCCGGATTCAGCTCGCTGTCCGACGAACAGACGCTCACCATTCTGCGACCACGACATGGACAGTTCAGCCGGCATACGGGTCTCATACGCAACGCGAACCCGGCTCGTGGAACGGTCAGCCAGCACGATGGCGGTGCCGTCAGCACCCGTGACCTGAAGCGCTACAGCCGTGCCCGGGGGCGATTCCAGGCCCCGCTCCACGTCTCCATTCGCGCTGGCCGTGACCAGATCCGATACCCGCAGGAACCCGGCAGCAGGTGCCGTATCGACGGCGGCATCTGCTGGCGGCGCCTCCGGCTCGGAGAGGGCAACGTCGGGCGCTGAAGCGGCGCATCCAGCCAGAAAAAGAATGATCAGGAGGGGAAGCGTACGAATCATGAATATGGCGTAACCTGTGGGGCGTGACGTCGTCTGAAGAACTTTGTATCTGAAGCATCCCATGAACCTGCCCACTCATGACATGATCCGACTTGAAAGCATCACGAAAGGCTATTTGAATGGGTTCAGCCGCAGTTTTGTGCTGCGAAACGTGAATCTGTCCATCAACAGCGGCGAGTTTGTGTCGATCATGGGGCCGTCGGGGTCCGGCAAGTCGACGTTACTGCATATCCTGGGAATGCTCGACGAGCCGTCGAGCGGGGAGTACTGGTTCATGGACCAGCCAGCGCACCGCATGAACGAGCGGCAGCGCTCGGACCTGCACCGCCAGCACATCGGATTCGTATTCCAGGCATACCACCTGATCGATGACCTCACGGTGTACGAAAACCTCGAAACGCCACTGCTTTACCGCAAAATAAAGGGCAACGAGCGCAAGAGCCTGGTCGCCGAAATGCTGGACCGCTTCGGCATGGTGGCCAAGAAGGACCTGTTCCCGAGTCAGCTCTCCGGCGGACAGCAGCAGGTGGTCGGTGTGGCCCGGGCGCTGATCATGCAACCGAAACTCATTCTGGCCGACGAGCCGACCGGCAACCTGCACACCTCGCAGGGAGAGGTCGTGATGGACTGGTTCCGGAGGCTCAACGAAGAAGAAAACGTGACGGTCATACAGGTCACGCACTCGGACCACTGGGCATCGTATGGGAAGCGCGTCATTGAACTGGTCGATGGACGCGTCGAGTCGGATTCGAACCCACCGGAGGCCATGGAGGGCTGATGTCGACTGCATACGTACCCGTCATTCGCCAGGCAACACGACAGGATCTGGATGCACTCGTGTCCCTGGAACGCGAAGCCTTCCGACACGATTTGATTTCGCGGCGCAGTTTCAGGCGCTACCTGGCGTCGGGTTCTTCGCGCCTGTTGGTGGCCGAACTGCCCGGACAGACGGTTGCTGGTTACATCCTGGTGCACCTTCCGGCGTCGCGGCGGGGAGCGCGAATTTATTCCGTGGCCGTCACGGGCTTGGTACGGGGACACGGGATCGGGCTGCATCTGCTCAGAGCTGCTGAGGACGTGGCGCGCGAGGCTCATCGCTCTGTCATCACACTGGAAGTCCGGGCCAGCGACGAGCGCATTCGCGGACTGTACGGGTTTGCAGGGTACCAGGATGACCGCATGCTGCCCTCCTATTACGAAGACGGAGCCGACGGTGTACGCATGGTCAAGGTTCTCAGCAGCGGTGCCACCCTTCGTGCCGCACCCGGCCGCGTCCCGGTCGTCGTCGTCGACGAGCGCGAGCGTACGGAAGATCTCGAGGCCTGGGCGCGCGTGCTCTCCACCGCCGAATACCTTTCGCTCGGCGTGGCATCGCCCGGCCGCGTGGTTATCAACCTGTCCTCATCCTACGAGCACCTGGCGCGGGGGTACTACGTCAGTCTGCTCGCCGAAGCCCGCGCCGAGCGCTGTTTCCCGGGCGCAGACAACCTGCTCGATATCAACTGGAAACGCATTCACCGGCGCGCATTGACCGAACTGGAGCCTCTCCTGTCCGGACTGGAATCGGTCCCTGAAACCGTCCTCGTGTTCTTCGGGCACGTGTTCAGCGCCGGTGTCCCGCAGGAGGAGCTGTCCGTCATCGGGTCGTCGCTGTTCGACCGTTTCCGGTGCCCCATTCTGCACGTTACGTTCCGGCGCCGGGCGCGCGCACTGCTGGACATCGAGGCACTCGGACTGCACCGGTTGTCGGCCGATGAGAGAACGCTGTTTACCGCCGCCCTGTCCCGCTTTCTGAGGGCTCGAAACCCGCTGCCAGCGCCGCTTCCGCGCTCTGCAGCGTCCATTGCCATGCTCGTCAACCCCGACGAGACGGTGCCGCCGTCCGACGAAGGGGCGCTTCAGGCCTTCGAACGGGCCGCCCAGGGCATGGGCGCGCACATCACACGTATAGACCGCGGCGACCTGCACCGCCTGGCCCAATTCGATGCCCTCTTCATTCGCGAAACCACGCGACTCGACCACTATACCTACCGGTTTGCGCGGAAAGCGAGCGAGGAGCACATTCCCGTCTACGACACACCCGAGGCCATCCTGAAATGCACCAACAAGGTGTACCTGTTCGAGATGCTGCGGGCGAGGGGTATTCCAACGCCACCAACGTTCGTATTCGATCGTCGTCGATTGTCAGATTTGGCCCGCAGCCTCACCTTTCCGGCCGTGCTGAAGGTCCCCGATTCTGCCTTCTCGCTGGGCGTGCACCTCGTCGCTTCGGCCGATGAACTGCGTGAGAAAGCGCAGCCCCTCTTCCGGGCGTCCGACCTGCTGCTCGTGCAGTCGTTCGTTGAGACGCGTTTCGACTGGCGTATTGGCATTCTCGACGGCGAGCCGCTCTTCGCATGCCAGTATTTCATGGCCGAGGGACACTGGCAGATCATGGACCACTCCGGTGGCGAAAATGCCATTCGGTTTGGAGACTCCCGAACGGTTACGCTGGGCGACGCGCCGGCGCACGTGCTCCACGTGGCGACAGCCGCCACCCGATCCATGGGACGCGGCCTCTTCGGCGTCGACGTGAAGGAAACGCCCACCGGGGCCCTTGTCATTGAGGTGAATGACAATCCAAATATCGATGCGGGTGTGGAGGACGAGGTGCTGGGCCATGCCCTGTACGAGCGCATACTCCGATCCTTACTTGGGATGCCGGAGCCATCGGTGCCGGATTCAGGTCCGATTTAAGATTTTTGCAGGGAGGCCGATACTCCGCATGAATCGTATACCCGGACCTCGTGACTCATGACTGTACGTACTGCATCCCGAACAGCCGCAGAACTCCCCGCGCCCGGGCCCGGGCCCGATTCACCAGGCCGGGCCGCAGCCATTCACCAGGCCGGTCATATCCTGCTCTGTATGTACTACGGGGTTCAGATTCTCGAAGTCAGGCCGCCCGGCTCTGCTGCCCCCGATATGGACGTAGTCGACTGTGTACATTCCCAGCCTGGTGAGGTCGAAAAATATGTCCGCATGCTACTCGCGGGCGGCGTGGCGGAGGGGCGATACCGCGCATCGGGGTATGCCTTTTCCGGGGAGGACCTGGCTCGCGTGCGCGCCGTCCTGTCCCGGCAGCCCGACGACTTCGAGTCGTGGGTTACGACCCATGCCCGGCGCGTAGCCATTCACCTGGCCGATCCGCGCATGTGGAAAACCCTGAACGATCTGGCAGATTACCTGGGGACGCTCACCGCCCCTCTTCGAGATTCAGAGCTCGAGCCCGTCGTCGCGCTGATCCGTGACCGCCTGCATACCCCGCTCAAGTAGTCGTCGTCCTGGCGTTCGCGCCCGCGCCTCATCGAAAGCACTGGCTGCACGGTCCCAGATACGCATTCTGTATAGCTCCTCGGCGAGGAGTTCATGCGTGGGTTTCGGTATTTCCGGTGGGCCGAAGGCAAAAGGTAGGCCTGCCTCCTCCTCGGCCGCTTCTTCGAGCTTCGAGACGCCCTCGCGCGCGCGACCCGTCTCGAGTGCCAATAGTCCTTCGAGCTGCAGCCGGATCACATGGTTTCCAGAGGGGGCAACGGGAATGTCTGCCAGCGCCTCACGGGCGCCCCGTACGTCTCCGGCCCGTAGCAGGGCAAGCCCCTGACCTGACAGGTAAACAGCGCGGTTATCCGGTAGGCCATCCGACGCATTTTCAGAGCGTCCAGCAGGCACGTCGGCCGTCCACCTGAGCCAGAGTGAATCGGGTGCGCCGTCGTCGCCAAATGGCGGAGACACTTCCAGCAGATGCAACGACCGCATGGAGGCGAAATACCCCCACTGTCCCAGGTTGACGTCGCCCGCCTCCACCCAGGCATAACACGCATTCATGAGCGCTTCGGCCTCCCGCCACTGGGCCAGCTGCAAGTGGCCGTAGTGCTGCCAGGAGGTGTAATGGCCACACGCCCACGGGGCGGGATCCTGGTCGCCGCGCTGCGAGCGTACGGTCGCGACCGCCAGGCGGTTATTTTCCACCACCCGCTCCCAGAGACCCAGGGCTACGAAAATGTGCGTTGTCATGTGCTGCGCATGGCCGGCTCCCGGAGCTACGTCAGCGTAGGCATCGGCGGCCGGTAGACCGAGCGGAGCATGGATTGGGTCATCGAACGAATGAATCAGGTAGTGCGCCGCGCCCGGATGCCGCGGATTGCGTTCAAACACCGGCTGCGCCACCGAAGCCGCCTGCATGTACGTCCGGAATTCGCGCTCGCCATTCGTGGTCCCAAGAATGGAGAGGGCATAGAAGGTGCGCGCCTCGTCGTCGTGGGGCCAGGATAAATGCAGCTTCTTCATGGCCTCCATGTAGTTGCGGTCCCTCACGGACTTGGGTGGCGCTTCGATCGGGGCGCCGGCCTTTGTGCTGACGGAGCCCGCATAGAGTTCTTCCACCGCATCGAGGTACATGGCTTCGCGCGGAGTCCTGGCATGTTTCCGGCGCCCCTCGCGGGTAGGCGCCAGGCGCCCGAGTGCCGTCGTACCAGCGTCAAGATCAACCTGCCGCCACAGCGGATGGTTGTAGGTCATGGCTTCGCCCCAGTAGGCCAGCGCAAACAAGCTGTCGGCCTGCTGCGCCTCACGAAAGGCCTCTGCCGCCCGGTCGAATTCAAAGCTGTGCAACAACAGCACGCCGCGGTAGAAGGGCTCCTGGGCGGCCTCGTTTCCGGAATTCGGAAAATAAATACGCCCCAGGCCGTCCATATCGGTCATGTTGCCGACGGGAACAGGGCCGTCAGCCAAATCGGGTGCGCCCTGTGGCTGGCAGCCGGTGGCGGCGACGAGCAGCATCACGGCGGCCAGCCGGGCGAACGGAGCGGCTCCCGCGGTTGGAGCGACTTCGGCGACAGGAGCGACTTCGGCGGGCCCTGGAATAGACCTTGAATTGAGCATGGGTTCTGGATCTCTTGTGGCAGGAAAGCGCAATATGCTGTTTATTCATCCTTGTAACAAGCACAAAGTAACGGGACCCGGCGCCCCGACCCTTCCCGCATGCCCTGGACCAGCTTCCGCTACTCGCTCTACGCGCCGTTTTATGATCTGCTGGCCTGGCCGCTCGGCGCGGCGCGGCGGCGGGCCGTGGCGCAGGCAGCCATCGGCCCCCGTGATCATGTGCTCATCGTGGGCTGCGGCACCGGCCTTGACCTGGCGCATATCCCACCCGGCTGCCGCGTCACGGCCACCGACCTGTCGGTGCGCATGCTGGGAAGCATGCGCCGCCGCGCCCGCGCCCTGGGTCGCGAGGTCGCGCTTCACCGCTTGGACGCCGAGCGCCTCGTATTTCCAGGCGGCGCGGAGGAGGAGGGCTTCGACGTTGTTCTGGTGCACCTGATTGCCGCCGTTGTACCGGACGGTGCAGCCTGCGTCGGTGAGGCGGCACGCGTACTGAAAACCGGAGGCACACTCAGCCTGTTCGACATCTTCCGATCCGGCGCGCACGAGCGCCCTGGACTCCTGCTACGCACACTCAACGTGCCAGCCCGCATCTTTTTCTCCGACATCAACCGGCGCGCCGAAGACCTCACGCGCGGCCTACCGCTCACACTGCTCCAGGATCAGCCCGTGGCATTCGGCGGCCTGTTCCGGGCGTTGGCCTACAGAAAGCACGCCTGAGCACCGGGAAGGCTGCTTACAGCGCGTTCATCAGCGCTGCAGCAACCGCTCGGCGTGCCGCACGGCGCGCATGGTGAAGTCCGCCTCCAGGCGCTCGAGTTCATCGGCCGAAAGAGCGCCCGCGCCCGCTGCGCGTCGCGCCTGGTCCGCGTGGTAGAGCGCCATGGCGGCCGCGACGGAGATGTTGTAACTCTGGACGAACCCCGTCATGGGCAGCAGGACCGACGCATCGGCCCGTGAAATCATTTCTTCCGATACACCCGACAGCTCGTTTCCGAGCACGATCGCGACGGGCTCCGAAAAGTCGAGCGCCGAAATGGGCACCGCGCTCGCATCCAGATGCGTGACCGCAATCCGATAACCACGGCGGCGCAGCGGCTCTACACATGCGGCCGCTGTTTCGTGGAAGTGCACATCGAGCCACTTGTCGGCCCCCTGCGTTGTCCGGGCCGATTTCTTCGGCGGAACCGAGCCCCGGATGACATGAAACTCCTGCAGTCCGAGCCCCTCGGCCGTGCGCATGACGGCGCTTACATTTCCCGTATTGGCGAGTCCCTCGACGACCGTTACCACATGGTACGTCCGCTCGCGCACTACACTGCGAATGCGCTCCTGGCGTTCATCGGAGAGGTGCGGCGAGAGACGCTGAATGACTTCAGCTGGCGACAGCTGACGATTGCCCGTCGAAAACCCCTCAAACCGGCCACGCGCAGCATGCTCCATGCGGGACATCTCCCGAAGGGCCTCGTCGCGGAAGAGCTCCTGTTCCTTGTTCATGACGGTAACGGACTGAGTGGACGGCAAATCGGTAGTGAGGCGGCAGCGCGGCGCATCCGGCGAGTCCGGCACCGGCAGGAATCCCCGTCCGGGAACACCGTGCCCACGGACTGCATGCAAGCCGACACTGCGAACAATTAGATCATTTCATGCAACTTACAGATAAAATCGCACTCGTTACGGGTGCCAGCGCCGGTCTCGGTGCCCAAGTTTCACGCGATCTCGTCGCCCGCGGTGCCCGCGTTTTCGGCCTCGCTCGCCGCGAAGAGCGCCTGAACGCCCTCCAGGACGAACTGGGCGATGCCTTTACGCCGCTTCCGGCCGACGTCACAAGCGAAGAGGATATCCAGAATACGTTTCGCCGCATTGGTGACCGGCTCGACATCCTCGTCAACAATGCCGGCCTCGGCAAATTCGGGCCAGCCAAAGACACATCGACCGCAGACTGGGACCTGCAGATCAACGTCAATCTGAAGGGCGTCTTCCTCTGCACGCGCGCCGCCATTCCCCTCATGCAGGAGCAGAACCGGCACGTGGGCTTCGGCGGCCACATCATCAACGTGAGCTCGGTCGCCGGACTCATGGGAAACCCCAATGTGAGTGCCTACAATGTGACCAAATTTGGCCTCAAGGGCTACTCGGAGGCGCTCTTCAAGGAACTCCGCGAGGACGGCATCAAGGTCACGTGTATTTTCCCGGGATCGATCGAGACCGAGTTTTTCGAGCAGGCTGGCGTCTCCATCTCGGACCATCCCATGACGTCCGAGGACGTTTCCGGCTCGGTCATGCATGTGCTTGAAGCACCGGACAACTACCTTGTTTCGGAAATCGTCATGCGGCCCCTTCGGCCAAAGCTGAAATCCTGATACCGAAGCCCTGACGCATACGACCGTCATCCCGCGACCGTCCACCGTCCGCCCGAACCCCCTCACCCTACCCGATCCGCCCATGAAACGCCGCGATTTTGTCAAAAAAGCGTCCGTAACCGCCGCGGCCGGGGCTGTTCTGGGTGGATGCGCCGCTTCGGAGGAAGGCCCAGCCGCCGTGCAGACCAGTCCGCGTGTGTCATGGCGTCTGGCGTCGAGCTTCCCCCGCTCGCTCGATACCATTTATGGCGCGGCCGAAGTCATGGCGCGCCGGGTCGATCAGCTGACCGGTGGCCGCTTCACCATCCGCGCTTTCCCGGCGGGCGAAATCGTACCCTATGACCAGGTTCTCGATACCGTCCAGAAGGGAACGCTCCAGATGGGCCACTCGGCGAGCTATTATTTCACCGGGCTCAACCCGGCCTTCGCGTTCGATGCCACCGTGCCCTTCGGCATGAACGCGCGGCAACTCAATGCCTGGATGTACTATGGCGATGGCATGGATCTCATGCGATCGCTCTTCGCCGATTTCAACATCCGCAACTATCCCGGTGGCAACACGGGCGTTCAGATGGGCGGCTGGTTCCGCCGCCAGGTGGGCAGCGTCCAGGACCTGAACGGACTCAAAATGCGTATTCCGGGGCTTGGAGGCAAGGTCATGGCCGAGATGGGTGTGAACGTCCAGGTGTTGGGCGGCGGGGAAATCTATGCGGCCCTCGAAACGGGCACCATCGATGCTACCGAGTGGTCAGGCCCCTACGATGACGAGAAACTCGGCTTCCACCAGGTGGCCAAAAATTATTACTATCCCGGATGGTGGGAGCCCGGGCCGGGGCTGAGTTTCTACATCAACCAGGATGCGTGGGCCACGCTTCCGTCCACGTACCAGGCCGCGCTCGAAGCGGCGTGCGCCGAGGCGAACGTGGGCATGGTGGCGTCCTACGACGCCAAGAATCCGCCCGCACTCGAACGCCTCCTCCAAACAGACATTACGCTGCGGCCGTTCTCGCTGGATATCATGTCGGCGGCGGAAGAAATTACGCGTGACCTGCAGGCGCAGGAGGCCGCATCGCGCCCCGAGTACGCGCGGATACTCGCCAGCTACCGGGCGTTTGCGGCCGCGTCCAATGCATGGCTCGGCACCGCCGAAAATACCTACAACTCCTTCGCCTTCCGGGACCGGTAACGCGTGGAAACGAGTTGAAAAACCATCACACACAGACACTGTCCTTATGTCCGTTTTCCATTTCCCAACCGCCCGAACGGCCCGCTATGTCCTGCGCGTAGGCCCGTACGCTGAGCCTTCCCCTGTTTCCGATCTCTGGATCGCCCTGCACGGGTACGGGCAGCTGGCGACGTCGTTTGCCGACGAACTGGCGCCGATTTCCTGCCCCGGCCGTGCGCTCCTCTGCCCCGAAGCTCTCTCGCGCTTCTACACGAACCATGGGAAGGCGGAAATCGGCGCCAGTTGGATGACCAGCCTCGACCGCGAGTACGAAATCCTGGACCAGGTCAGCTACCTGGACGCACTCTGGGAACAGGTGGTCGAAGAATTGGAGACCGGTTCCGATCTCGATGGCGCCGGTCTGCCCACCACCGTCCTCGGCTTCAGCCAGGGATGCCCGGCTGCCACGCGCTGGCTTGGCAACGGCCAGTTCACTGCCAGTCGCCTTATTCTCTGGGGCGGCGACCACGCGCACGATTTAACGGACGAGGAGTGGGACGCACTCCGCCTGACGGGAGAAATAATCCTCGTGGCCGGCGAAAATGACCGGATTGTACCGATTGAGCGGCTGCAGAAGGCGGAAACCGAACTCCGCGACGCCGGATGCAACGTGCGTCTCGTGACGCACCCGGGCGCCCATCATCTGGATGCGAGCGTTCTAAAAAATCGTGTGCCCGATCTCGGACGTTAGCAGTTCGAGGGCACGCATGCCCAGGTGGGAATTGCCGCGCTCGTTCAGGCGCGGACTCCAGACGGCGACCGAATAGTAGCGCGGGTGGATGGCCACAATGCCGCCGCCCACACCGCTTTTCCCCGGTAGGCCGACCCGGAAGGCGAATTCACCCGCCTCGTCATAAAACCCGCAGGTCTGCATGACGGCGTTCACGCGCTGCACCATGACGGGCGGCGCAAGCGCCCTCCCGTCGTGCAGCGTGCGCCCCTCATTGGCCAGCAGGCCCAAGGTACAGGCCAGCTGCGTACACGTCATTTCCATGGCGCAGAGCCGCACGTACAGATCCAGCACCTCATCCGGCTCATTGTAGATGTTGCCGAAAGATTTCATCAGGTTGACGAGCGCCGCGTTCCGATGGCTCGCCGCCCGCTCCGAACGGGCCACGCGTTCATTCCATGAAATGGACGTGTCCCCCGAGAGCGCGTGCACGAACGCATAGAGGTCTTCCAGTGGCCGCTTCAGCGCGGAAATCAGCACGTCGCAGACCACGAGTGCACCCGCATTGATGAGCGGATTGCGCGGAATGCCCTGTTCATATTCGAGCTGAAACAGTGAGTCGAAGGCGTTGCCCGACGGCTCCACATCCATCCGCTCCCAGATTTCATCCGGGTCAATGGTCAGTGCCAAAAGCAATGCGGGCACCTTCGCGATACTCTGCACGGAAAACGCCACGTCTGCATCTCCCACACTGTGCACGGCGCCATCAAGGCACTGCAGGCTCATCCCGAACTGATCTGGATTCACGCAGGCCAATTCCGGAATGTACGCCGCCACATTTCCGATCCGGACGTCTTCGCCCGACGCAATTCCGGTGCCAGGTCCTTGGGTCCGGACACTGCCAGGCGGCCGTCCTTCGGCCGCCTGTTCGTCCCCTTCCTGAACCGGACTCAGTCGGTTATGGATGGAGTTGAGTATGTGCTTGTAGTCAATGGTACCCATGCCCCCATCCTACCAATCCCACGTCACGAGTTCCGGCCAAATGACTATGGCCGCCAGGCCAATCATCTGGATGATGATGAACGGGACCGCACCCCGGTAGATATCTCTGGTCGTGATCTCGGGCGGCGCTACCCCCCGCAGGTAGAACAGCGCGAACCCGAATGGCGGCGTGAGGAAGGACATCTGCAGGTTCATGCCCAGCATGACACCGAACCAGACCAGATCCACACCGAGTAGCGCCGCGGCCGGCACGAGCAGTGGCACCACGATGAAGGCTATTTCGAAAAAATCGATGAAAAAGCCGAGCACGAACACCACGAGGTTGGCTACAATCACCAGGCCGATCACGCCCCCAGGCAAATTCGTCAGGTAATGCTCAATCCAGAGGTCGCCGTTGAGCCCCCGGAATACGAGTGCGAACGCGGTCGATCCGATGAGCAGAAAGAGCACCATGGACGTCAGCGAGGTGGTCCGGGCCATCGTCTCGCGGAGCGCCGTCCACGTCATGCGCCCGTTCACCGCCGCCAGCGCCATGGCACCGACCGCCCCGAGCGCACCGGCCTCGGTGGGCGTGGCAAGCCCCGCGAAAATACTCCCGAGCACCACGAGGATGAGTCCGAGCGGCGGAAGCAATACCAGCAGCACGCGGCGAATCAGAAGACTTAGGTTTGCGGGCCGCGCCTCCGGCGGCAACGCCGGCGCGCGGCCCGGCTGGAAAATGGCCACGCCCACGGCGTATACGGCATAGAGCCCCGCCAGCATGAGCCCCGGCACGAGCGCCCCCCAGAACAGATCGCCCACCGAAATACCCATCTGATCGGCGAGCACGATCAGTACGACCGACGGCGGAATGATCTGGCCGAGCGTGCCGGAGGCCATGATGAATCCCGTCGCGAGTTGCTTGTCGTATCCGTACCGCATCATGACGGGAAGTGAAATCAGCCCCATGGCCACCACACTTGCCCCTACCACGCCCGTTGCTGCTGCCAGGAGGGCCCCCACGAACACGACGGCAAGCGCCAATCCGCCCCGGAGCGGCCCGAATACCTGGCCAATTGTGGTTAGCAGATCATCGGCCAGGCGCGATTTTTCGAGCATGGTCCCCATGAAAATGAAAAACGGAACCGCCAGGAGAACGAAATTCGACATGATGCCGAATGTCCGGTCCGGCATGGCGAGAAGCAGCGGCCAGTCGAGGAGCCCCATCTCAACACCGATGAAGGCAAAAATGAGCGCCGTGCCGCCGAGCGCAAATGCCACCGGAAAGCCGGTGAAAATGAGCACGAAGGCACCTACAAACATGAGGGGAGCCAGCAGGTCTTCGTTCATGAGGCCTCTCCCGGTCCAGGGCGGCCCGCTTCCGCATCCATCCGGCTGCCCGCATCCATCCCGCCGTCCGCATCCATAATCACACCCAGACTGCGCGCAAACAGCGATATACCCTGCAGCGCAAGCAGCAGGAACGCCACCGGAATGACCGTCTTGATGGGATATCGCGGCAAGCCCCCGGGATCGGGTGACGCCTCCATGACGGCCCATGAGTTCGCCACGGCCGGCCACGCCGTCCAGAGCATGAGCCCGCAGAAGGGCAGCATCAGGAACACGGTCCCCAGCACATTCACCCACGCCTGGCCTTTTGCCGACAGCCGGCCGTAAAACACATCCACGCGCACGTGCGCATCCTGCCTGAGCGTCGACGCCGCTCCGAGCAGAAAAAGCAGGCTGAACAGGTACCACTGCAGCTCCAGCCACATGTTCGAGCTCAGCCCCAGGCCCGTGAACCGGTCCGTGTAGCGGGCCACCGCGTTCAGTGCGCCCACAAGAACCATAACGAGCGAGAGCCACACGACGACGCGCCCGAACCGCTCCTGAAAGCGATCAATTCCGTCGGCCAAGCGAAGCAGCAACTTCATGAATCAGTGTGTTTCGGCACCGCCGCCGGCACCCGCATCGGTACCGGCGTCCGCATCGTCGTCTTCGGCATATTTCCGGATGCGACGCTCCAGGCTTTCCTCGGCGTCGCGACCGCGAAGATATTCCATGCGCTCCTGAATTGTGCGCTCATACCCCACATCGGACGGCGTATAAAAATACGTCCCTTGCATGTCATCTGGCAGATACTGTTGCGGCACATAGTGATTCCGGTAGGCGTGCGGGTACAGGTAGCCCTCCCCGTGGCCGAGCCCCCTGGCGTCCCGGCTACCGTCTTTGAGCGCATTCGGCACGTCACCGCTCTGTTCGCGACCCACGAACCCGATGGCGTCGAAAAAAGAATACGTACTGTTGCTCTTGGGTGCGGTCGCCAGGTAGAGGCAGCACTCGGCCAGATGGAAGCGGCCCTCGGGAAGGCCCACGTAGTCGAACGCCTGCGCGCACGCGGTCACCACCTGTATGGCCCTCGGATCGGCCAGCCCGATGTCTTCGGCGGCAAAGATCATCATGCGCCGGATAATGAAGCGCGGATCCTCCCCGGCATAAAACATGCGCGCCATCCAGTAGAGCGATGCATCGGGATCGGACCCGCGCAGGCTCTTGATGAACGCGCTGATGGCGTCATAGTGCGCATCGCCCTCCTTGTCATAGAGCACGGCCCGTTTCTGGATGGACTCCTCGGCCACACCCAGCGTAATGTGCCGGGTCCCGTCGGCATCCTCGTCTGTCGTTTCGACGGCCAGCTCCAACGCATTGAGCAGCGAGCGCGCATCCCCGTTTGCTGTCCCCACAAGATGCCGCTCGGCGTCCGCATCTATCCGTACCTGCAGCCCTCCAAACCCGCGCTCGGGTTCGGCGAGCGCTCGGCGGAGCACCCCGCGCAGGTCGGCCTCGGTGAGCGACTTGAGCTCAAAAATCCGGCTACGCGACACAAGCGCCTTGATGACCTCGAAGTAGGGATTCTCGGTCGTTGCCCCGATCAGCGTGACCGTCCCGTTTTCCACGTGCGGCAGCAGCGCATCCTGCTGCGACTTGTTGAAGCGGTGCACCTCGTCAATGAATAATATGGTCCGCTGGCTGTGCAGGCGGAGCCGTTCTTCCGCCCTCCCGATGGCCGCCCGGATGTCCTTCACGCCCGCCAACACCGCATTCATGGTCTCAAACGCGGATCGGGTCGTGTTCGCAATGATTCGCGCAAGCGTCGTCTTGCCCGTGCCCGGCGGCCCGTAGAAGATGAGCGACGATATCCGGTCCGCCTCGATGGCCCGGCGAAGCATGCGTCCCTCGCCCAGGATGTGCTCCTGGCCCGCAAACCCGTCCAGGGTCTGCGGCCGCATGCGATCGGCCAGTGGGGCACGGCTTTTCATGAATTCACGGGTCGATGCATCGAACAGATCATCACTCATCGTGCTGCCAGGTTGTCAACGATGCTGCGGATGCCTGATTCAAACAGGGTAGCCCCGCCCTGCGACGGATGCCGTACGTAGGTAGAGGCAAGGTCCAGATCGCGAAAAGCCCGCTCGGCCTTCCTGCCTACCGCCACAAGGCGCTCGGCGCCGACAGCGCGGACCACGCCCTCCACAAGCGGCAAAAAGTGCGTGAGCTCGGCGACGCGCGGCGTGCGGATGGACAGGGGCTTGCCCAACCTGTACGGGTGGCATGGAACGGCATTCCAGGTGAATATCTCGTAGTAATACGGCGCCAGAATGCGCCAGTAAATCGATGCGCTGTACTCGGCATGCGGAACACTGCGCCGGCTCGACTGGCGGCCCGTGATCGGAAAATCAGGATCCAGAAGTTGCGCTTCGCTCGTGATGGGAACGCCCGAGAAGCGGCATCCCCAGGGACCGGGGGCTTCGGCCAAAAGCAGGATACGGGGCGGACGGGGCCGTTCACGCACGTACGCTTCGAGGTTGGCCCGCCGGATGGGCACGGCGTCTTCGCGGTCTTCTTCCGGATCGCGGTCCACGTACGGATTGAATAATCCGGGGCGTCCGCCCTCTCTATAGAGCTGGCGGCGAAACAGGGCTATCAGGGCGTCTGCATCCATTACTCCATGATACGCAGCAGGTTGAGACGAATTTTCCTTGCAGATCGAACATTCCGGGTTCATTTTTAGAAGTACAGCGTTAATCTGCCCCGTACGCAATTCGCCAAGGATATAAAGAGCCGGAGACGCCCGATGGACAACGCAACCCCGATGGACAACGCAACACTTACCGTTCAGGACCAGACACTGGAACTGCCACTTACGAAAGGGACCGAGAACGAGGTTGCCATCGGAATCAAGGCGCTTCGACCCAGCACGGGAGTCATTACCATGGATCCAGGATTTGCGAACACCGGCTCGTGCGAGAGCGCCATCACGTTCATAGACGGCGAGAAAGGCATTCTCCGCTACCGCGGCTACCCGATCGAAGATTTGGCCGAAAAGTCGACCTTCTCCGAGGTCGCCTACCTGCTCATCTACGGCGAGCTGCCTACAGCCGATGAACTGGAATCGTTCCGTCGTCAGCTCAGGCGCCACAGCCTGCTCCACGAGGACATGAAGAAGTTCTTCGAGGGCTATCCGCCGAGCGCTCCACCTATGAGCGTGCTGAGCACCATCGTAGCTTCTCTGGCTGCCTACTATCCGGTGGCAAACACAGACGATGATGTGAACCTGAACATCATCCGCCTAATCGCAAAGCTCAATACAATTGCAGCATTTGCTTACAAGAAGTCAGTCGGTCAGCCGTACGTATACCCCTGTAATGATCATTCCTACGCGGGTGACTTCCTGCACATGATGTTTGCCGTACCTGCCGAGAGGTATGACATTGATCCATTGCTTACAAAAACGCTCGACATGCTGCTCATTTTGCATGCTGACCACGAACAGAATTGTTCGACGTCAACAGTGCGTATGGTAGGCAGTTCGGGTGCAGATCTGTTCTCGTCGATTTCGGCTGGCATCCAGGCACTGTCGGGTCCACTCCATGGCGGCGCCAACCAGGCGGTCATTGAAATGCTCGAGCAGATTGAAAATGACGGGCGCAACATTGCCAAATATGTCGAACTCGCGAAAGACAGGGACTCGGATTTTCGCCTCATGGGATTCGGGCATCGCGTTTACAAGAATTTCGACCCGCGTGCCCGGGTCATCAAGCAGAAGGCATCCGAAGTGCTGGATCAGCTCGGTGTGGACGATCCGCTCCTGGATATTGCCCGTGAACTGGAACGCATTGCGCTCGAAGACGAGTTTTTCGTCGAACGCAGACTCTATCCCAATGTGGACTTCTACTCGGGCATTATTTACCGTGCCATGGGTATTCCCACGAACATGTTCACGGTCATGTTCGCCCTCGGTCGTCTGCCTGGCTGGATTGCCCAGTGGCTTGAAATGAAGAAGGATCCGGCGACGCGTATTTACCGTCCCCGTCAGATTTATACGGGTAGCACCGAGCGCGCATACGAGGTGATTGGCGAGCGCTGACCGGTACTGGAATTAATATTCATACGATAATATTAATTCGGTGGCTCTGCGTGCGTATATTCGGATCTTGGGGAAGGTTCTTCCTTCTCAACGATTCACAATACCAGTAGTACCATGAAACACCCACTATTTTTTGCGACGGGCATCCTGTCCGCCCTGTTTGTACTTCTTATGGTACCTCTATCTGCCAACGCGCAGGTGGAGCGTGGCGATAAAACACTCTACCTGCGTCCTCACATTGGACTGTCGTGGTACCTCGGGGACAACGAACAGTCTCCGTTCAACTTCGATGGAGACCTGTTTGAAGACTCCGTCCCATACAACGTCGGCGGCGAGATCGGGTGGCGCTTCAGCCCCCGCTACAGCCTTGGCCTTGCCTACAGCTTCGGCAATTTCAATCAGATCAGCGATTTTGAGGAAGACACCGATATTTCGCTCGACGGTCATGAGTCCACACGCTGGACGGTGAGTCTGGTGGGCCGCCAGTTGCTGAGCGACAAGAAAATTGCACCCTACTGGTTTGGCATGGTCTCCGTAGGTGGTGGCGACGTCACCAAATTCAGCCCGGCCTGTGCGGCAAACGTAGTAGGCGCCTGTGAGGTTGAAACGGGACTGCTCACGGGCGGCGTCGGAGCCGGTTTCGGTTTCGACTTCATGCTCAGCCCGTCCATGTCCTTCTTCGTTCAGACGAGCCTTGACGCCCGTTTGCCGGACGACCACGTAGATGGCCGTGACTACAACGCATTTACAGACATCGAATTCCTGGGCGCCCACACAGCGGGCCTTCAGGCCAACCTGACCCGCTTCCGGCCAGTTGAAACGGTCTCGGTCATCTGCCCGACGGACGAATTCAATACGGGCGTGCCCATGACGTTTACCGGCTCGGCGAACGAAAATGCCACAGACCCTGTGAATTACCGCTGGAGCTTTGGCGACGGCGCGTCGGCACAGGGGCCCACGGCTACGCACACGTTCAACCGGGCGGGCAACTTCACGGTCTCGCTCACGGCCACCAACGGCAACGGCAAGGGCAGCGCCACGGCAGAGTGCCCGGTAACGGTCACCGAGCCGTGCGAAGAAGCACAGATCACCGGCATGCGGGCGTCGAACATGAATCCCGACACCGAGACGGATGTTCGTTTCTCGTCTACCGTGTCCGGCAGTGACGCTACGAGCTATCGCTGGAACTTTGGCGATGGCGCGACCGGTACAGGCGCCATGGCTACACACCGGTATGCCCGCGCTGGCACGTACACCGTGACGCTCGAAGTCACCAACTGCGCAGGCACGGTCAGCCGCACCATGACCATTACGGTCATTCCTTTTGAAGCCGCCATTTGCCGCGAGGTGACTGAAATGAACCCCGCGTTCTTTGCGCACAACTCGTCAGATCTCTCGGCCGATGCGCGTGCTGCGCTCAGCGAAAACCTGGAGATCCTGCTCGAGTGCCCGAACCTGAATGCCCGTCTTGAGGGTTGGGCCGCTCCTGGTGAGCGCCGTGCCCAAGAGCTCTCTGCCGACCGGGCCCGAGCCGCCGAACAGTTCTACGTGGACAACGGCGTAGCTGCAAGTCGTCTGGTGCTTCGACCCATGGGCCGTGCCGAAGGTACGAGCAAGAAGGAAGGCGCTGGCCAGCACCGCCGCGTAGATACGATTCCGCTGCGCTGAGTCCGGCGAAACGCTGAATTTAAACAAAAAGGGGGGCGGCCATTCGGCCGCCCCCCTTTTTTATTGTTACATATCAGTCGGCAGCAGCACCAGGGCTCCTTCGGACACCAGATCCGCCAGCAGCGAGCGGATCTCCGCGCTGCGAGGAATGTCGGTCGCCGTTGCCCCAGATACCGAACTGATGGCAGCGACCATGGGCTCGAGCGCCGAGTCGAGCTCGAGTTCCTCACCGCGCAGATACCAGACGAGGAGCGAATCCTGCACGGCGTACTGGCTCTGGTACCGGGCCGGTGCGGCAAGACGCGAGCCCGATTCAAGTGTCCCCATCAGCGCGCCCACCGACATGATCTCCGGTGTCGATTCTTCGTCCGGCAGGCGGCGGGGCTCGGTCAGCAGCCGGCCCAGCGGGCGCTCTGCCTGTCGGGCTACATTCTCCATAAGTTCGCGGGCCCAGGCCACCACGTCCGGGCTGAACCCACCAGGCGACGACGACGTTTGAAGATCCGGGTCCGCATAGCGCTCGCCGTCGGCCAGCATCATGAGCGCATTTTCCAGAAGGCCTCCGAGGATGTCAGCCGCCGATGGCGCCCGGCACCCCAGGGAATACGTCATGCACTCCCCGAGCGCAATGCCATGATGGGCATAACGGGGCGGAAGATAGACCAGATCGCCGGGCTCGACCGCCCAGTCATACTCGGGCTCGAACTGGGTAAGAATCCGTACGTCCAGGTCCGGAACAAGCGTTTCGTCCGCCACCGGCTCGCCGCCAATCAGCCACCGGCGCTGGCCGTGTCCCTGCAGCAGGAACACGTCATACGCATCGATGTGCGCCCCGACGCCGCCCCCATCGGACGCCAGGCTGACCATGATGTCGTCAAGCCGCCAAGCGGGCAGAAAATCCAGATGTTTCCAGAGCTCTCGCACCCCTGTATGGAGCTGATCCACCTCCTGGATGAGCATGCTCCAGACAGAGGCTGGCACTGGATCCAGCTCCCGGGCTTCAAACGGTCCTTCCACGAGCTGCCACGGATAGTCGCCACCCTCTTCGAGGACGAGCCGCACCTGCACGCCTTCCCGGGTCGCCAGCTCCCGAAACGCTGTAGGCGTCAGGGGCGGCTCGAAGGAGGGTGCGGCGCCGCGTACAAGAAGCGGCTTTTTCTGCCAGTATTCGGACAGAAACTCGTTGGCTGTCAGCGATCCAAAAAAACCCATCAGAATATCCGGTCCAGTATCCACATGAGGGGTAGAATGAGCAGGCAGGCGAAAAGCCACGCCATCCACCTCACCGCCGGCTTCTGCGGGGGGAATTCGTAGTGGCACCAGGGACAGGTTTCATGGCCCGCCTCTACGTGCAGTCCGCACGACGGGCATTCCTGTTCGGGAAACTCGTCAGCCTTGTCGGAAATATCTACGAGGCGCATCGGGGTCAGCTCAGGGTGGTACGTGCACCAAGTTAGGACGGGTTGGCACGATGTCAAAGCCCGCTATCGGACAGCCACGATGTACGCTTCAACCTCGACCGCATCGTCCACAAGCGCATCCATGGTACCCAGGTCCAGATCGAATGCGCTGCGCGAGAGTGTATACCGCGCTTCCATGCGGAGCGTATCGGCCGAGATGGCGTACCGGATGGACTCGGGATGCATGGGCCGCTGCTGGCCCCGGATGGTCAGGAACCAGCCCTCGGACGTGGCATCGACCAGAATGAACGGATGGGAAGCGGCATCCAGAAAGGGTTCCGACCGAAGGGAGCGGTCACGGAGCCGGTTGTCGGTATCAATGCGTGCTACCGGAATGCGGACGTGTCCGCGGACTGATGCCGGAGTGGACATCGGCGTGCGATCAGCCAGGTGTATGTCCCCTTCCATGCCCGGAATCTGGCCGTCCACCTCCATGAATCCCATGTGGACCGCGTGGAAGGTGACGTGGCTGTGCTCGGGAACGATCTGCCAGGCGGAGGCGGTATCGTTCAATCGGACGGGCATGGCCGCGACCCAGAACGCCATGCCCGTCCCCATGACGAATGAGAGCAGGGATGAGGCTCTCATCAGTCAATCATGATGGCGAGAACGTTGATTTCGATTTCGACGTTGTTACCAACGAAATCGCCCCCATTGGAAAGTTTACGGCTGAACATGATGCCGTAATCCTGGCGGTCGATGGTCAGTTCTCCGTGGATACCAATCGTAGTCAAACCCGTCGGATCGACAAACGGACGCTTGAATTCAAAAGGGAATTCCACGGTTTGTGTAACACCGTTGATGGTGAGTTCGCCCTGGGCGACCCCACCTTCTATGGAACGCGTCTCGAACGTGATGGTGGGGTGCTGCTGCACATTCAGGAAGACCGCACTGGTCACGGCTTCGAAGCGACCTTTCGACTGGCCCAGATAAACGCTGTTCGTCGGAATGGACACAACGGCAGTCACGGGCTCCCCGGACTCGGCATCGACCTCAATAATGCCCTCCACTTTTTCGAAGGAGCCAACGACGGAGACCATCGTGAAACGGTCCACCTTGAAGGTAACAAAGGAGTGCTCCGCGTCGATTTCATACGCCACCATATCGCGGGAATCCGCGGAGCCGATCGTCGCAGAAGGTAACGGGAGAACGGCCGGCATGGGCGCTGCCGCAAGGGCCAACAGGAGGGAAAATAAAATCCGCATGGGTTGTTCTGGTTGGGTTCATAATGAATATGACCGCTCTCACGACCCGTGCCCTGCCCGGTTACCTTTCCTGTGACGAGGATGCGCGGCGATGGGATGAAAGGTGCTCCCGTATGCTTTTCCGGTGCGATCGGCTGGCCGCGACCTGGACTCCGTTGCGTAGTTCCAGGACATACGCGCCGCTTCCCGTCGGCCGGAATTCGCGGACGGCGGCCAGGCGCACCATGGCCGATCGGTGCACGCGCAGGAAGAACGGTGGTCCCAGGCGCTCCTCCACCTCGTGCATGGTCGAGCGAAGAAGGTGCTTACGCCCCCCTTCGTGCAGCACCAGGTAGTTGCCGGCCGACTCAATCCAGTCCACGTCGCGCGCCGGTACCACGGTGACGCGCCCTCCGGTCACGACGTGGAAGCGCTCGCCGAGCGCCTTGATCCGATCGAGCACACGCTCCGAGCCGTGGCCAAGCAGCATGGACCGGGCGTGCGCGACCGCACGGCGGAATCGCTCCCGGTCGTAGGGTTTGAGCAGGTAGTCGAGCGCGTGCACGTCAAACGCCTTGAGGGCGTACGTATCGTGCGCTGTCACGAAGATGATATACGGAAACTCGCCGTCGCCCAATTCCTCTACCACATCGAGACCCGACATGCCGGGCATTTGGATGTCGAGAAACACCAAATCGGGCGCGTACGTGCGGATCGCGGCGAGCGCCGCAGGGCCCGACCCGCACGACGCCAGGAGTTCAATGTCCCTTTCCTCTGACAGCAGGCGCCGCATGCGGTCACGCGCGAGCGGCTCGTCATCGACAATCAGTGTACGAATCATGGGTTTTCCCGCGCGTGGCCTGTCAAGCGGATGGCCACCAGATTTCCCTCCACCTTGAGGTGGGCCGCATCTCCATAGAGCTGCGCCAGACGCGACTGCGTGTTTGAAAGACCTATACCGAACGAAGATTCGGGCGGCACGCCCGGGCCGGTATCGCGCACCGACAGGCAGAGCACGCTGGCTTCAAGACGCGACATGACTGTGATCCGCCCCGGCCTGTCGAACGGTGCAATGCCGTGCACCACCGCGTTTTCCACGAGTGGTTGCAGGATCAGGGCTGGTACCGGAAGAGTTTCGGTTTCGGGCTGAACGTCCAGTTCAATCGACAACCGGTCCCCGAAACGCGTCTCTTCGATTTCCAGGTAGGTCCGTATGAAGTCCATTTCTTCCGCCACCGGAATCAGCGACCGGGTGTCCGAGTCCAGTGACCGCCGGAGCAGGTGACTCAGACGGGCTATCATCTGTTCGGCCCGGTCGGGACACGCAGCGACGAGCGCACTGATGCTGTTCAGCGTATTGAACAGGAAATGCGGCCGCAGCTGCGCGCGCAGATTCTGCAGGCGGGCATCGGAAAGATCCCCCTGAAGCCGCTGATTGGCCAGTTCCTGTTCTTTGGACTGCCGGTAGTACCGGATCCCGAGGTAGACACCCATGATGACCCAGAAGGTGAAGAGGGCATCGAAACTCTGAATCGGGAGGAGCGACAGCAGGCGCCCAAGCTGCGCATGATAAACCTCTTCCGTTATGATACCGGCTGTGTACATTCCCCCGGACCGGACGAGCGTCGATACGACGACCTGCAGCGGAGCAACCACAAGGGACAGCCCAACGAGACGAAGGACATTTCCGGTTCCGCCCTCATTTCCGCCCTCATTTCCGCCGATGGGCCAGCGCCGGGCCGCCGCGAATATGAGCGGGGACAGCAGGCCCCACACGTACCAGTACCCCAACTGGTAAATCAGCGGCGCCCCGAGCCGCGCCTCATTCCCTTGGGCAACGTAGGTCAGCACGCTCTGCAGCGTAAAGAACAGACCGAGCGACGTCCAGAGCATGAATTGCCCTGAGACCCTCCATAACGCGTGTCGGATGGCTGGCGAAAACATGTCACAGACTACGCGCGTCCGGGACAAATGGCAAGTGAGGTGGGACCGATAGCCATGCGACGGGGACAGGCCGGCAGCGGCTCCGATGTAGCGCCAGGGCAGCTCCTTTGGATCTGCACCCGCTTTCAGCGGTTCGAGGCCCGGATGAATGTCATGTCGCAACAAGAATGGACGTCAGCTACCCGCCGGCATACCGCGCGGGTGGCCCGACTTGTGGATGCGCACGTCGAGCGGAGGGCCCGCCACGAGAAGGACCCGGTGGCGGACTTCCTGTTCGAATACTACCGGTTCCGCATGGCGCACCTGCGGGCATGGTCGCCGGGCGTGGGCGTGGAACTCGCTCTTCCAGGGAGACCGGACGCGGTTACCGGCGTATGGATTCCGGGTAGCGATGGACACATCCGGCTCGATCCGACGCGCATACCGGCGCATCGACAGAGTGGATTCCGGTTCATTCGGGAACTGCTCGTCAGAACGGCCGAGCGGCCGCCGCTCTACGGCTGCGCAGGCATGCACGAGTGGGCCATGGTCTACGGCGGGAGTGCGAGGCGCCACGAAGGGGTCCCGCTCCGGCTGTCGTGCCAGGAAGTGGACCGTGTGGTCGAGGATGTAGGGCCGCGCTGTACACATTTCGACGCCTTGCGCTTCTTTTCCGAGCCCGCCCGGCCCCTCAACGCGGCGCAGTTGACGCGCGGCGATATACTCGGCGCCGAGCAGCCGGGGTGTCTGCACGCGAATATGGATCTCTATAAATGGGCATACAAGGGGTGGCCCTGGATCGGGTCGGATCTGGTGGTGGATGGCCTGGAACTCGCCTTTGAAATCCGCGAACTGGATATGCGCGCGAGTCCGTATGATCTTCGCGCGCAGGGACTTGAGCCCGTACGCGTCGAAACGCCCGAGGGCCGTGCCCACTATGCGGCGCGGCAAAAGGTGTTCTGCGATCGGGCGCAGGGGCTGAGGCAGCGCCTTGTGGCTGCGTGGGATCGCGTGCTGGACGCCCAGAAGTCCGTGTAATATTGCAAGTTCCGGGTCTGGTTCTTAACCTGAATTCCTCCAAGACCAATCTGTTGTGCTCTCATGACGGTCCTATTCCGGTTGCGCGTCCGCTGGCTGCGCTTCCAAATGCCGCGCGTGCCTACGTTCTTCTGCATCGCTCCGATTCTCCCGGCGTTTCTGCTGCTCATTTTCTGGCCGGTTTTTGTCCCAGCCGCCGACGCCCAGGCTCAGCGGCGCGCCGACAGGGCAAGCCGGAACATTGATGTCCGGGCCCAACTGCCCCTTGGCGGGCAGGACGCGCTGCGGGCGGTATATCTGGACCAGCATCCGGAGCGGGCGCTGGCCTACGCAGCCGGGCCCGGCGCCTGGCATGTGGTTGACGTCGCTGACGAAACGCAGCCACGCGCCGTGCATACCGAGCGCACGTCCGGACAGACCTGGCTCGCGATTGACGGGTTTCGCCACAGCGGCAGCAGCCTTCTGGTGCTGGGCGGATCCGGACTCGAGGTGTGGAACGTCACAGATCCCGCCAGCCCGAAGCTGGTGGTCCGGCTCGATGCGGCGCTTTCCGGCGACGCTCGCGTCCAGAACGTATTTGCCTACCGATCGGGTAGCCGAGCCAACTGGCTCTTTGTCGCGGCCGGCGGGGACATCCTGGTCTACGATATCGACGCGGCGCTGACGGGCTCCCCGGAGCCGTACGCGCGGATCGGCCTACCAGAGCCTGTGCCGAACGTGGACTACGGATTCCACGATGCCTGGGCCGCCTTCCATGCCGACACGGAGACCGACCGGCTGTACGCCTCCGGAGCCGGTGGATACTACATTTTTGACATAACGGACATGCGCCAACCCCGGCTTGTTACCGAGGTGAACTCGGCGGCTGTCCAGGTGGGCCGCTCCATCCGGGCTACGCCCGACGGGACCCACCTGGTGACGACGGCAGGCTACGAAACGGCCCCCATTCGGATTTTCGACATGCGCCCGGCCCTCGACGGCACGGTACCCGTCATGCGAACGGCGGTGGGCGCCTGGACCGCCAACTGGCGCCGGCCCGTCGAACGACATGTCGTCCGGTGGCCCTTCATTTTCGTGGCGGCCTTTGAAGAGGGCCTGCAGGTGGTCAATATGATGGACCCGGTAGCGCCCTATACCGACGCCTTCTTCCGGACGTGGCAGGGACCCGTGCCAGCGCCAGGCCAGGAGCCTGTTGGCGCGCGCGACGTGGACGTACGCAATCGTGACGGCCTGATAGCCATCGCCGACCAGAACGAAGGCCTGTTCCTGTTCCGGATTGAAGCCTTTCACGGCTGGGATGGCCGCGGCTGGGGACTACCCAACGTGAGCGACGTACAGGACTGGGAAAGCGGACCAATGGAAAACCTGTCATGGTAAAAAAGTCACTACTGCTTGCTGCCTTCGTTCTGATGGGCTCGGGCCTGCCGGCCCTCGCCCAACTCGGCATTGAACAACCCCCGCATCCACCCCCGCCAGGAGAGCGGGGGTCGTCCAACATCACCGTGCTCTCTCATATTCCGCTCGGCGCTCCGGGAAGTGTCTCGGACATCGAAATCGAGCAGGAAATGGACCGGCCCTACGCCTACGTGGCGCGCCGTATAAACGAGATCGGTTTCGACATCATTGACCTGTCCGACCCCGGGCAGGCGCGCGTTATCCACCGCTGGCGCATTGAGGACCAGGAACTGCACGTGGGAGGTGCCATGGACGGACGGTATTTCGCATGGGACGGCCGTGTCTATTACGTGCAGTCCATGCAACTGCGCCAGAGTGGTCCGAACTCGGACGTCGGAGCTGTCGTGTTCGATGTGACCGACCTTCCAGGGTCGTTCAAGGAAGTGGGACGCATCCGCCAGTCAGAGACGCCAGGGGGCTTCCATAACATTTTCATGTACGAGCACTCCAGTGGAAAGCCGCTGCTTTTTGCCACGTCCGGGCAGCATGCCAAGGTATTCGACATGGCCCGGTTTGTCGATGGCGACCCGTCCGAAATGGAAAACGTCCTCCGGGATGAGAACCGCGAGCTGATCGGCATGGTGCCTGTGGCCGAGTCCGAGAACATGTGGTCACGCGGATACCACGACTTCATGGTGCAGTACCATGCTGAGAGTGGTCAGGACCGTTTCTACGGCGGCGGTGGTAGCGGTTTTTACGTGTATGACGTAACCGATCCGGCATCGCCCAACCTGCTCACCAAAATCCTGGACGTGCCCGGCGTGTCCTGGGGACACACGTTCACGCCCACGCCCGATGGTAATTTTGCCGTCGGCGAGACCGAGTTCCAGTACCAACCACTGCGCATTTTCGACCTGCGCCCGGGCCTCAGCGGCGAGGTAGACAAGATTGATCATGCGGTAGGGTACTGGCAGGCCGATTGGCGCGCCCTGGCCCACAACCACGAAATGCGCTGGCCGTACGTGTTCGTTTCGGGCTACGAGACCGGACTCGGCGTGTTCAACATGGCCGATCCCACGAATCCCTATACGGTCGCCTATTACGATACCTATAACGGGGTCCATAATGATCGGCAGGCCGCCCTCGAGCGCCTCGGCAGTCCTTACACCTGGAATGTGTACGATGGCGCCTGGGGCGTTGACGTACGCAATGCAGACGGACTGATCGTGATTTCCGACATGACGACCGGATTCTGGGCCTTCCGCATGGACGGCTTCCTCGGTTGGAACGGCGCCGACTGGGGCATGCCCAATGAATCATCCGCCCAGCGCAAATTACTTGACGACTGAGATCGACATGAAACGACATTCCTATCTTCTTTTTTTCGTACTCCTTCTTGTTGTGGGAGCTTCGTCGGCATTCGGACAGGCCACCGAGCTCAAGCGGGGGTCTGACAACATGGAGGTCCTCGGCCACGTTCCGCTGGGCAAAACCTCCAGCGTCACCGACATGGAACTCGAGCAGGAGCTTTCCCGGCCATACGCCTACGTCAGCCGGGCATCCATTGTTGACGGCGGTCCCAAAGGCATGGACATCATTGATCTGTCGGATCCGGCCAAGCCGAAAGTCATCCTGCGCTGGCGCCTTGAAAACCAGGATCTGCTCCAGAACCGCGGTGGCATGGACGTGAAGTACTTCAAGGTGGACGGCCGGTACTATGTGGTCCAGTCGTTCGAGTTCGGCAGCGGTCCCTTCAGGGAGCTCGGAGCCGTCGTTTTCGACGTGACCGGCCTTCCAGACCCGTCGAAGGTCATTGAGATCGCCCGTCTGGAAGAGCCCGAGCACCCGGGTGGCTTCCACAACATTTTTATCTACAGGCACTCCAATGGCGGCACCTACCTGTTCGCGACAGTCCGAGGTGATGATGTCCGGGTCTATGACCTGGAGCGTGTCGTAACGGGTGACCTGGCCCGCGCCCACGTGGCCACCATTTCCAATCCCATGGAAGGCGTTTCGCAGACATCCTACCATGACATGTACGTTGGATACCACCCGGACAGTGGCGAGGATCGTTTTTATGGTGGGGGCACCGGCGGCTACTTCGTCTTCAACATCACGGATCTGCAGAACCCCGAGATCCGTGCCACATTGACGGGAATAAATGGTGTGGAGTGGGGCCACACGTTCACACCGAGCCCGGATGGCCGTTACGTGGTGGCCGAGGCCGAATACCAGTATGCACCGCTTCGCATTTTCGACCTGAAACCGGCGCTTGACGGTGAGGTCTCGAACATCCGCACTCCCATTTCGGCCTGGACCGCGAACTGGAAGAACCTCTCCCACAATCACGAAGTGCGCTGGCCGTATGTGTTTGTGTCCGGCTACCTCGACGGGCTGCAGGTCTTCAGCCTCATGGATCCCAGGAATCCGCAGACCGTGGGATACTACGACACGTTTATCGGAGACCCGGATACCGGTCTGAATGCCGTCATCAACGGCGCGTTTGGCGTGGATGTCCGCAACGAGGACGGCCTTATCGTGGTCAGTGACATGTCGACCGGCTTCTGGACCTTCCGCATGGAAGGGTTCAATGGCTGGAACGGCGAGGACTGGGGCCAGCCCAACGTATCGAGCGTCCAGAAATGGGACGAGAAGCCGAAGGACGGCACCCGGTAATTTTTTACAGAACAACACATTCCAATCGTATGAAACAGTTGATCCAGCGTTCATCGGTAGCCCGACTGCTTGCTGCCGCCATATTCACGCTTGCCCTTTTCGCATCTGCCATCATGGCGCCTGCGGCCTTGGCCCAGGACGAAACTCCATGGACGCCGCTCAAGCCCGGCTCGGACAACATGGCCGTTGAAGGTCATATGCCTCTGGGTAAGCCGCTGAACACCATGGATCTGGACATAGAGCAGGAAGTGTCCCGGCCCTTTGTGTACGTCTCACGTGGAACGGTTGGCGAGGGCACGGAGCGTGGAACGGATATCATTGACATATCCGATCCCTCGAGTCCAAAAGTCCTCAAGCGGTGGCGGATTGAGAACCAGGAACTTCACACGGGTCTGGGTGGCATGGACGTGAAGTATTTCAAGTGGAACGGCCGCTATTATGTGGTGCAGTCCACGCAGTTCGGGCCGGGCCCGAACAATGATCTCGGCGCCTACATCCTGGATGTCACGGGCCTGCCCGACGCGAATTCCGTGCGGGAAGCAGGGCGGATCCATGAGCCGGACCTGCCCGGAGGCTTCCACAACATCTTTGTCTACAAGCACTCGAATGGCCGCGTGTACCTGTTCACGACGGTATCCGGGCCGAACGCGCACATCTACGACCTCGGTGCCATTGTCGATGGTGATTCGGACAAGGGATTCGTGGGCACGGTCCCCGTCCCACTTGCGGGCGGCGAGACGAGTGGCTCCTACCATGACCTCTACGTGGCATGGCACCCGGACACCCAGGAAGACCGGTTCTATGGCGGTGGTACGGGAGGATATTATGTGTACGACGTGACCGACGTGGAAAACCCCGAACTCGAAATCACGCTCGCGGGTGTCACCGGTGTGCGCTATGGACACACCTTCACACCGAGCCCTGATGGCCGCTATGTCGTCACGGAAACCGAATACCAGTACGCACCGCTGCGCATGTTCGACCTCAAGCCGGCACTTGACGGCGAGGTCACCAACATCCGCCAGCCCATTTCAGCCTGGACCGCCAATTGGAAGAACCTCGTGCACAACCACGAGGTGCGCTGGCCCTTCGTATTCGTATCGGGATACCACGACGGACTTCAGGTTTTTTCCTTGATGGATCCGGAGAACCCGGTCACGGTCGGCTATTTTGATACGTATACGGGTTCGCGCGATGCAGGCGTCATGGCAGGCGCTGTGGCCAACGGCGCCTTCGGCGTGGATGTCCGCAATGAAGACGGCCTGATCGTGATCAGCGACATGACGACCGGATTCTGGACGTTCCGTATGGAAGGTTTTGACGGCTGGAACGGTGAAGACTGGGGCCAGCCGAATATTTCCAGCGCCCAGCAGTTTGACGAAGAATCGAAAGAAGGAACGAAATGAATCTCGCACAGACCCTCCTGCAGCCCCTCGTATCCCGGAAAGTTGTTACCGTCCTACTCGGCGCGATCCTGATGGCATTGGCCATCACGGATCGCGCCGCAGCCCGGCAGGACGCGGTATGGACACCCATCAAACCGGGCTCCGACAACATGGAAGTGGTCTCGCACGTGCCGCTGGGCGGGCCGGAGAGCGTTGCCGATATCGAGTTGGAGCAGGAACTCTCCCGACCTTACGCCTACGTGGCAAGGGCACGTTTCAATGAAACACTCGCCATGGGCATGGACGTGATGGACCTGACCGATCCTTCGAATCCCGTTGTCGCGCACCGGTGGCGCATTGAAAATGAGGAGTTGCATCTGGGACGTGGCGGACTCGACGTCAAGTATTTCAAGCATGCGGGGCGGTATTACGTCGTGCTCGCCGTGCAATTCCGGCCGGGTCCGAATTACGATCTGGGCGGCATTGTATTTGACGTAACCGACCTGCCGAGTGGCAAACCGCCCGTTGAAGTAGCCCGGATTACGGAGCCGCAGAAGCCGGGAGGCTTCCATAACATCTTCATTTACAAGCATTCCAGTGGGCTTCCGCTGCTCTTTACGACGATCAGCGGGGACACGGCACACATCTATGACCTGTCGAAGGTCGTCTCGGGCGACGTAGCCAATGCCCGGATCGGGCAGGTTCCCATTCCGTCCGAGGGCGAGGTCACGCGTGCCTACCACGATTTTTACGTAGGATGGCATGAGGAAACGGAAAGCGATCGTTTCTACGGCGGTGGTTCCGGCGGATATTATGTCTATGACATCACGAGCCTTGAGAATCCGGAGCTGGTGGTTTCGCTGACTGGCATCAATGGCGTCTCGCGCGGCCATACGTTTACGCCCGGACCCAACGGGCGCTATGTGATCGCCGAAACCGAATATCAATACGCTCCACTACGCATTTTCGACCTGAAGCCGGCGCTCGATGGCGAAGTGAGCAATATCCGTGCGCCCATCTCGGCGTGGACAGCCAACTGGAAAAACCTCTCGCACAACCACGAGGTGCGCTGGCCCTATGTGTTCGTCTCCGGCTACCTCGACGGGTTGCAGGTCTTCAGCCTGATGGATCCCGAGAACCCCCGGACGGTGGGCTATTTTGACACGTACACGGGTCCAGCCCTTGAACCGGGCAACGGCGGCGTCATGAACGGTGCATTCGGCGTCGACGTCCGCAATGCGGATGGCCTGATTGTGGTATCGGATATGATGACCGGCTTCTGGACCTTCAAAATGGAAGGGTTCGACGGGTGGAACGGTGCCGACTGGGGCGTTCCCGATGTATCGAGCGTACAGAAGTGGGATGAGGAATCCCGGGAGGGTTCGCGATGAGAACGCTGATTTCGTTTCTTACCCTGTTCACGGTGACGTGGGCCGGTCTCGGCCCGGCCTACGCGCAGGAGCAGAACACCCCGTGGACGCCGCTTGAGCCAGGGTCGGAAAACATGGAAGTGGTTGGACACCTTCCGCTTGGCGCCGTGATGACGGTCGCTGACCTCGACATGGAACAGGAGTTGGAGAGGCCCTACGTGTACGTTTCGCGGCGGGCCCGGAACGAGAGTGTAGAGCGGGGCACGGACATTATTGACATCTCGGATCCGGCCCATCCCAAGGTCCTCTACCGGTGGCGCATTGAGAACCAGGAACTGCATACCGGCGCCGGTGGCGTCGATGTGAAGCACTTCAAGTGGGACGGTCGGTATTACGTGGTGCAGGGCATGCAGCTCGGCACGGGGCCGAACAACGACCTGGGCGCGGTGGTGCTCGACGTGACGGGCCTTCCCGATCCGGGCAGCGTACGCGAAGTGGCCCGCATTCACGCGCCAGACACGCCCGGAGGGTTCCACAATATTTTTGTGTACAGGCACTCAAACGGACGGGTCTATCTGATGACGACCCGAAGCGGGCCGGGGGCGAACGTGTATGATCTGGGCCGCGTTGTGAGTGGTGACGTGGACAACGCGCTCGTTGCCAATATTCCGGTCCCGGAGGGGGCGGGTAGCGGGCGCGGTAGTTATCACGACTTCTATGCCGGCTTCCACGTCGACACGGACACCGACCGGTTTTATGGCGGCGGTGCGGGCGGCTATTACATTTATGACATATCCGACCTTGAGCGCCCGGAGCTGCTGGTAACCATGACGGGCATTACCGGGGTCTCGAGGGGGCACACCGTCACGCCGGGACCCCGCGGACGCTACGTCATCACAGAATCCGAGTACCAATACGCTCCGCTGCGCATCTTTGACGTGCAGCCAGCACTCGACGGCGAACTGATGAACATCCGTGCGCCCATCAGTGCATGGACCGCCCATTGGGAGAACCTGGTGCATAACCACGAAGTGCGCTGGCCCTACGTCTTCGTGTCAGGATACCACGACGGGCTGCAGGTCTTCAGTCTCATGGATCCGGAGAATCCCGTCACGGTCGGCTACTATGACACGTATACAGGCCCGCGAAGCCTCGGGTCGATGGGAGGCAATGTGGGCAACGGGGCGTTCGGCGTGGACGTCCGGAACGCCGATGGACTGATCGTAATCAGCGACATGACGACCGGCTTCTGGGCGTTCCGAATGGAAGGATTCGATGGGTGGAACGGTACGGACTGGGGAATGCCCGACGTATCGAGTGCCCAAAAATGGGACCAGCACCCGGCGCAGTGAACCCAAGTCGCCCCCCGCCATCACAGGCTGATCGCAGGGCCGCCGCAGGCCGAACCAGGTGGCGCCAATGGCGTAAAGGAGGATGAATCAGACTCTTACGCCATGAAACTCCCTGCCTTTCCTGTTCTTGGTGCGGCTGGCACACTGCTCTTCCTGGCCGCCTGGACGAGCCTTCCTGCGCCATTGGGTACCCCCCATGCGGCATCGTCGGGTACCCATGCACTATCGGCGGCCATTACATGTCCAGCCGTTGACCCCGATCCTCCCGTGTACTATGCCATTGACCTCGTAACCACGCGCAAGGTGCCCGGAGCACGCATGGCAGAAGGGCAGGGGAACGTAACCTTCGCCACGAGCCCGTTTGGGGTATCCATCTCGGAGAACGGTCAATATGTCTACAATCTGTCCATCACCATGGAAAATGTGCGCCTGCGCGCCGATCAGGCGCTCGATGTATGGGTGACCACACCCAACCTCGACGAAATCAGGCATATCGGGCGGCTCAACGAGCAGCTGCAGACGACCGGAAAGGTGGAGTGGAACAAGTTTCTGGTCGTTGTGACGCTCGAGTCAGCCGGTCAGGAGCCGGGCGACATGTGGACCGGCCCGATCGTAGCCCGCGGCATGTCCCGAAGTGGCCTCATGCACACCATGGCCGGTCATGGTCCGTTTCAAACCGAGCCCTGTGCCGTATACGGCTACCGGTAAACCCAGCCCAAAAATGGACATGCTCCTTCGTTTTATGCACGCCATTCCCGCAGGCGTCCTGTTGCTTGGTACAATTTCACCCGCCATCCTGCCCGGCGCGGCACATGCCCAGGACATGGACATGCACGCGGGCCACACCATGGACATGCCCGTCATGCAGGGAGACAGCGTGCTCTGGCGCATGCCGCCCATGAACATGTCCATGCCTATGCTGCCCGGAATGGAATCAGAGGTGCCCATTACGGCCGCGTACCTGCCCGGCGCGGGCCTGGATCCCATGTCCGTGCCCGAGGCCCGGCCCTTTGAAATAATGGACGTGGAGGACGGCGACACCATCCACCTGCAGGCCGGACTCGTCCGGCGCCAGATAGGCGAGCAGACGCTCGTCATGATGGGATACAACGGACAGTATCCCGGCCCGTTGTTGCGCGTGAAGAAAGGCGCGAACATCAACGTGCACTTCGTCAATGCGATAGACGAGCCCACGACCGTACACTGGCACGGCCTGCGCCTGGACGACTACCGCTTCGATGGCATTCCGGGCATATCCCAGGCGCCCGTCCAGTCCGGCGAAAGCTTTCTCTACAAGCTCAACTTCCCGGATACAGGACTGTACTGGTACCACCCTCACATGCGGGAAGACGTGCAGCAGGATTTGGGGCTCTACGGCAACATGCTGGTCAACCCTACCGAGGATGACTATTACGCTCCCGTGAACCGCGAGCAGACGCTCATTCTCGACGATATCCTGATAGATGCGAACGGGATCATCCCCTACGGCAAAAGTGCACCCACGCACGCCCTCATGGGCCGCTTCGGAAATGTCATGCTGACCAATGGCGTGACGGACTTCTTCATGGGCGTTGAAAAGGGGGAAGTGATCCGGTTTTTCTTGACCAATGTGGCCAATTCGCGCACCTTCAACGTGGTTTTCGGAGGCAACCCCATCAAAATAGTGGCCTCGGATGTGAGCAAGTACGAAAAAGAAATGAGCGTGGGCAGTGTGGTCATTGCGCCGGCCGAGCGCTACATCGTGGATGTGCTGTTCGAGAACCCGGGAGAGTTCATGGTCACCAACACCGTGCAGGCTATTGACCACTTCCGCGGCGAGTTCTATCCGTCGGTCCACAACCTGGCCACCATCCACGTCTCGAACACGCCCGTGGATGTCTCCCATGCCAATGCCTTCCGGGAACTGCGTACGAACGAGGATGTGATTTCGGACATGGATGCCTTCCGGCCGTACTTCGACAAGGCGCCCGACAAAGAGCTGGAACTGACCGTGCGTGTGAACAACCTGCCGCTTCCGGTCATGCGCATGATGGAAGTCGACACGCTCTACGTGCCGCCCATCGAGTGGAACGACGCCATGCCCATGATGAACTGGGTCTCCACAGGCGAACAGGTCAAGTGGCTTCTGCGTGAGAAGAGCACTGGCCGCGAATCCATGGACATCAAGTGGTCATTCGAGAAGGATGACGTGGTGAAGGTCCGGATATTCAACACGCCCCGATCGTTCCACCCCATGCACCACCCGATCCACTTCCACGGGCAGCGATTCCTGGTCACGCACATTGATGGCGTGGAGAATCCCAACATGGTATGGAAGGACACGACCATCATCCCTGTCGGCTCGACGGTCGATATACTCGTGCACATGTCGAATCCGGGCACATGGATGGCGCACTGTCACATCGCCGAACACCTGCACGCCGGCATGATGCTCGCCTTCGAGGTAACGGACTGACGGGGAGAGCTCCTCGGGCGGCTCAGTCCCGGTTCTGGGCCAACCGGTCACGGATAACCACGATCATGGCCTTGCCGCTCTCGTTGGCCGGGTTGAGCAGCACGGAACGGCGATAATAGTCCAGGCTTTTATCCAGATCTCCCTTCGCGTACCATGCTTCGCCCAGCGAGTCGTACACATTGGAGCTCTCGGGAAACTGCACCGTGTTGAGCTCGAACATGGCAATGGCTTCGTCCACACGGCTCTGCCGCAGGAGCGTGTAGCCGAGCGTATTGAGCGATTCCTCCACGAACGCCTCTTCCGGCAGGTCCGCCCTCGCCGCGTCGTACGCCTCAAACGCGGCCTTTACGCCGCCGTCGGCGAGCGCGTCGAGCAGGCGGCGCCCCAGCTTATAACCCGGATCGTCCAGCGACTCGTAGTTGAGCCACGCGATGGATGTAGCCGGGCCCGACAGCAGGAGCTCGTAGAGCCGGTCCAGGATGAGCATGCCGTTTTCGCTGTTTGACAGGTAGACCATGCCCTCCCCTGCATTCGGCGTCACATAGGCAAAGCTGCGATACCCGCTCTGATCACCCCAGTGCCAGAGTGCCTGCCCCTCCCGGCGCGGCTCCAGGCCCAGGCCCTCACTCCAGTAAATCCCGGCCTCAGCGGACATCTGGGGCGTTGTGAGCGCCATTCGGCCCTTCTCGCTGAGGCCATCACCCCGGGCCAGCGCCAACAGGAACGTAGCGTAGTCACGCACGGTCGTATGCAGGCTGAACGCCGCATTCGCTTCGGCCGGCGTGAACTTGTTGAGGCCGTTTCCATCGGAGTCGTGCGCCACGGCCAGCTGGTCGGCGAACGATTCCTTCCAGACGAAACTGCTCGACGTCATGCCGAGCGGTTCAAATACGTATTCAGTGACCAGCGATTCCAGCGTACGCCCCGTGACCTCTTCCATGGCCATCTGCAAGAACACAAACCCTTCGCCCGAATACGAAAACATGGTCCCGGGATCGAACTCAATCAGCAGATCGCCCCCAGCCGGCCGCCAGTTCGGGAATCCCGTGCTGTGCATGAGGGCCGTGCGCGCCGATACCTCGAACAGACGCGGATCGGCCACCTTCCGGTCGTAGCCCAGATAGTCGGCGAGTGGGCGGTCCAGGTCGAACAGTCCGGCATCGCTCAGCACCTGCGCCAGATAGGCCACCACAGGCTTGCTGAGGAGCGCCGCCTCAAATACCGAGTCCTCTGTCACAGGAGTACCACTCACGCGGCTGCGAACGCCGAGCGGTAGTGTCCACGCCACCTCACCCCCCGAAATCAGGGCAATGGCCGCCCCCTCAATCCGGGCTTCCTGCATAAGCGCCGTTACCTCGGCCTCCACTACGTCCCGCTCGGGCACGTCCTGCGCCGTGGCTGTTCCTGTCGATGCGGCAACCAGTGCGACTACCACCACCGCGACCGTGGCCAGGCCGAGCAGGAGTCGGCGCTGCTTGGTATCATGTAGAAAATGCTTCATGCCGAACTGTAAGACCGAAGCACCTGCGGGTTCCGGATCCGCCCCTCCAATATCACCCGACCCAGTACCACTACCATGATGTCACTACGCATACCACTCGTCGCCCTGTTCCTCTTTGCCGCCTGTGCGTCCCCTGAATCGCCCGGTGACGCGCCCGTCGAAGCGCCTACGCAGGAGAGCGCCGATGCTGCGGCTACCGCAGACGGCGTGCCCGCCGGCTGGCTCGTTCGCACCGATGACGGCTCGGCGCCGAGCGTTGCAGCCGCCGAGGGCACCGACGTCGACATCCGATTTGCTGTCATGGAGCCTGGGTTCCACATCAACATGTACCGTCCACGGGCCATTTTCTGGCACCCGGATTCCACCGCATCGGGCGACTACCGGGCCGCGGCGACCATGCACCTCTTCGATCCCGGTCAGCGCCGTGAGGCCTATGGACTCATTGTGGGTGGCTCGGGCCTGGACGGGCCGGATCAGGAATATCTCTATTTCCTCGTACGCCGCACGGGCGAGTTCCTGATCAAGGTGCGCCGCGGCAGCGAGACGGAGACCATTGTGGACTGGACCGCCCACGATGCCGTCGTTCCGTACAACGACGAGACGGAAGGCACAGCCACCAACACGCTGGAAGTCGAGACCATGGGCGACATGATCCATTTCCGGATCAACGGGGCGGATGTGCATGCGAGCACCGACGGCTCACTACCCACGGACGGCCACTTCGGATTCCGTCTCAACCACGGCCTCGAAGTTCACGTGGAAACGATTACTGCCTCGGTATAAGGACCAGTTCATCGGGAATGTCGTTGCGCTGCGGCTGGGGATTGACCAGGCCGCCGAGCATGGGCACATCAAAGGCGGTCACGAAATGGGCAATGGTCGAAAACCAGAATTCCTGCTGGAATTCGTATAAATCGTCGTCGAAGCCCGATCGTTCGCCCTCGTGTCCCAGAATGTCAACGTAGAATACGCGTGGCCAGTCCGGGTAGTCCTGTTGGGCTTTCCGGAGCAGGTGGAACGCCGTACCCACCGCCTCTTCAAAGGTATCGTCCGGTTGGACGATATGGTAGATCGACACCGTATTGTCGAAATTCATGGCAATGCCCGGCGCATCGGGCTTGCTGTACTCGGGGACGAACTGGGGATCTCCCATCACAATGTAGGGCGTGTTAGGGCGTGGCTTCTTCTTTGGATACGTCTTCGGGCTCATCGTCGTATGCATCCTCGTCATGGGTACCATCATCCTCGCCCACAAACGAATCCAGATCAACAATCTGGTCACCTGCATCGTCATGTTCGGCGACCCGCGCCAGCTCCAGTTTCAGGAAATGGCCGGTATGGGTCGATGTCTCCGCGAGCGCCTCGGGCGCTCCGCAGAACAGGATGCGCCCCCCACCCGATCCGCCGTCGGGTCCAAGGTCAATCACATGGTCAGACACCTTCACAACATCCATGTTGTGCTCAATCACAACGACCGTATTTCCCTTGTTTACGAGCGCCTGGAGAACGACCAACAGATGCCGGATGTCCTCAAAGTGAAGCCCTGTCGTGGGCTCGTCCAGGATATAGAGCGTGGAGCCCGTACCGGGGCGCGAAAGCTCTTTGGACAACTTGACGCGCTGCGCTTCACCGCCTGACAGCGTGGTGGCCTGCTGGCCGAGGCGGATATAGCCAAGGCCCACCGAATGAAGCGTGCGCAATTTGCGGGCAATGCGCGGAATGTGCTCGAAGAAGACGAGGGCATCTTCCACGGTCAAGTTCAGCACTTCGGCAATGGATTTGCCCTTGAACCTGACCTCGAGCGTCTCGGCGTTGTAGCGGTTTGCACCACACGTCTCGCACTCCACGTAGACATCGGGCAGAAAGTTCATCTCCAGCTTCACGATACCCGCACCCTTGCAGGTCTCGCAGCGACCGCCCTTGACGTTGAACGAGAACCGGCCGGGCTTGTAGCCGCGGATCTGCGCCTCGGAGAGTTTGGCAAACAGGTCCCGGATGTGCCCGAAAAGCCCCGTATAGGTAGCCGGATTGGAGCGTGGCGTGCGGCCAATAGGGCTCTGGTCAATGTCAATGACCTTGTCAATGTGCTGCAGGCCATCAAGCTCGTCGAATGGCAGCGCTACGGCCTTCGCATTGTAAAAATGTTTGGACAGCGCCGGGTAAAGGGTCTGGTTCACAATCGACGACTTGCCGCTGCCCGATACACCGGTCACGCATGTCAGTGTGCCGAGAGGAATCTCGAGCGCATCGCCCACAAGGTTGTGCCCCCGGGCACCGGTCATCCTCAGCCGCTTGCCAGTACCCTTGCGACGCACAGCCGGTACCCGGATGGAACGCTTGCCCTGCAGGTAGGCCGTCGTGAGCGAGATCTGTCCGCCCGTCGAGAGGGGAAGATCGGCGGGAGGGGCCGCGCCAATAATGCGGCCGCCCAATTCGCCGGCTCCGGGTCCCATGTCGACCACGAAATCGGCCGCCTCAATCATATCGCGGTCGTGCTCGACGACAAGTACGGAGTTTTCCAGATCACGGAGTTGCTTGAGCGAGTCAATGAGCCGCTCATTATCTCGGGCGTGCAGACCTATGGAGGGCTCATCGAGTACGTAGAGTACGCCCGTAAGCTGCGTCCCGATCTGGGTAGCGAGGCGAATGCGCTGGCTTTCGCCGCCCGAGAGCGTCCGCGCCGAGCGGTCCAGGCTCAAGTAACCGACGCCTACGCCCACGAGAAAGTCAAGCCGTTCCCTGATTTCCTTCACGATGGGCCCGCCAATGATATCCTGGCGGCCCGTAAGCTCAAGATCCGCGAACCACGCCTTCAGTCCCGCAAGATCCATCTGCACGAGCTCGGCGATGTTTTTGCCACCGAGCCGGTACGACAGACTTTCCTTTCGTAATCGCCCGCCGCCACAGCTCGTACACGGCATTTCCCGCATGTACGCCTCAGCCCACCTGCGCGACGTGCTCGATGACGTGTTCTCGTACGTATGCTGGATGTGTCCGTTAATGCCCGTAAAACGGTGCTTATACGTAACTTTCCGGTCTTTGTAGGCATAGACGATGTCAAATTGGCGGTCGCCCGCGCCCTCGAGCAGCACCGTGCGGGCCTCGTCCGTCAGCTTGCCGAGCGGGGTATTGAAGTCGAATCCATAGGCATCTGCCACGGCCTTCAGCTGCGAAAACGCCCAGATATCCCGCGGCCCGCCGATCGGTACAATGCCCCCGTCCGCAATGCTTTTTGCAGGATTGGGAATGATCAGGTCTGGGTCCAATTCGCGCTTCGAGCCCAGCCCGTTGCAATCCGGGCACGCTCCGTAGGGGGAATTGAACGAAAAGGTGTTCGGCGAAGGGTCATCGTACGAAATCCCGTCTTCCGGGCTGTACAGGTGCCGGCTGAACACCCGATCCTCCTCTGCATCGACCAGAAAAGCAATCAAAGTCCCGCTACCCATACCGAGGGCCGTTTCCACCGACTGGCTGACCCGGCTGCGGATGCCCTCCTTGATGATAAGGCGATCTACGACAACCTCCACATCGTGCACCTTGTAGCGGTCGAGCCTCATCCCCGTCTCGATCATGGTGAGCTCGCCATCGACCCGGACCCGCTCAAAGCCCTGCCGGGCGATCTGCTCGAAAAGTTCGCGGTAGTGACCCTTGCGTCCCCGGACAACGGGGGCAAGCAGTACCACACGGGAATTTTCAGGGAGCGACAGTATCCCGTCAATAATTTCGTCGTCCGATTGTTTACGCATGACGCCGCCCGAGATATGGCTGTGGGGCGTCGATGCACGCGCGTAGATCAGGCGCAGGAAGTCGTAGATTTCCGTCACGGTGCCCACCGTGGAGCGCGGATTCCGGCTGACTGTTTTCTGCTCGATGGCAATGACGGGACTCAATCCATCGATGAAATCCACATCCGGGCGCTCCATCATGCCCAGGAATTGACGGGCATACGCCGACAGACTTTCCATATACCGTCGTTGTCCTTCGGCATAAATCGTGTCGAAAGCCAGGGAGCTTTTTCCAGATCCAGAGAGGCCGGTAATTACGACCAGGCAGTTGCGCGGAATGTCGAGATCCACATTGTCCAGATTGTGCTCCCGCGCACCGCGGATGACAATACGGTCGTTCATGCGGTCTCAAGCTGGCCTGCCCCGTTCGACATCCCGGCGCGCCGAAGCGCAATGAGGAGCCACACCGCTACGAGCGCCAGAAGCGCCGTGCGAAGAACGATTCCGAGCATGTCAGCTCCGCCGAAAGCATCCACAGAGGCGGGCGCGGCAAACCAGTAGTACGTACCGACACTGAGCGCCCCAAGCACGACCGCCACCACGCGGACCTGCAGATGGAGAACGGCGGACACGACTGCCACTGCGGCACCAAGCAGCACGAGACTCGTCAGACCACCCCCGAAAACACTCGCCGACAGCTCTGTGATACCCGCTTCCGGATAATCTGCAGTCAAAAAATAACCGAGAATGATGCCCGGGAAGGCCAGTGAAAAGAGTCCAAAGGGAGTTTTCATCCAGGCAAATGGACGCGTTTCAGGTGCCACGGCACGCACCGGGTCAATGTCCAGGCACCCTTTTGTACTACACAGATCACACGGTACGCAGCGCGGATTGCGCACGTGGAGAAGCGGCGACTGTCCGTAAAGTTTTTCAACCGGAAGCACCGGACACAGGGAGTTGCAGAACCCCGCCTTCGAGCGGAAAACCCGTCCAAGGGCAAACGCAGCCGCCACAATGGCCAAAAGCAGACCAGCAAGCACAGGGCCCTCGGTATTGAGAACGAGGCGCCGACCGGCGATAAGTACAACGAGCAGCACCATGCCCACAGCCAGCAGTACATGGAGCGTCTTTCCATGCAATGTGCGTCCACTATTCTGCGCACCGAGTGTATTGGCCGTGGCAATGGGGCACACTCCCCGCCAGAGACCCGCATTGATCAGAAAGGAAGCGGGGAGCAGGGGTACGACTCCAAACCATGCAAGGCGCAGCGTCCAATCCGGGTACACAACCAGCCCGGCAATGACAGCAAGCGCCGCGACAAAAGCTGTCACTTGGGCGGCACTCCAGAGACGCTTCTGTGCGGCTGACAGGGGTTTACCGGTTGTCGACCGCTTCAACATGAGGCTTCCATTTATCTGGGCCCGTCAGCGAGCCCTATATATCCTGTTCTTTTGACGAGTCCCTGTAATAGACATCCCCGTCGAGCAACTCGTGAATGGCCACTTCCGACGGTTCGGCCCGCACTTCGTACGCGAGACTCACGCGCGCCTGCTCTTCCTGGAAGCGCGGATCTTCGAGTTCCTGTTCGAACCCTTCGAAATAGGCCAACTTCTCGTCGAGCTCCGCCTTTTCCTGTGTAGCGACCTGCCGGGAGCGCTTGGACAGCACGGTCAGGCTCTCGTAAATGTTACCCGTGAACGCCGCAATCGCGTCCATGTCAATCGGTTTGATAGCCATAGCTCGTATTCAAAAGTGTGAGGACCTGCTTAATCGCCGCGAACGCGTCATCTGTTTCCAACTTAACGTGATCTTGACACGCATTCAAGGCGCGCGTGCGTCCTTAAGCGTGTTCATGGACGGTCGATACCCCGGATATAAGCATACCGACATCGCCATGCCCCGATCGTACGCATCGCATTACTTCCTGTTGCCGCTCCTCGTCGCCCTTTTTTTTACGGCTGGATGCGACGCATTCAAGCCGGACGACGAAACGGAGACCGGGGGATTCGTTTCGCTCTCCGGCCAGGTCCTGAACGCCACGACCTCCGAGCCCATTGCCGGCGCGTTTGTGCGCATCCTGCCGATTGACCTGCTTGTTGAAACCACTTCCGACGGCCTATACGACGCTGTGGTCGAAATTGACAGCACCATGGATTTGTCCATCCGTGCTACGAAGGACGGATTTTCAGAGGCGTCCACACAGATTTTGGCACTCGCCGAGCGGACCATCACCGTTCCCAACCTGTCGCTCACCCCAACGGCCGACGCGCCCCGCGAGTCGGGCCGCGCGGCCAACATGCTGCTTCTCAGCCAGACGGCATCGGTCATTGGCGTGCGCGAAAGCGGATCGGAGGAAGTGGCCACGCTGACATTTCAGCTGGCCGACTCGGTGGGCCGTCCCGTCATTCTGAACCGGTCGAGCCGTATTCGCTTCTCCTTCGGCGTCCACCCAGGAGGCGGCGAGGAAATTGCCCCTCTCGAGGCGCAGACGAACGATCAGGGCCAGGTCGATGTCACGCTCTCGAGCGGTACCCGGGCCGGCGTCGTGCAGGTCATTGCTGAGACCGATGTGGCCGGACGAACGGTCCGGTCGCAGCCCATTGCACTCACCATTCATGGCGGCCATCCAGATTCGGCGCACTTCTCGCTCGGCCCCGTCCGCCGCAACTTTCCCGGACTGAACGCTGTCGGGCTGACCAACGAAATCACCGTCATCGTGGGCGACAAATTCTCCAATCCGGTCCGGCCGGGGACGTCCATCAATTTCAATTCCACCCATGGCATAATTGGCGGCTCGACGCTGACCGATGCAGACGGTCGCGGCTCGGTAAATCTGACGAGTGCCAATCCTCTGCCGCCGGACGGTATTGCCCATATTACGGCCGTCACGGCCGACGATCAGCAGAATACGGTGACGTCCACGACGCCGGTGGTCTTTTCGGGAACACCAGACGTGCAGATTTCACCCCCGCTTGCCCGCGTCAACCAGGCCTACACCATGACCATTACTGATGTCAATGGAAATCCGCTCGTAGCCGGCACATCGGTCTCTGTGGTCGCGGAAGGAACCGCCGTCAAGGCGACGGGAAATGTTGATTTTCAGATTCCTGAAACAACGTTTTCTGGTGGCATGAACTTCGAGCATGTGGTGCGACGTGAGGGAACGACCCGGTTCAAGTTCTTCGTCGTAGAGGATGTCGACCCGGATGCGCCAGCCATCCCGGCCGTCAGTTCCATTACCATCACGCTCGATGGTGAGAACGGGTCCCTGGAAATCGTGCTGCTGCCCGATCCGAACAGTGCGCCGCGGGTTGTTACGCACGGTCCAGGTCGCGCCGTCAGCGAACGGATCGACAACGGCTACCGCTTTTCAATCGTACCCAGTATCTTCGATAGGAGGAATTAACTGAGCTACGGAGGTCACTGTGGTTGTACTGCGCTCCATCTGGGGCTGGGTGTCCATTTCACTGCTCATTCTCGTCTGGGTGCCCATCATGTGGGTCACCGGCCTCTTCGATAGGGACGAGTGGAGCTATCCCACGGGTCGCCAGTTCCGGCGCCTCGGGTGGATGATGGTCGCCGCGAACCCGATGTGGCGGGTGACCATCACGGGGACGTATCCGGAGAATATCCGCAACCCGTATATCGTCGTCTGCAACCATCAGTCGTTTGCAGATATTCCCGTGGTGAGCCGGCTGCCATGGGACATGAAATGGGTGGGCAAAGCCGAGATGTTCCAGCTTCCCGTGCTGGGTTGGCTCATGCACAAGGCCAAAGACATCGCCGTTGACCGGGCTGACCGGCGCAGTCGCGCGGCCGTCATGATAGAGGTTGCCAAGCGCATTCGGGGCCACATGAGCGTCATGATCATGCCCGAGGGTACACGCTCGCCCGACGGCCGCGTGCTCCCGTTCAACGACGGCGCGTTCAAACTGGCAATTAAACTGGGCGTCCCCGTGCTGCCCATTGCGCTCGACGGCACGTTTGACATGCTTCCGCGGGACGGATGGAAGTTTGGCCCGCCACGCACCGTTCGCCTCCACGTTTTTGATCCCGTCGACACATCGACCTGGGACGACGGCGTTGCCCTGACCAACCATGTTCGCGGCATGATCGTGGGGCAGATCGCCGCCTGGCGCGGCGTACCCGAAGCAGAAGTAGACGCTACCTCGAAGGCCGTTGAAAAAACAGTGGACCTTCCAGAAGCGTGTTGAAGAACCAGCGTGCACCAAGATGCGAGCGCCGGAATGACAGATGCAAGGCGTCCCGACGCCGAATAGCAGTGCGTTCTGCGCCGGTACCGGCGCAAGAAGGAGGGACAACGCAGTAGATGGCGTTTCGCCGCCGCAGAAGGGTGTGTGATGGTTTTTCAACACGCTTCCAGGTCAGGTTGTAAAAAGTCACGGGTCGCCGTAAACTACGCGTCTACGCTGCCCCATAGCTCAATTGGCAGAGCGTCGGATTCTGGTTCCGGAGGTTCAAGGTTCGACTCCTTGTGGGGCAACACGACGCCTCCTGACAGCCCTCGCCGTCAGGAGGCGTTTTTTTGTCTACCCGGTCTACCCGGACTCGGGCCCATCCACTTCCTTGAGCCCGTCGAGCACGAACGGCATCAGTTCCGAAACGGTCGGGTGCACGAGCACAACCTGGCGGTAGTTGCGGCAGGCAACCCCGCTGTGCATGATGGCGGCGAACATGTTGATGATTTCATCGCCACCGGGGCCAAGGACGCTCGCTCCGAGAATGAGATCGGTCTCGGCATCGACCAGGAGTTTCGCAAACCCCTGTGTCTCACTCATTTCCTTGGCCCGGCTGATTTTGCCCATGGGGCGAGTGGCCTTCAGGACGCGGTGCCCGGCAGCCAGCGCCTCCCGCTCGGTGAGGCCCACACGGCCGAGCGGTGGATCGGTGAAGAGGGCGTAGATGGGATTGCGGAGCGATACGGTCCGCGTGCCACCGAAGAGGCAATCGAGCGCAATTTCCGCATCGTTCACTGCCGTGTGGGTGAACGCCCCCTCTCCGTTCACATCGCCGAGGGCAAATACGCCCGGTTCGCCCGTGCGGCAATGGTCATCGATCTGGATGAATCCGCGCGCGTTCGCGCCGACGGCCGTGTTTTCAAGTGAGAGCCGGTCCGAATTCGGCGTGCGGCCTGCCGCAACGAGCAGGTGGGTGCCCTCAATCCGGCCGTGGTTGGTATCGAGGGCAATGCCGCCCGTGTCGGTCGCAGCGACCCGGGACGTCTCGGTACCCGTCAGAATGGTGACCCCTTCTCCTGCCAGGATATCGTGGAGCGCTGCCGACACATCCTCGTCTTCCTGCGGCATAATCCGTTCCGAGCGCTGCACGAGGGTGACTTCCGATCCGAACCGGCGGTAGATCTGCGAGAACTCGGCGCCGATGTAGCCACCGCCGAGTATTACGAGGCGTTGGGGCAGCTCCTCCAGATCGAGCAGGCCGGCGCTGTCAAGCCACGGCACGGTGTCCAGACCCTCAATGGGCGGCGCCGACGGCCGCGTGCCCGTGTTGATGAAAATGGTCTCGCCCTGGATCCTGGTGGCCGCGCCTACACCTGCAGCCGCGCCTACACCTGCACCCGGCGCCCCTTCTTCAGGCTCGACCTCGATCACACGGCCACTGGCGAAACGGCCCCATCCCCGGAAGAGCGTCACGTTCTTTGTCGACTCCATCCACCTGCTCAGGCCGGTCGTGGATCCGTTCCGGATGCCGTTCATCCGCTCGCGGATGCGGGCATAGTCAATTTCGATGCCGGACGTGCGAAATCCGAACTCCTCGCCGCGCCGGGCCATATGAATGGCACGCGCCGATGCCACGAGCGTCTTGGTCGGCGTGCAGCCATAGTTGACACAGGAGCCACCCACACGCCCGCCCTCGATCACGGCAATGGATTTTCCGGTTGGAATGAGTTTTCCCAGCAGCGTGCCCAGTGCCTGGCCCGTGCCGACGATGACGTAGTCGTATGATGTCATATGTATCCTTTTTGGAACGTCATGTATGATACGGTGCAGCATCCGGACGTGGAATTCGGTCATCGGCGGCGACAGATCGGGCATAGTGGCAGGGTACGTCACGGTGGCCATTCGTGCACACCGTTCCCTCGCGCTGGCGACAGCGACAGGGGTAGAGGCCGCGCGTGGCGGGCGCATCGCCCCGAAAAAACGGGGTTACAAGATCGGCCAGGACCTTGGCCAGTCCGCGGCGATCGGTCAGGACCGGAACGCGGTACATGTCCATGCCGAGCGCCTCGACTTCCGCCCGAAAATCCAGGTCCAGTTCGGCAAGCGTCTCCGACTGCTCGTGCACGAACGAAATCGGTTCGACCACAACACGCCTGGCCGACAGGGTCCGGATGTGCGCTTCGGTGTCCGGCTCGGTCCAGGCAATGCCCCGGTTGGCGTGATTCTGGTAGGCGAGCGTCCAGGCCGGACCTCCGAGGAGTTCGGCAATCCGTGCGCAATGCTCTTCGACGTATCCATCGTAGCGGCTCCCCATGTCCAGATATGTGATGGGCGTACCGTGCGCCGAAAAATAGAGCAGCGTGTCCGGATTGAGCAGATCCACATCCGCCTCGCGGGCATACCGGCGGATGTTCTCCGCGCGCAGCTCGGCGTAGGCTTCGTCATGATGCCACGCCGCGAGTTCATGAATGGGCACATCCCATGCCAAATCGCGCGCCGCCTGCTCCACGTCCTGCAGCGCGGCCACATTGGTCGAAAAACCGCAGATGGGGTAGACGGGAAGCGCCACGAGTGCATCCATGCCGTCTTCCTGCGCCAGGGCCATGACCTCGGCGATCGTGGGATCGGTAAACTGCATGGCCACGTACGTCCGCACCGGGTGCCCGCGCCCGGTGAGCACCTGTTCAACGAGCACCGCCTCCTCGCGCGCCTGGGCATTGAGCGGCGATCCGCCAATGCGCGCATAGTCTTCAATCAGCCCCGGCGCCCGCTTTTCGGCGAGCTCCCGGCACCGCACCCGACGGGCCTCGTCGGTCGGAAAGCGCTCGAGCGGCGCATTGTTATAAAATATCCGCTCCAGAAACGGCAGCACGGCCTCCATCGTCGGCGCCTCAGGCTCGCCGAAGTTGAGCATAATGAGTCCAAACGTCTGTGCCAAGGGGTGTGGTATGTTTTGATGGATGCGGCGCACGGCGCCCCATCCCGGGTTCTGCAGGTCGTTACAGGTTCTGAAGGGTTTCGCAGGCGGCGCGGTAGGTCGCCTCGACTTCGGCGTCCCCGTGCGCGGCGCTCACGAAGCACGCTTCAAATTGCGATGGGGGCAGGTAAATGCCGCCACGGAGCATGCCGTTGAAAAAGCGGGCAAAGCGCTCCAAATCGCACGCCGCCACCGATTCGTAGTCTTGCATGACGGCTTGCGCGCCGTCGCCGGGATCGGTACTGGCGTTGGGGTCGGTGAAAAAAGTGGTGAACATCGTGCCGACGCGCGTCTGCTGGACCGGGATACCGGCACCCCGTGCCGCCTCGCCGATGGCTTCTTCCACACGGCGCGTGGTATGTGCAATCCGGTCCCAGACGCCAGGCTCAGCCAGGCGCCTCAGCGTCACTACACCGGCTGTCATGGCCAGAGGATTGCCCGAGAGCGTACCCGCCTGGTACATGGGCCCGACCGGCGCCACCAGGTCCATGATGTCCCGTCTGCCACCATAGGCGCCCACTGGCAGGCCACCCCCGATAACCTTCCCGAGCGCCGTGATGTCGGGTGTGACGCCGTAGAGCGCCTGGGCGCCCCCGGGATGCACCCGGAAACCAGTCATGACCTCGTCAAAAATGAGTAGCGTATCGCAGGCTTTCGTCGCGCGGCGCACGCCCTCCAGGTACCCGCCAGCGGGTGGAATGACCCCCATATTGCCCGTCACGGGTTCCATGATGATAGCGGCAATCTGCCCGCGATGCGCTTCCAGACAGCGCTCCACCGCCTCCAGATCGTTCCAGGGCAGTACGATCGTGTCCTGGACGGCGTGCTTCGGGACGCCCGGGGAATCGGGCAGCCCCAGTGTTGCCACGCCCGATCCGGCGCTCGCGAGCAGCACGTCGGCGTGCCCGTGGTAGTTACCCTTGAACTTGACGACTTTGTCGCGCCCGGTGAATGCGCGCGCCAGGCGGATGGCGCTCATGGTGGCCTCTGTCCCCGAATTCACGAGCCGCACCAGATCCAAGCTCGGCATGGCGGCCTGGATGAGCTGCGTGAGCGCCACCTCCAGCGGACTCGGCGCACCAAAGCTCGTGCCCTTCGCCGCGGCCTCGGCCAGGGCGCGCGTCACCTCGGGGTCCGCATGTCCGAGGATCATGGGACCAAAGGAGAGTACGTAGTCAATGAACCGGTTGCCGTCCACATCGGTCATCGTGGCGCCCTCGGCGCGGTCAATAAAGAGCGGCTGCCCACCCACGGCCCCGAACGCCCGCGCGGGCGAGTTTACACCGCCCGGCATCAGCTCCTGCGCTTCGGTAAAGAGTCGGATGGATTCCTCAATCTGCATGTCGTGCATCACGTCTGTTATGTCTGTTCAGTTGTTCCGCTCAAGACGTGCAAGCACCGTATGGGCGGCATCACCAGCCTGCCGGATGACATCCGGGATGCCGACGCCCCGGTAGGCCGATCCGGTCAGAACGAGTCCGGGAAGCTGCTGTACCAGGCGGTCCATGCGCTCAAGCCGCTCCGGGTGGCCCATCGTATAGGCGGGCTGCGAGCGCAGCCAGCGGCGCACGCGGACCAGGTCGGGCCGCGCGGCTGCGCCGGGCGCTGCGCCGAGGACGTCGACGAGTTCGCAGGCGACGTGGCTCAGGAGCTCTTTCTCGCTGGCCCGGAGCAGCGGGTCCTCGGCGGAGCGCCCGAAATAGAACCGCAGCAGTACACGGCCTTTGGCCGCGCGGCCCTCAATTTTTGACGAGCTCCACGTGCACGCCCGAACGGCCTTCCCCTCGATTTCGGGCACCAGATACCCGTATCCATCGAGCGGATGGGCTATGTCCTGACGCCTCAACCCGACGGTCACCACGACGGCGGAGTTGTACTCAATGCCCCGAAGCTCTTCGGCCAGGGCACTGGCCGCCGTGACAGATTTCCGGTCTTTGGAATCCGGACCCTCCAGCATATCTGCGGCGGCGTACGCGGGGGCCGTAATGATGACGCTGCGGGCGCGGAAAGAGCGCACCGGGGCCGAGACCACTTGACCTGCCTGCTGGGGCGCACGGGTCCCAACCCGCCAGACGGCGCCCCCTCTGTGGTCGCCCGGTTCTGTGCTCGCCGAGTCTGTGCTCGCCGGGTCTGCGCTCGCCGGGTCTGCGCTCGCCAGTTCTGTGCTCGCCGGGTTATCGACCCGGTCTACCTTGGACCGCTGCGGCCTATTGTCTATATGCACAGACTCCGCGCGGCAATTCGTAAGGACGGTGACCGGGTTTTCGCCGCTCGTGAGGTGCGCCAGGAGCGCACCGGGAAGCGTCTGCATACCGCCGCGGAGCGTCACGAAGGCCGGGTCTCCGGGCGCAAAGTCCTTGCGCGCAGCCGTGCGGTGAGCGGTCCTCATGCCGCGAAGCAGGCTTCCGTGGACCGCCTCGAGTTCGTGAAGCTGTGGAAAGGTCGCCCGAAGGCTCAGTCTGTCCACGTCACCGCCATAAATGCCGCCGAGGAGTGGTCCCACGATCCGTTCGTGCATTTCGCGTCCCAACCGGCGCCGGATAAACTGTCCGAGCGGCTCATCGGTCCTGCCCCGGCGCCTCGGTACAAGCCACTCCATGGCAAGACGCAGTTTTCCGACGGGCGAGAGGAGTCTCGTTGCGAAAAGCGGCCACAGCCGAGACGGCACGAGGCCACTCATGCCCTGCGGTAGCGGATACAGCCTCCCACCCTTCTGCACAAAACTGCCCCGATGCGCCGGGTTGGTCGGCACGATTTCGCCTTCCAGGCCCAATTCGCGGCACAGCTCGAGCGCCCACGGCTTGCGCGCCAGGAAAATATCGGGGCCGTGCTCGACGGTGTACCCGTTCACGTGCTCGGTCACGAGCTTGCCACCACACGCGTCCGCGGCTTCGACAACCGTAATGCTGAGACGTGGGGCCGCCAGGCGCAGGCGCCAGGCGGCCCCAAGCCCGGATATGCCGCCCCCGATTACAAGTACGTCCAGCGCTGCCTCCTCGGTACGCCGAGGGCCGCGAGCCAGGTCAGGTTCGGGAGCCTCGTCCGGCAGGGGCGTCATTTCAGGGCGGGACGTCGCTTCAGAGCGGGACGTCATGCCGTACTACCTGGCCGCGCTGTCGCCGCGTGCACGTGATCGACCAGGCGGCGTACATTATCGACTGGCGTTTCGGGAATAATACCGTGGCCGACGTTGAAAATGTGGCCAGCGCGGCCCCCTGCCCGGGCCAGTACATCGTCTGCGCCGCGGTGAAGCACCTCCCAGGGTGCGTGCAGCAGGACAGGATCGAGATTTCCCATGATGACACGGTCCATGCCAATCCGAGCCCATGCCTCGTCGAGCGGTGTATGAAAATCCACCCCCACAGCCGTCGGGCCGGCCGCTGCAATACTCTCCAGATACGCTCCCGTACCGGTCGAGAAATGGATGACCGGCACGCCTGTCGCGAGCGCCGAAGCCAATACGCGCCGCGTATAGGGCTGCGCATACCGCTCATAGTCCAGCCGCCCAAGCGCCCCCGCCCAGGAATCGAAAAGCTGGAGCACCTGGGCCCCTGCTGCCACCTGCGATGCCAGGTAATCCGAAACGACGATGACCAGCTTGGACATGAGCACATGCCACGCATCCGGATCGCTGTACATGAGGCCCTTGGCGTTCACGTAGCTCTTCGAGCCGCCCCCTTCGATGGCGTAACTGGCGAGCGTAAACGGCGCACCCGAGAAACCGATGAGCGGGATGCCCCGCGTATCCAACGCTTCGCGTACCAGACGGATGGCGCCGAGCGTACCTCCCATGACCTCGGCCATGGGAGGCGTCCGAAGGGCATCAATGTCGCGCCGACTGCGCACGGGGTTTCCCAGGCGGGGCCCGACGCCTTTGATAAAGTCCAGGTCAAGCCCCATCCCGGCAAGCGGCGGCAGGATATCCGAAAAAATGATGGCCGCATCCAGATCAAACGCCTCCATGGGCTGCATGGTGATTTCGGCCGACAGCTCCGGCGAGTGAATGCTCTCGAGCATCGTATGGTGCTCGCGCAGCGCGCGGTATTCCGGCATGTACCGGCCTGCCTGGCGCATGAGCCAGATCGGGGTCCGGTCGGCTGGCTCTCCGCGGAGCGTTTTCAGAAAACGGCTGTTTTCAGTGGCGGAAGCAGGTGTGGCGGAGGCAGGCATGGCGGAAGCAGGTGTCGCGGAGGCAGGTGTGGCGGAGGCAGGCATGGCGGAGGCAGGTGTGGCGGAAGCAGGCATGGCGGAAGCAGGTGTGGCAGAGGCAGGTGTGGCGGAGGCAGGCATGGCGGAAGCAGGTGCCCCGGAACCAGCGCGCTGCGCCGCATGGGTCATGTTTTCATTCATCGGTGATACCGGGCGGATTTCATTCTACAGACGGGGTGTTCTGCCAGAGGGCGTGTCCCACGAAAAAGGGGCCCATGTGCTCCATGTACTCGGAGGTCTGCTTCGTTTTGCGCATATGCTCGACGACCTTGGAGAGCGGCGCCAGCTCCTTGCCCACGAGCGCTATCACAAAATCGTTGTCGTTCGCATCGAGCCCATGGCAGGCCAGGCGGATGTCATGCGCGTGGTCGGCGCGACCATACGCCATGCCAATACCGCCGTGCTCCATGAGCAGGCGGCGCTGCTCCTCGGCTGGTTCTCTCATGAAGGTGCCCTTGCGCCGGAGTGGGTACCAGACGGCCCACGGCCAGGCCGCCGTCGTGGCGTGCCGCACGGGGCGCCTGACGAGCACCTCGTCCAAATCCGATTCGTAGCCGATGGCATACGTCCGGCCCATCATCGTACAGGCGGGTCGCGGCGCGAGGTCTGCAAACGGCGCAGCGTTCAGGAAGGGCCGCAGCCCGGTTACAAACCACTCGGGGTGCCTTGTCCAGGTGAGCAGTCCCACACTGCGCGAGCTCCGCACGTCGGCGTAGAGCACGGCGGGCAGATCGGCCGCCTCGACGGCCGCAATGAGCGCATGGGTCTCCGTCACACCATCAAACACCAGCAACTGCATGAAAAGCCGCTTGTCGGACGTAATGGGGCCATTCTCGCCGCGCCCCCGTTCGGAAATGGAAATACCTTCAGCCACGTTCAGCGTCCTCCGCGAGCCATATGGCCGCGTCTTTTGCATGATAAGTCAGAATAATGTCGGCGCCCGCCCGCTTCATGGACAGAAGCGTTTCCAGCACCACGGCGCGCTCATCCAGGTACCCGGCCGCCACCGCGGCCTTCACCATCGCATACTCCCCGCTCACATTGTATACGGCAAGCGGAATCGCCGGAAAACGCGCCTTCAGCGCGCTCACCACGTCCAGATACGGGAGTCCCGGCTTGACCATCAGGATGTCCGCGCCTTCCGCCACATCGAGTTCGGCCTCGACGAGCGCCTCGGCGCGGTTCGCCGGATCCATCTGGTAGGTTTTTTTGTCGGCTGGCACACCCGCGCGGGGCCGGGGCGCCGAGCTGAGTGCATCGCGAAACGGTCCGTAAAAGGCCGATGCGTACTTGGCCGTGTACGACAGAATACCAACATCCGTGAAGCCGGCCTTGTCGAGCGCGTAGCGAATGGCCGAAACGCGCCCATCCATCATGTCACTGGGCGCCACAAAATCAGCCCCCGCACGCGCCTGTACGACAGCCATGGCGGCAAGTACGTCCAGCGTCCGGTCATTGTCGATGCGCCCGCCGAGCACAACCCCGTCGTGCCCGTCCGAAGAATACGGATCGAGCGCCACGTCGGTCGCGACAATCAGATCTGGATGCGCCTTTTTCAGGGCGCGGATGGCGCGCGGATAGAGCCCGTCTTCGCGCAGTGCGTGGCTGGCTTCGGTGTCCTTCAGATCCGGGCGGATGGCGGGAAAGAGTGCTACACCCGGAATGCCAAGTCGGGTAAGCGCTGCGGCCTCTTCAACCAGCCCGTCCACAGAATACCGGTACTGCCCCGGCATGGCCGCAATGGGCGACGCCGCGGCCGCCCCGTCTTCCACGAAAAGCGGTGCAATGAAGTCGCTCGCTGAGAGGTGCGTTTCGCGTACGAGCGCCCTGTGCGCCGCTGACTGCCGGAGCCGGCGGGGTCGGCGCACGAGGTGCCATGCGGAAGCCTGGCTGCTGGCCGGCGGTCCTTCGCGTATGTCCTCTTCGTTTTTCTGCATGTCCATCTGTGAGACGTTTTTGAGATGTTGCCGCTCAAGCCTATTCATGACCCGACGGCCTCACCGTCGGCAAACCGCGCCAACCCCTCTACGAGATCTTCCACGGTATGCGGATCGGCTACCACATGCACCGGCCAGCCCAAGGCTTCCACGGCGCGGGCCGTGACGGGGCCAATTGCGGCCACAACGGCGCGCGCGGCTACCTGGTCAGCCAGAGCGCCAAACTGCGAGCGAAAGGCCCGCGCCGTGGAAGGGCTGGTGAAGGTGAGCGCCTGAACGCCGGCCTCGAGGGCTTTCCGCGCTCCGGGTGTGACCTCGGCCTCGGCCGTGTCGTAGGCTGCGACGACCTCTAAATGAGCACCGGCCGCGCGCAGTGCATCGGCGAGCGTAGGGCGCGCCGCGGACGCCTGCACAAGGAGCACCCGGGCGCCCTCGGCGACGGTCAGTGCACTGGCCAGCTCTTCGCCGGTGTATACTTCTGGCACAAAGACATTCCGGACGCCGCGTGAGCGGAACGCATCGGCCGTCTGGCTTCCGACCGCCGCCACGCGCACGCGCTCCGGCCACAGCAGATCGCCGCCCCCGGCAGCGCCCCCCGTCCCGGCTGCCGCCGCCGTCGTCAGCGCGTCAAAGAGCACCTCCACACCGTTCGTGCTGGTGCAGACCACCCAGTCAAACGCGTCGAGATCGGCCAGTGCCGCGTGCAGCGCAGGGTTTGGTCGAATCGTATGAATTTCGATTCCGGGAATGGCTACGGGTGTTGCGTCTTCCGCCTCCAACGCACGGCAGAGTGGCTCCGCCTGATGCGCGGCCCGCGTGACGAGAACCCGCCAACCGCGCAGGCGACGCGGCGAAGGCGCCGGCCCCCCGTAGGAAGCCACCAGGCGGGCTGCTCCGAGATCAAGTGCCAGCTCCGCCACGGCCTGGCCCAGCGCAGAGGCATCGGCCCCGCTGTCCACGACGCGGATGCTTTTTTCTCCCGAGGGCGCGGCCACCAGGCCTTCCAGGACGATGGTTGCAGACCCACTCTCTACTTCGTGGCGCGCGCCCTCCGCCCCCTCCGCGCCCTCCGCCCCCTCCGCGCCCGCTGCACCTCCCACGACCGCATACGCTGCCACGGGCGATGAGCAGCCTCCTTCGAGCGCCGCCAGGAAGGCCCGCTCGGCCGTCGTGGCGCGCGCCACGTCCTCATCCTGGATCGCTGACAGTAATTCCAGGACGCGCTCATCCGTCTGCCGGCACTGCACACCGAGGGCTCCCTGACCCGGCGCTGGCAGCATGGTACCCGTCTCAAACCATTCGGAAACGGTCCCTTCCAAACCCATCCGCGTGAGTCCAGCCGCCGCCATGACGGTCGCGTCGTACGCTCCCTGCTCCACTTTTTGGAGACGCGTCTGCACGTTTCCCCGGATACTCTCAACGCGCACGTCGGGCCTGAGCATGCGGATCTGCGCCGCGCGGCGCATACTGCTCGTCCCGACAAGGGCGCCAGGTGGCAGCAAGTCGAGCGTCAGTCCGCCCTTCGCCACCAATACGTCGCGCACATCGGCGCGGTCCAGAATGGCGCCGAGCACCAACCCGTCTGCATCCTGGGTCGGTAAGTCCTTCAGCGAGTGCACGGCAATGTCTATCGCTCCGCTGCGCAGGGCCGCTTCGAGTTCGGCCGTAAAGAGCCCCTTCGCTCCTATCGAGGGCAACGGATCGTGCTGATTTAAATCCCCCGTCGTATCCATCGGAATAATTTCGGTCTGGAGGCCGGGGTGCGCCTCCTCGATAAGACCCAGGACCCGCTCTGTCTGCCACCTTGCGAGCGCAGATTTTCGAGTGCCGGCGCGGACGACACTCATGTGCCCGACCGCATGTCGAGCTGGAACAGCTGCCGCACCACGCCCGTCACGTCTGGCGCGCTCTCGCGGGCCCCTTCGCGCAGCTGCATGGTCGGATGGTGCAGTAGTTTCTGGACGAGTGCCTGCGAAAAGCGGTCCACCTGCTCCTGCACTTCCGGCTCCAGGTCCGACATGCGGCGCGTGAACCGGGCCACTTCCTGCTGCCGGATAGCTTCGGCCTGCTGGCGCAGCTCGGAAATGAGCGGCTCCGCGCGGCGCTGGGAGCGCCACACCAGAAACCGCGCCAGTTCGTCGTCCAGAATGCGTTCTACATCCGGAATGGCCCGTTTGCGCTTTTCCAGGCTGACCGTGACTTCGCTCTCGAGGGCATCGACATCGAAGAGCTTTACACCCGGTACGCCTGCCGCCTCCGGCTCCACATCGTGCGGGACGGCCATATCCAACAGCACGAGCACGCGGTCCGACCGGCCCGCCATGGCGCGCGCAATCATGTCGCGGTTCATCATGGGATACGGACACCCGGTAGCGCTGAACACGAGGTCGGCATCGGCGAGAACGTCCGGCAGCCCCATGACCGACGCCGATTCCGCCCCCAATTCGGCCGCCTGCCGCACGGCCGTTTCTGGTGTCCGGTTGATGAGCACGAGGCGTCCGATCTGCATGCCGCGCAGCACCTTGAGGGCCAGTTGGCCCGTATCTCCGAGACCCAGCACGACCACCGTCCTGTCATCGAGGGTTCCGAGAACGCGCTCGGCGAGGCGAATACCGACCGAGCTCACACTCACTGGATTGCGCCCGATTCCGGTTTCGGCGCGCGAGCGGCGTCCCGCTTTCAGACCGTACTGCATGAGCGCCTCAAGGTGGGCATCGAGCGCGCCATGCTGGCGCGACAGTGCGATGGCTGCATCGAGCTGACCAAGAATCTGTGCCTCACCGAGCACCACGGCATCGAGCCCGGCGGCCACCCGCCCCAGGTGCCGGGCGGCCTCCTCGCCGCCCAGTACAAAGAAGTGGTCTGCGACCGGTCCCAGGTCCACGCCAAGCCCGGCGATCAACGCCACGGCCTCGTCGCGTGACAGACCCGCATCACCATTCCCATTGCGCGACACGTAAAACTCGACCCGGTTGCAGGTGGCCACGACGACGAGGCCCTGCATGCCTGCGTTCACGGTCGAGCCATCTCCCTGCCCCACGCACGACAGCAGCTGTTGCTGCTCAGCCGTGGTGAGTGCCACCTTTTCCCGGATGTGTACGGGAGCTGCGTGGTGGTTGATACCAATACAATAGGTTTCGGAAGACGGCATAAGTGGTACAAATGTAAGCATTATTGATCATCAAATAAACTGAATAGATGCAATTCTATGGTATATCCTGAAAATGATCTGCCAAGACCGTGCGAAGAAGTCGCACCTGTCACGCATCTTTGTACGGAATTGCCGCGCGCATGTACCTGATGTCATGCTTCTGGTAACACGCCGGTACTGCGCGCAACGTAACAGGTGCCCACAAGGAAAACGCGCCCAACGCCCAACGCCCAAAGAGAACGCACCCACGTCACGAATCCCGGAGGTAATCATCATGGAACAGAACTTGGACGCTCGGTGCAAATGTGACAATGGAATTGACAGCTTCTGGGTGAGCCCAGAAGCGCACTATCCGCTCTGGTCATTCTTCGCAGGGCTCATGCTCGGTGTTGCCCCCACACTTCCGGACCGGATCCGGTGGCGCTGCCGCATGTGCGACACGGTGATCGCAGAAACACGTGACAAAGCATTGCGGGTGCAATACCAGGAAATGTAACAATAAAAGTTACATTTATTTTCAACCCGTCTGCGCCGGATTTTCACGTGAACCTGCGGCGGGTGGGCGTGTATACGGCCCTCGGCTATCATTACGGCCGAAAGAATCACCCCGCCCATGCCGCGTCACGCCTACTCACCGCCACTACTGCTGCGCAACGCCCACCTGAACACGATTGTCGGGGGACGACTGCGTCGCGTGCCGCCACCCGCATACACGCGGGAACGGATCGATACGCCAGACTCCGACTTCCTGGATCTTGACTGGGCCTATGCCGAGGATTCTCACCACCGCGCCCAGCATGCGGTCATCATTGGCCACGGCCTGGAAGGCAATTCCGATAAGCCCTATATCCGCGGCATGGTGCGCGCGCTTACCGGAGCCGGCTACGATGTGGTGGCATGGAATTTTCGGGGTTGCTCGGGCGAGCCCAACCGCCACGTTCATTTTTATCACAGCGGCTCAACCGACGATGTGGAAACGGTGCTCAGCCATGTCCGGACGCGGTACGACCACGCAGCGCTCGTCGGGTTCAGCCTGGGCGGCAACAAGGTGCTCAAATACCTCGGTGAGCAGGGCCACGAGTCGCTCGCTGACGGAGGCGTGACGTTTTCCGTTCCATGTGATTTGACAACGAGCTCCGATGTCATTGAGCGCAGGGAAAACCGGATTTACCTGAAGCGCTTCATGCGGTCCTTGCGGGAGAAGGTGGCTGAAAAGGCCACGCTCTTTCCGGGATATCTGGACACGAAAGGCCTCGAAAATATCGCTTCCATCCGGGAGTTCGACGACCGCTACACGGCGCCCCTTCACGGCTTTCGCGATGCGCTCGACTACTGGGACAAGGCGAGCTGCAAACATGTGCTGGAAGACATCCGCCGCCCGGCACTACTCATCAATGCGCAGGATGACTCCTTCCTCTCGCCCTCCTGTACGCCTGACACGGATAATTCCTGGCTTGAAATCGATACGCCACGCTACGGCGGGCACATTGGCTTCGTGACGCGCCGTGGGCTCTATTACACAGAGCGACGAACCCTCGAATTTTTGGCGCGCATCTGGTCGCCCGGTCGCGATGCAGAGGACCCGGCCGCAGCATGCCCTACAAGGCTGTTGAACACGTAGAGGGCCTTGTACTACGTCTACGTCATAGAACTGGACCCGGCTGTCCAGGGGAACGCCCGTTTTCGCCGGGCGAATTCCGGCGTATCGACAGGAAGTACGTGTCTCTACGTGGGCAGCAGTGTACGCAAGCCAGCGTTGCGCATGGATCAGCACAAGGAGGGGTACAAGGCGAACCGGTATGCCCGAGAGTTCGGTCTGCGACTGAGACCCGACCTTTTCGAGGCATACAATCCCATTCCGACGCGCGCCGATGCGCTCGAACTTGAGGTCTGGCTCGCCCAGCGGCTCCGGAAGAAGGGGTTTGCGGTGTGGCAAGGATGATGTCACGGGATGGCCGCGCGCTGGAGCTGGGCAGATAGTCCGGACGCGCGCTGGAGGCCGGGTCTGGCCGCGCGCGGCTCGCCGGGAATTGCTACATTCTGGCATGCAGATTGAAAACACGTTTCACCGCCGCTGGCTGCTCCTCCTGGTTACCGGCATTTCGTTGCTGTTTCTATGGATGGTGCGCGATTTTCTGATTACGCTCTTCCTGGCGGCGGTCTTCAGCGCCATGGCGCAGCCAATATCGCGCGTATGCAACCGCATGTCGCGGGGTAGGCGTACGCTTGGGGCATCGGGCACCCTCGTGATTCTGCTGTTGGGGGTGGGACTGCCGCTGGCCGGGTTTCTGGGGCTTGTTGCAAACCAGGCCCTTGAAATCAGTCAGGCGGCGCGGCCGTGGATCCTGAGTCAGATTGAGGACCCGAACATACTTAGCGATCGTCTGTCGCAGCTTCCGTTCGTGGGCAATCTGATGCCGGACGAGGAAGAACTGGTCACGAAGCTGAGCGAGTTTGCCGCCGCCGCCGGCACCTTTCTGGCCGACTCGGTCATTGGGCTCACGCGCGGCACCGCCACGTTCTTCCTGCACCTGTTCATCCTGATCTATGCCATGTTCTTCTTCGTGCGGGACGGCTCGCAAATCCTGGACCGCATTCTGTATTACAGCCCACTTCCCCGGGAATCGGAAGAAGTGCTACTCGAAAAAATAGTGTCCGTCACGCGGGCCGTCCTCAAGGGTAGCCTTATGATCGGACTCATCCAGGGATCGCTCGCCGGAATCGCCTTTTTCCTGGTCGGCTTTCCGGGGTGGGCCTTCTGGATGACTCTCATGATCGTGCTTTCCATTATTCCGGCTATCGGATCGGCCCTCGTGTGGATTCCAGCGGCCGTCATCCTGTTTGTCCAGGGGCCCCTCTGGGTCGCCATCCTGTTTACGACCTGGTGCGCCCTCGTCGTGGGATCGGTCGATAATTTCCTGCGGCCGAAGCTCGTTGGGCGCGACACCAAAATGCCGGATCTGCTCATTCTGGTCGGCACACTCGGCGGCATTGTCCTCTTTGGCGCCGTGGGCTTCATCATCGGCCCCATCGTAGCGAGCCTCTTTCTGGCCATCTGGTACCTCTACGGCGAAACGTTTTCGAAGGAACTGGCAGAGTCCTGAGTGGGGGCTGGCGGGCCGTTCACCACACGCATTGGATCATTCGTCACCGCCGCTGCGGCACAACTCATCCGCGCGTGTTAGCCTTGCGGATCGCTATCCCATCACATTCCCGGACCATCGCCATGCGCCTACCCGTCTCTGCTTCCAGTGTTTTCGTTTCCCTGCTCTTCGTCGCTGCCGTGCTGTCCGGCACGGTGGACCGGGCATCTGCCCAAATTCCGGACACCTTCACCAATTTGCAGGTGCTGCCCGAAGACATTGACAGGGCCGACCTCATTGCCACCATGCGCAGTTTCTCGGGGGCGCTCGGCGTTCGGTGCACGCATTGCCACGTGAACCGGGGTTCAACGTTCGCGGACATGGACTTCGCGGCCGATGACAAACCAGAAAAGGAAAAGGCGCGCTACATGATCGGCATGCTCGAGGAGCTGAACACCCAGACGCTGCCCGCCATGGAGAACCGGCGCGAGCCGCCTGTCACCATGACCTGCAAGACGTGTCACCGCGGACAGGTACGCCCCTTCCTGCTGTCCCAGGAAGTCTACATGGCCGCTCACGACCAGGGAGCCGATGCCGCCATAGCCCGATACCGCGAACTACGCGATAACTACCTGGAGGCCGGTGCCTTTGATTTCAGGGAACGGGAAACGAGTTCAGTCGCCGAAGCGCTGCTCGCCGAGGGACTGTTGGGTGAGGCCATCGCGCTCTACGAGCTCAATACGGAATTCCATCCGGATTCGGCGCCGCTCTGGGTAGCGCTCGCCGAGACGTACGAGCGGACGGGCGCCACCGAAAAAGCCATCGCGGCCTACGAGCGCGTGCTGGAGATCAACCCGAACGCGCGGGGCGTCCAGGACCGGATTGACGCGCTGAAGCAGTAGAAAGCCGTTCGATGCCGCTCCGAACGAGTGCGATTTCAATGGTTTCCATAACGTCGTACTTTGGGGGTCCTGCCACGCCGCACAACCGGATATGCCCACGTGAATCATCGTCCCAATATAGCGGCCCGTGTCGGGTTTTACCTCTGGCGAGGCGGTCTCGCCGTCGTGGCGGTGTATCTCGCGTGGGAGGGGACGTGGCGGCTGTGGGACGTGCTTCGTGTCGTCGGCCTGCCGTGGCTGGTCGCGATCGGGGTCTTTCTGCTCGGTGCCGGGTTTGTGATCTTTGTTGGCAGTTTCATCCTGGAACGCATGGTCGATGCGAAGGCCGAGCGCGGTTTGAGGGACCTGTAACCGTGGGATCCATTCTGAATGCAACCCTCGTCCGCCTGGTCCGCATAACAGGACTCGCGCTCATGGCCGTGGGGGCGCTTGCGCTCGCAGGGTATGCGCTCGGACCATTGTGGCGCGCTGTGCGGACCGTGCTACCGCAGGCGCTCTCGGCGCTGCCCTGGCCGCTGCTGCTCGGTTTCGGCGCTGCCGCGCTGGGGGCGGTAGTGCTCCTGTTGGCGCTGATCCGGGAACGCTTGGCCGATCGCAAGAATGACAACAACCTGGAAATACCATGATACTCGTCAATACACCTACCGTCGATGGCTATGAGGTCTCGAAGTCGCTCGGCCTCGTGCGCGGCAACACCATCCGCGCCAAGCACCTGGGCAAGGACTTCATGGCGGGCATTCGCATGCTCGTCGGCGGAGAAATCAAGGAATACACCGAAATGCTGACCGAAGCCCGTAACGAAGCCATTCTGCGCATGCAAGCCGAGGCCGGGTCGCTCGGTGCCGATGCCGTGGTGAACGTGCGTTTCGTGACCAGTCAGGTGATGACAGGCGCGGCCGAACTGCTTGCCTATGGAACGGCCGTGAAGCTGCGTAAACTGTGACAGCAAAAAGGCTCGAACGTGCCGCCGCGCGGCTCGACGTGCAGCGCCTGCGCCTGGAGCGGCGGAGCACGCTGTTCTCGCGTGTCCGACTCGCCATCGTGCTCACGGGTGCGCTCGTCGTGGCGTTTGCCGTTTCAGGCGACCAGTCCGGGTTCGCCTGGACGGCATTTGGCGCCTTTGCCGTGGCATTCGCCGTCGTTGCCCGGCTGCATGAGGGGGTTGTTGAACGCCTCCGCGCGCACCGGATTGCCATCCTGCTCCGGCGAACCGAGCTTGCGCGAATGGCCTGCCGCTGGGAAGACCTTCCGCCACCGGTAGATGTGGCTCCGGCCCTCGGGCTTGAGGGCGACCACCCATTCGCGGCCGATCTGAACCTGTTCGGGCCGCGCTCGGTGCATCACCTGTTCGATACGGCGCTCTCGCGGGACGGAAGCCGGGAGCTCGGCCGGTGGCTGTTGGAATCAGAAGATGAGTGTGACGACGAGCCAGCCCACGCCCTGGACGGCGCCGCAGCGCGCCAGGACCTGGTGCGTGAACTGCGTGACATGCCCGTTTTCCGGTACCGATTGGCGGTAGCCGCCGGCCTCGTGCGCATGCATGAAGACCATCCGTTCGACGGCGAGGTGCTTATTGATTGGCTTGGCCGGCGGCGCGTGTCCCGCAGTGCCCGTGTGCTGCTTGTGGTGCTCACCGTGCTCGCCGCCATGAACGCCGCGTTCGCCCTGACCCACGCGCTCGGATGGACGTCCGCGCTCTGGCTCTTTTCGCTCACCGCCTACGCCGCTGTGTACCTGCTCAACTCGCGACACTACGAGCACCTCTTCGACGATGCCGAGCATCTGTACTATCAGCTTCGTCACCTGCGGCCCGTTCTCCGCGCCATTGAGCGGTTCCGGTTTCACCTGCGGCCCAGCCTCGATGCGCTATGCCGCCCGTTTCGGGATAATAACAGCCCGTCGCGCGAACTGGCCCGGCTGACGTGGCTTTCGGCCGCCGCCAGCACGCAGAAAAGCGAGGTCCTCCGGCTCGTCCTGAACATCGTCGTGCCATGGGATCTGTTTTTCTCCATCCGCTTGGCGCGCGCGGGCGAACGGCTGCACGAAGAGTTGCCATCGTGGCTCCACGCCTGGCGTACGCTCGAAGCCGCCGGCTCGCTGGCCGCTTGGGCGTGGCGGCATCCGGAGGCCACGTTTCCGGAGTTTCGAGGGGATCCGGCGCACGCGCCCGTCCACGCGGGCAACGGTTCTACGCACCCGCCGGCTGTCGCCGGCCAAGACGCGCCCCTTCTACAGGCCGAAGCGCTCGGGCATCCCCTCATTCCGCCCGCCGAGCGCGTCAGCAATGACTTTTCGCTCGGCGCGCCGGGTCACGTGGTCCTTATCACGGGGTCCAACATGTCCGGAAAAAGCACCTTTCTGCGCACGGTGGGTGTGAATGTGGTGCTTGCCCGGGCGGGCTCGGCGGTCGCGGCCCGCCGCATGACCATCGGCCCCTGCCGCCTGTTCACGTCGATCAATGTGTCCGATTCGCTCGGCGACGGCATGTCCTACTTCTATGCCGAAGTCAGGCGCCTGCGGGCGCTGCTTGAGGCGCTTGACAACACGCGTGGCGCACCCCTGCTGTTTCTGGTCGATGAAATCTTTCGCGGCACGAACAACCGCGAGCGCTACACAGGGAGCAAGGCCATTCTTGAGGCACTCCGCGCAGGCCGGGGCGCAGGACTCGTGACGACGCACGATCTCGAGCTCATTCACCTTGACGGCCTCGACAACCGGCACTTCCGTGAACATATCGAGGACGGCCGCATGGCCTTCGATTACCTGCTCCACGGCGGCCCCTGTCCTACCACCAACGCCCTCGCCATCATGAAAATGGAAGGACTGCCCGTGTAGAAGAGAATTTTCTCACTTCTGCAGCGAAATTATTTCTGAATCGAAGAAGCGTTGGCCTGAGTCTGTCCTTGCGCTCATTCGCACAACGTACGTGCCTGATGCAGGACTCGTTGCCGAGAATCTGACTACATGCCTGCCTGCGCTGTAAAAACCTTTCGCCAGCACGGCGACCTCCCGTCCAAGTAAATCGAAGACAGTGATCTCCACATCACCGGGTGATGAGAGCCTGAATGGTAGCTGTGTGGACGCATTGAATGGGTTGGGATACGGACTCATCAATCCATCTCCATCCATGCCAGCGGGTGATGTTGGCTCCTCTTTTGCGTCCGATGACGACTTGGAAGCACTCGCAAGAGCCAGTTGGGCCATTGACTGCACCTGCTCCGCTCCGTGAATCTCTTCCAGTCTGTCGATAAGCGCTCCTTCAATGACTTCGAGGACAGATTCCTCCTCATTTTCAAGCTGGAGTCCACGAATCTCCTGCACGACGGACAGCGCATCCCGGTACTCCTTCCGGTGCTCGTGCATCGAGATCTTCGAATAAAGCAATTCCAGTCGCAAGGCAGGACCCGTGATCCAGTCGTCGAAGGAAGTCACATAGAGCCCGTGCTGATCGTAATCCTCATACCGAAGCGCGTCCTGCATTTCGATCAGCATGGCTCGCGATCGAGCGGCCCTCAGGGTAGGCGAGGCATTGCCTCCGAGTTTCATGGCCGCGTCACGAAAATCCGAAATGACCTTCATCGTCGATGCCTTCTCACCAGGCACGCGATTTCTACCAATTTCCTGGAGCATGTAGAGATTCGCAAGAGCATCTGCAATCACGCCATTTACGTCCTGTGAAACAAGGGCGCGTGCATTCGCGATCCGATCCTGTAGCGGAACTGGATCTCCGCCAGCACCCTTTGAGACCGCGGATGAGAGGTGGAAATCATAATCAACCGACCCATTGAAGTCGCCCGCTCCTGGAGTTCCTCCCCAGTAATTTTTCTCCGCATCCACACCGAATGCCGATGAATTATGGATAATGTATTCACCTGTATTCTGCGTTCCCGTGTCGAATATATTGTTGAATCCACCCCCACCGCATTCAGGCGGTCCATCGCATGGACCGAGATAAAGACCCAGGTGTGCCTGTCCTCCAGAGAGTACCTCTATCTCATGAAAGGGATTATTCTTCACCGAGTTGTTTGACTCATCGTCCATCTCAAACCAACCGCTCGCATTGACTTCAATCCCACTTCGATCAGAGGTATCCCCGTTGGATTCAACAAGATTATCCTCGAACGCAAGTGAGGTAGCGTTTTCCAGCCACAGTCCTGCCTGTGTACTGCCTTCAATGGTGGTATTCCTGATCGTGAAGTCGGTGTTGTACGCCACAACCCCGACAGAGGTGGCGTTTTCCACCGTGCTGCTATCGACTGTGAAGCTGCTCCGTCCTCCGCCCACATGCGAATACGAACTGATACCTCTCCAGCCGTTCCTGAACGTGACATTCGTGAAGGTATTATTGCCACTTCTGATCTCAACCGTCTTTTCACCCCCGTCAAATACGACATGGTCGAACGTGTTGCCATCGGCCTTCAGGTCCAGATGACCCCATGCGACGCTCGGGTTTGCCCGTTTGAAAACAATCTCATTTCCGGGGCTACCATCCAGATCTACCGCATTTTCCAGAACAATAGTTGCGCCGTCACCCATTTCAATCACGGAGCCAGGATCAAAATCGAAATTCTCAGCGTCACTTTCAAATATCAAAGTCGTGTTATCATCGATTTCGAATGCACCACCATAACGCGCTGCCAGAAATGCACCGTTTGAAAACGAAACGTTAGATTCTATTTTGAACGTACCATCAAAAGCCAACAGACAGGCACCGACACAATCCATTCCATATGTACCCGGACCTACTACGTTATTCTTATTTATGATCTCCGAGTACGTACCTGCACAGGCAATGTGGCCATTATGTTGCAACGTACCATCTACAACGAGTTGGGATGGATCGGTCTGATTTCCTTCCATAACAAGTGTTGCCCCGGAGGAGATCGTCGTGGTTGTTCCAAAAGCCACTGTCGCGATAATGTGATCGAGCGTGACGGTTCCGGATAGAACGGCATCATCGCTGAATGCAACTGTCTGAGCATTGCCATCGGACCCGTCACCCTGAATAACAGTACCGGTTTTCAGTTCAACGGAGCTACCGGAGCTGAATTCGACGCCACCCGTAGTGCCTGAAAACGCAAAGGATGTATTCTCGGACTCAAGACTGCCCTCAACGATCAGCTTCTTGCCACTTGCAAATGTCAGCGATTCGCCATCCAGCGACAATGCCAACTGACTCGGAATCGTCCAGTCGTCGCCGACGTTCGAATTCAGGATGCCTCGGTTCGCAAACACCGTCCTGATGGCTCCCTCGTCCAGACCAGCGTACTTGGTCGGATTGGATACGTACGCGGACAACATCCAGTCGACCAGCTCTCCAACATCGTTTGCAACACCATCGCCATCCGTAATGGCATCAATCAACAGTTCTTCCACGTCAACACCCGCAGTTGCCTCCGCGCGCAGATCCCACAGTGCGCCCGCAACAATCATTCCCTGGTCATATACATTTCCCGCTGCTGCGCCGATGGCAATCGTAGATGTCACTATCCCTACACCGTCATTATATACTTGACACTCTATAATATTATAATTGCTCGAACCGAAATTCGATTGATGCCATACAGTTGGTGATGTGTCAAGACGTCTCAAATGATTATACTCTGGACCCGCCCCCACATTCTCATCTTGACTTAGTTGATTACCGGGGCAGTTAATGAATTTTTCTGCAAAGATAGCATCATTTGTGTAAGATGCAGCCATAAAATCAGCAAAGCCCTCAGATAGTCCACCATTCAAACTACTGGCCAGGGCATCATGACCAATGGCATGCGTTACAATGTGAGAATATTCATGATATATCACATCTCGAAATTTTGCGGGATCATAAAATATTTCTCCTTTATTATCTACGCTTCGGTGACCGAATGTAATTTTTGCGAACACTGCAGATGCGGAAGCGCCATCTTTGTTCGTCGTGTGTATAGTCACGTCGACTTCAGGCAGCGTAGTGTTTAACACACCAAGGATATTGATCACGTACTCCGCAAACATGTCTACGTGATAATATACATTCGATGCATCGAAATCAGAGCAGTCATGATTATTGACATTGAACCACTGCTGTCCCAACGTTTGATGTAGTCGCGTCTGTAACATGAAGGTAGACAGTGACATAGGTGAATATGAGGGCGGTCTCGATTTCAACCCTCTTCCGATTGGCAAGCCAGTTAAGACCCTGCATAGAAGCCATGATAT
>JAJCYR010000060.1 GCA_029262775.1 Bacteroidota bacterium
CCCCCCGTTCCCTTCGGGTTCGGGCGGCATGACAACATCTTCCGCGTTGTCCCTCCTATGCGTAGCTACGGCTATGCAGACGTCGGGACGCCTTGAATCTGTTGTCATGGCGCTCCGAACGAGAGTGTCCTCTACTTGTTCAATAGCCTTCTGAGGAGGGACAACACAGCAGATGGCGTTTCGCCGCCGCAGAAGGGCGCGCTCTGGTTTTTCAACAGCCTTCTTAGAGGCAAAATGAACCTGATTCGCGTCGCAGAATTGTCGTGAAGCAGGATGCGGACAGGATGCGGAATTGCCGTGGGGCAGGAACCGGGCCCGTCTCTTTCCGTCCAAGAGCGCCCAATCGGAGGGGTGGCAGAGCGGTTGAATGCACCGGTCTTGAAAACCGGCATACCTTCGCGGGTATCGAGGGTTCGAATCCCTCCCCCTCCGCCATTTTTGCCGGTATTGCGAACTCGCGATACCATCAAGTTCGCATTGCATTGGAGTCACGAATACCTCGTCATCGCAGGGATGCTTGTCTTCAGGGATGAGGGGTGATTGCAATGACTGTAATTTCTTTCTTCGCCGGGCCATAGAACCAAAAAATGCGGTAGGCTGCGGGGGTCTTGTTTTCTGCGTATGCCTCAAAAACTTCTTCTCCGTTCGGGCCGGAAAAGGAGCTGTATTTATGGGTATTGAGGCTGGGATGTCTCGGATTCACTTCGAGATAGCCCAAAGCCTTCCTGACGGCTTTGAGTCGCTTGAGGAGACTCTTGTCCTCCTCAAGTGATTTGAAATCGGCTTCGGCCTGATTCGTGAATTTGAGCTGAAAGGACATGCGCTACTCGATGTCCGCATCGGCGTATTGGGCAAAACTGCCGAGCGATCTTGTCTCGCCGGAGGCGGCTTGTGCCAGTCCGGCTTTGACGGCCTCAAGAGCCTGAGGATTGTCGAAGAGCCACTTTTCACGGGCTGGGATCTCCGAATAGGGTTCCAGCACGATATTGCCCTCCTCGGTTCTATGCGCGCGAAAGCTGCTGATTCCTTCGGCCAGCTTTCCGAGATTGATCCGGCCTTTTGCGTCCGGTCTGAGTCGATGTGTGGCTTGATCCATAGCGTTTCCTCATTTTCTCCCTCCAGTATAGCAAAATGGTGGGGAAAAGTCAATGTGGGCAAAGCGGATTATCCCACACTCAAAAGTCCAAACTACTCTACTTCTGGGAAAAGCGCCTCGATGAAGTCCTGCGGTGGTCTCCCTGCTTGGAATTCGACCATTGGCAGAGCGGTTGTTCGAATCCCTCCCCCTCCGCAATGAATCCGCAATGAAACAGCCCTACAGATACCGCACCAGCGACAGCACCGCCGCCAGCGCCGAAACGGCAATGATCGTCGGCCGAAGATAGCCATTGTCGGCAATGCGTGCCGTTCGGCGTGAGACGAGAAAGCCCGCCAGAACACCCGGCATGAGAAAACCCGTCAAATACACTTCGTGCATACCGAACATCCCCGACGCCACAAGGGCTACCACCGACAGAAGCGTTCCCGCCACAAAAATTCCCGAAAGTGTACCGCGGACACGCCCTCCCTCGGAGTGCATGTAGAGCATGGCCAGCGGCGGCCCTCCGATCGATGCTGCCGTACCCAATACCCCTGACATGAAGCCAACACCAAGCAGCGAGCCCCGTGTGATGGGTAGCTTCCAGCCCGCTGCCATGATGGCAAGCGCCACGAGTACGAGCACAGCCACGAGCGGAGGCATCCACTCCGATGCCATGAACGAAAACACCACAGCGACCACCGCGCTCCCCACGCCGCGGCCGACAATGCCCCAGGACACCTCCCGGAAAGCAACCGATGCCCGCTCGCGTCGGAGCAGCAGGAGCGTCAGAAAAAACGCCACCAGCAACATCGGACCGGGCACAAACGACGGCTCAAACAGCAAAAGGATTGGAACCGAAAACGTCCCAAGACCAAATCCAATGGAGCCTTGCAGCATGGCCCCAACAAACACAACACCACTTACGAGCGCCAGGACAGGGTAGGAAATGTCGATATCTAAAAAACCAATATTATAAGAAGGCATGTATTAGGCGAACCCGATTGCAACCACGGGATACGCCCTCCGTAGTGGCCCACTGGAATCGATCCCGATGGCCACACGTCCAAGCTGTGGAATATACATCCGACGATCAAAACCTCCTGCCAATCCCATGAATCGACTTTCAATCCTCTTCGGAGGCCTGGCCCTACTCCTCGGCATCGTGACGCTGCTCCCTGCACCTGCGCACGCACAGCAGCGTGTTATCACCTTCAACGAAGCAGTGGAAATCGCACTGGAGCGCAATGTGGCTATTCGCCGGGCACAGAACAACCTGGACCTCCAGGGCCTGACCGTGACCAGTGAGTATGCGGACTTCCTTCCAAACGTCTCGTTGAACTCCAGCCTGAACCGCAACTACGGCCTGTTTATCGATAACACGACGTTTGAGCAACGCACCACACGGACCGACGGCTTCAACATGAGCGGTAACAGCGGGGTGAACCTCTTCAATGGCTTCTCGGACGTCGCCAGCCTGAAGGCCGCCAAAGCCACGCTCGAAGGTCAGGAATACAGCTTTGAGCGCACGAAGCAAACCGTCGTTTTCGACGTCATACAGGCCTATCTGAACGTGATTTTGGCCGAAGAAAATATCAGGATCCGCAAGGAAGACGTCGACGCACAGAGCAAATCGCTCGAGCAGATCCGCGAATTCGTGAACGTAGGCACCCGCCCGGTGTCCGACCTCTATCAGCAGGAAGCCATACTCGCGAACAGCGAAGCCCAGCTGCTGACGGCCGAAAACACGTTCGAGGTCAACAAGACGCGTCTCATGCGCGTGATGCAACTCGATCCGCTCGGCGAATACGCTTTTGAGGCTCCACGCGCAGAAGATATCGACACAACTCCCCGCATGTACCAGGCCGAAACCATGCTTCGTACGGCCTTTGAGCTCCGCCCCGACCTGCGTTCGCAGGAAATGACCATCGAATCGGCCGCCCAGAGTGTACGTGTGGCCAAAGCTGGTCGGTACCCGACGCTTTCGGCGAGCGGCAGCGTCAGTACCAGTTGGTCTTCGGCGCGGCGCTCCCTCTTCAGCTTCGGCGACCAGCTCGACCTCAACCGTAGCGAGCGTGTTGGACTCTCCCTGAGCATCCCGCTTTTCAACCGTCTTAACACACATACCAACATCCAGCGCAGCCAGGTCCAGTTCCGGAATGCGCAGCTTGACCTCGAGAACGCGCAGCAGAACGTGGCGCTTGAAGTGCGCCAGGCCTACGAGAACTACCTGACGGCAACGAAGCGCCTCGACGTGACCGCCAAGCAGCTTCGCTCATCCGAGCAGGCCCTGGAAATTGTCCGGGAGCGCTACAATCTGGCCGATGCAACGCTCGTCGAGCTGACGCAGGCCCAGGCCGCATATACGGACTCTGCGTCCCAGCGGGCACAGGCCGTTTTTGAATTCCACTTCCAGGAGCGTGTGCTGGCTTACTACCAGGGTACGCTCGATCCCGAGCAGGAACTCTTTGAATGAGTCTCCTGCCCCATGTGAACACATAGAGACCCCATGCCTCCCAAGAAGAACCCGACGCGGCGCCTGATAACGCTGCTCATTGGCCTGATCATCGTCGTGGTCGCCGTGGCCGTCATCGGCAAGATGACTGGACTCTTCGGCAGTACCGAACGATCCACGCTCGTTGAAGCAGTCGACGTGGAAATCCGCACCGTGACGCAGGTCGTAACGGCATCAGGCAAGATTCAGCCGGAGACGGAAGTCAAGATCAGCCCCGATGTGTCGGGCGAAATCATCGAGCTGCCCATCAACGAAGGGGACTTCGTGCGCAAGGGGGACCTCCTCGTCCGCATCAAACCCGATTTTTACCAGGCCCAGGTAGAACAGTCGGAGGCCTCTGTCCTGCAGGCGAAGGCCACTGAATCCGCTCGCCGCGCCGATGTCCTGAACGCCGAGTTGGAGTACAACCGCCAAAAGGAACTCTTCAGTGCGGGCGCCATCTCCAAGTCCGATTTCGATACGGCCGAAAACAGGTACCAGACGGCCAAGGCCAATCTTGAAGCCGCCCAGTACAGCGTGCAGATCAATGAGGCTCGGCTGTCGGAAATGAGGGAGAACCTGAGCCGGACCATCATTCACGCGCCCATTGAGGGCACCATTTCCATCCTGAATGTGGAGCTGGGTGAACGCGTTGTAGGCACGACCCAGATGACCGGAACAGAGATGATGCGTGTCGCCCGCCTGGACCAGATGGAGCTCGAAGTCGACGTCAACGAGAATGATGTTGTGAACGTCGCACTCGGTGATACCGCGGCCGTCGAAATCGATGCCTATCAGAACCGTACGTTCCGGGGCGTGGTAACCGAGATCGCCAATTCGGCGCGCACCCAGGGGCAGGGAACGCAGGAGCAGATCACCAATTTCCCAGTCAAAATCCGGATTCTGGATGCGCACAATACCGTCTACGGTCAGCTCGCTCAGAATGCCGCCCTCGCCGGCAATGAGATCACGGCGGCCAGTGAGACGCCCAACTTCCGTCCGGGCATGAGTGGCACGGTCGATATTTTCACGGAGACCCTCGAAGGCACCATCGCTGTGCCCATCCAGGCCGTGACCGTCCGCGACTTCGCCGCGCTTGCGCGGGAAGAGCGGCGGGAAGAGCGGCGCGCGGGTAACGGGGCCGCATCTGGTTCAGAAGACGGGTCGGCTGTAGACGAGCCGGCACCTGATAATGAAGCGGCTCTTGACCCCACAGAAGAAGACCTGCGCCGCGTAGTGTTCGTCATGGCCGACGGCAAAGCCGAGATGGTGGAAGTCAAAACCGGTATCTCGGACGATACGCACGTTGTCATTTCCAGCGGCCTCACGGCTGGTCAGAAGATTATTACCGGGCCGTACCGGGCCGTGTCCCGCACGCTGCGCCCGGGCGATACCGTCGAGGTCCGCTCCGACGATGACCTGCGTCCAGTTGTCCTGACATCAAACTGAGGCGCCCCATGGATCCCATCATCACGCTGCAGGACGTACGCAAAATTTACAAGATGGGCACGCAGGAGGTTCGCGCCCTCGATGGTGTGGACCTGAACATCTTCCAAAACGAGTACGTGGCCATCATGGGCCCGTCGGGTTCGGGAAAATCGACCATGATGAACATCATTGGCTGCCTGGACGTCCCATCGAGTGGGCATTACATCCTCAATGGGGCCGATGTGGGGGGTATGGATGACGACGAACTGGCGGCTGCCCGCAACCGGGAAATCGGATTCGTCTTCCAGACATTCAACCTGCTGCCACGGGTGAACTGCCTACAGAATGTGGAGCTGCCCCTCATCTACTCGGGAATTCGCCGCTCGGAGCGCCGCGAAATGGCCGCCCAGGCGCTCCGGAACGTGGGCCTGGGTGACCGTATGGACCACAAACCCAACGAGCTCTCGGGCGGACAGCGCCAGCGCGTCGCCGTAGCGCGCGCGCTCGTGAACAACCCGGCTATCCTGCTGGCCGACGAGCCTACTGGCAACCTCGACTCAAAAACCGGTGTCGAAATCATGCACCTTTTCGAGGAACTGCACGGGCGCGGCAACACGCTGCTCGTCGTGACCCACGAAGAAGAAGTTGCCCGGCACGCCCGCCGCATTGTCCGCCTGCGCGACGGGCTCATCGAATCTGATGAAAAGGTCGACAATCCCGCCCTGGTCCAATCCGTCTGAGCGACGCCCCCAGTCACAACTCGCAGGAGTACCGCTCCTTTTTCTTCTCAAACCGCACCGCACCCGGCGCCTGCTTGAGCGATATTGCCTGGAACGGCACGGCGAGCCCCATGGTGCTGATGCAATCGGATCCCGGCGTGTAGACGACGTAGGAAATCACGACCGTGTCGCGCACCACTTCGGCCCGCTCCACTTCAACGGCATACCCTCCGCTCTCGACCGGGACGGCCATGAGGGCCACCATCTTCTGTGAAAAATCGACCGGGTGGAACGGCTCCTGCGGCGCAACAAGAGGCGCAATCACCTCCCACTCCGCTTCCGAGCGCGCCAGCCGCTCCACCAGCTCCTGGCGTGCGGCCTTCTGGCCAAATCCGATCTGCTCGTAGGGAAGTACTTCCCCTTCGCCAATGGTAACTTCCGATCCGTCGTTGCACGCGCTCACAGCCACGACGATAATCAACCCTGCCCAACGTGACACCCTACATTGAATCATTTCTGCCTCTGTTTGTGGCCATGAACCTGCCTGGCGTGTTGCCGCTGTTCATTGGCCTGACGGATGGTCTGAGCGAAAAAGCCCGTCACAAGTTAATAATCCAGGCGCTCACAACCGCATTCGCTGTGGCCGGCGTCATCCTCTTCGCGGGCGATGTAATTTTCTCAACGCTCGGTATCACGGTGAACGATCTGCGCGTGGGGGGCGGCATTATCCTTCTGGTCCTCTCCATCACCGACCTCATTTTCGGGGACTACAAGCGGCGCGCGCCCTCGGAAGACAAGGATGACCGGTCCAATCCCGACAACGACTCGGACATGGGCATCGTGCCCATCGGTATTCCGCTCACCATTGGCCCGGCCGCCATCACGACCATCCTGGTGAACCAGTCCAGCTTTGGCTACCTCCCCGCGCTCAGCTCACTGCTCCTCAACCTGGCACTTGTTGCTGTCGGATACTGGTATGGGCCGGCCCTTCTCAAAAAGCTCGGCAGCAACACGGCCAAGGCCGTTGCCAAGGTGGCCAGCCTGTTCCTGGCTGCCATCGCCGTCGCCATGATCCGAACTGGACTGCTGGGCATGTTCTGACACCCGGTCCATCGTCTGATCAGCGCACCCCGACGTGCCCCTCGATGGCCTCGATCAGCCGCCGCGAATCGTACCCAACGCCGTCCCGGAATACCGTTTCCACGTTTCGGATGGCTGCCGGATTCGCCGTCAGGTCCCCATCGACCAGCACGAGGTCGGCCGTCTT
>JAJCYR010000061.1 GCA_029262775.1 Bacteroidota bacterium
GAATATGAGGGCGGTCTCGATTTCAACCCTCTTCCGATTGGCAAGCCAGTTAAGACCCTGCATAGAAGCCATGATATGGCCGATTATGGCTCCGTCATATGGGTCAACGTTGAGTTTTCAAAAACGTTGGGACACTACTGACATTGAACCCCGTGTCACTATTTTCGTCAGTGGTTGTACAGCCTGTAAGGACATTGGGCTGCGGATTAGGAATGTCAACATAGTCTCCACTTCCATCTGCCTGGACAAACGTTGCTATTCCTGAGTACCGTACCGTCACGTGCTCACCATCCATTTCTGTTGAAGAATCAAGTCTAGACAATGTCACATTACTGACTGTCGTATCGTCTTCAGGGTTTGATGGGTCACCCGTAATCGCTTTCCCACTGGCTGTTACCCTGAAATTTCCAGTTGGGATTTGATTGGAATCAGCCTTCTGGATTCCACCCACTGCATCGAAACCTATTCCCACCGGAATAAGCGTCGGTGCTGGACTATATGAAGGACTATTTTCCAGTTCACGAGAAATGACATCTATGACAGAATAGTCTGCACCATCGATTATGTAATTCATGGAGTTTGCACCAATCGCAATTGCTCCGCGGTGAAAACCATCGTCCACAGGGATAATGACGAACTCAACGTTTACTATTTGATCTGCCCCGCCCGATTTCATATGACTACTGTTTACGATACTTGTAGCTGTCCCTATATCCGGATAGCGTCCAGATAAAGACTCTATAGAGCTGTAAATATCGCCAATAAATCCGATCACGCGAGATCCACGTAGTTTGACAGATGCCGTTGCCTGGTACACGGGCACCTCTTCGTGAAGTTGGCGGTATCGAACATTTTGAATGTTATCTCGGGTTCGAATAGTGGTTTGTTCCAATGAAATCTTGTCGAGATCAAAACCGAGCCAATCCTTGTTCGCTTTCAAAAACCTACTTGCTCCTTCGGCGCCTCCGACTCCTGAGTCCCAGCTGAATTTGTAGGCCAGGTCAGTTATGCCTGTAGCCGGGTTCATCCTTGCAGTCGCAGCGTCGTCTCCAAAGCGGGAATAAAAGAAATTCAATCGCTCAGTTGCCTGGTTCGGGATTTGCCCGAATGTCGTGGCAGGGAGCCCCACGAACTCGACCACACAAGCGAGCAGGATAATTACCTGGGGAACAGTTCGTTGCATTTTCTTCATCATCTTCCTGTCTTTGTGAAAAAGGCTGGGGTGCTAATGGTACCTGTGCGGGTGTAATGCTCAATCAGGTAGTACGTCCCCGGAGCCAGATCGCTGATATTTGTTCCTATGACAAGGTCTTCCCCTTTCAGTTTGCGTACGACGCGCCCCAGGATGTCATACAGCAAGTATTCACTACTTTGCCTCGATCCTGCCACGTGAATGATACCAGAAGAGGGATTGGGGTACACGACCAGCTCGGGTGGCAACACGCTCTCTGGCGTTTCCGTATTCGTCGCAACCGGATCGATGCGCCAAATTCTGTTCGTCGTCGTCGCTTCTGCTACATAAATGCGGCCACTTTCTGAGGCCCCCACTTGGAGGATGGCCATTTGTGGTCCGAATGGGGACCAGTTCATACTGGATTCGTCGAGAATGAAGAGACCGTCAAAGGATGCAGCGATTACTCCCCACATGGGCGAGAAGGTTGCGTCTTCGGCAAAGAAATCTGACGTGAACTCAACCAGTGGATCGGCCCAAGTTTTCCTGGCAAAGTGTGTTCGACCAACAATCTGCACCTCTACATGCTCGGGTGTGCTCAAAAAGGCTTGGGTGTAAGGACGCCCAATGGCTGTAGAATCTGACCACGTTGCACCTTCATCTGTAGAGTAGTGGAGTCTCGGAAACATCGACTCAGACGTGCCCGTCTGTGCCCACGCGACCGTTATTCCTCCCCTAAGAGACCGAACAAGAGCCATCGATGTACAACAGGAGTCCACGAACAATGTGTCGATCGGAGACCACAACGCTCCAGCATCATCGGACCACGACGTGCCGATATCACCCGCACTTATCCAGCGCCCGCTTTCTGCAACCGTAAACGAATGCCACTGCCAGTGCGGCTCAACAAAATCGGCAGTAAATACGGACCGATCATTCGACAGGACATACAGTCCGGCTATGTCGGCCGACACAACAATCGTCGAGTCACCTACCTGTTGGATTCCGTTAGGACGCCCGGAAGTCGGGAGTAGCTGTTCAGACCAGGTCGACGTTATCGGGTCAAACCAGTAGATATGCCGATCGCTTGTAGCGACGATGAGATCGCCTTCAGGAGTGTTGAATGCCTCAAGTCCGGTTATGGTGCCGTTCGCTCTCGTTTCAAAAGCCAGATTGAAATCCTGGCCGGGGGCGGAGTGCGGCAAGACAACCGCCGAGAACATGAATGCCAGGGCACAGGTTTTCATTATGGTGGGATGACATGCCATTTTGATCCTCCGAATGGAGATATTGATCGTGATTCCAACCTATGCGACTGCACCCGCTCGGATCGCGTTATTTGCCTGAGTGGTCGTAATGCGAACTTCAGAAGGGCTCAGAATGATCTGAATGATCTGAATGGGAAAACCTGTAGCTTTCTTCCGGTCCCATTAGCATTTTCATCATCATCTTCCTGTCTTTGTGAAAAAGGCTGGGGTGCTAATGGTACCTGTGCGGGCGGAATGCTCTATCAGGTAGTACGTCCCCGGAGCCAGATCGCCGATATTTGTACCACTGATGAGGTCCGCCCCGTCCAGTTTGCGTACGACGCGCCCGAGGATGTCATACAGTACGTATTTGCCGGTCGGCCTCGATCCGGCCACATAAATAATGTTGGAGGAAGGGTTGGGATACACGACAAGATCTGGTGATACTTCGAGGTCGGATGCTTCCGTATGCGTCGCAATCGGATCGAGACGAAATATTTTGCGCGAACCAACTTCTACCACATATATTCTGCCACTTTCCGAAGCTGCCACCTCCCCGATAGCCATTTGGGTACCACCAAAAGGTGACCAACTCATATTTGACTCGTCAAGAAGGAAGAGCCCGTCAACGGATGCAGCGATTACTCCCCACATGGGCGAGAAGGTTGCGTATCCGGCAACGAAATCTGACGTGAACTCAACCATTGGATCGGCCCAGGTCTTTCGAGCCACGTGTGTTTTACCCCATGCAATCTGTATCTCTACATGTTCAGGTGTACTCAAAACGGAGTTGATCCAGAAAAGGGAGTGACTTCGCGCTACCATTGTAGAATCCGACCATGTTGAACCTTCATCCGTGGAGTAGTAGAACTTCGGGAAATTCTGCTCTGAAATACCCGTGAGTGCCCACGCAAACGTAACGCCTCCGCGAAGCGACCGAACAAGAGCCATCGATGTGAAAAAGGAGTTCTCATCCATGAACAGAGTATCGACTGGAGACCACCTCTCTCCCGCATCGTCCGACCACGACGCACCGGCGTCGCCGACGCTGATCCAGCGCCCACTTTCCGCGACCGTAAACGAATGCCATTGCCAGTGCGGCTCTACAAAATCGGCGGTAAATACGGACCGATCATTTGACAGGACGTACAGTCCGGCAATCCAGCCCGGCACAAACATTGTCGAGTCACCGACGTGTTCGATATCATTTGCGCGTCCGTACGAAGGGAGTAGCTGCTCTGACCAGGTCGACGTTACTGGGTCAAACCAGTAGATCCGTCGGTTGCTTGTGGCAACGACCAAATCACCATCGGGGGTGTCGAGTACCTCAAGCCCGCTTATGGCGTCATTCGCTCTTGTTTCAAAAACCAGATTAAAATCCTGGCCGGGGGCGGAGTGCGGCATGACAACCGCCGAGAGCATGAATGCCAGAGCACAGCTTTTCAATATGTTGGGATGACATGCCATTTTGCCATTTTTATCCTCGGAATGGAGATATTGATAGCGTTTCCAACCTATGCGCCTGCACCCGCTCAGATCGCGTTATTTGTCTGAATGGTCAAAATGCAAGCTTCAAAAGGGCTCAGAATGAGCTGAATGGGGAAACCTGAGGCTTCTATCCTGTCCCATAAGCATTTTCTTCATCATCTTCCTGTCTTTGTGAAAAAGGCTGGGGTGCTAATGGTACCTGTGCGGGTGTAATGCCCAATCAGGTAGTACGTCCCCAGAGCCAGATCGCTGATATCTATCCCACCGGCAAGGTCAGCTCCGTCCACTTCGCGTAGGACGCGGCCCAGGACGTCATACAATATGTATTCACCGGTTTGCCTTGATCCTGCCAGATAAATGATGCTGGAAGAAGGGTTGGGATATATTGTCAACTCTGACAGCACTTCGTGTTCGGGCGCTTCTGTGTTCGTGACAATGGGATCGATTCTCCAAATGTTATTAAAGCCACCGGTATCCGCTACATATATGCTACCAGATTCCGATACGGCCACTTCCCTCAGGCCCATTTGAGGTCCAAATGGCGACCAGCTCAAATTGGACTCGTCAAGAATAGCAAGACCGTCATAGAATGCTGCAATAACTCCCCACATAGGCGAGTAGGTGGCATCTTTGGCGATGAAACCTGACGTGAACTCGACGAGCGGATCGGCCCAAGTCCTTCTGGCGAGGTGTCTTACCTGGGAAATCTGAATCTCAACATGCTCGGGTGTGCTGAGGAAGTCAAGAATTTCTGAGGAGAAGAGGCGGAATGCAACCTCTGAAGAATCCGACCACGTGGATCCCTCATCTGTGGAGTAGTGTAGTCTAGGGAAGTTACGCTCAAACGTGCCTGTCAGAGCCCAGGCAACCGTGATTCCTCCCCGCAGAGACCGGACGAGAGCCGGCCCGGTGCAACAGGAATCCACAAACAATGTGTCAATCGGAGACCAAGACGCTCCAGCATTATCGGACCACGACACTCCGAGATCACCCGCGCTTATCCAGCGCCCACTTTCTGCAACCGTCAATGAATACCACTGCCAGTGCGGCTCCACGAAGTCAGCTGTAAAGACGGTCCGGTCACTCGATAGCACGTGCAATCCGGTAACGCTCGTAGACACCACAACGGTTGAATCACCTACCGTCTGGATGCTGTTGGAATGTCCAAAAGTCGGGAGCCGCTGTTCAGACCAGGTCGAGCTTATCGGGTTAAACCAGTATATATGCCGATCACTTATGGCGACGACGAGGTCTCCCTCAGGCGTGTTGAGCACCTCAAGTCCGGTTAT
>JAJCYR010000062.1 GCA_029262775.1 Bacteroidota bacterium
CAAATGAAAGTTTTCGGCATGAAGATGGGGTCTAGAAGCGTGTTGAAGAATCAGCGTGCACCAAGATGCGAGCGCCGGAATGACAGATGCAAGGCGTCCCGACGCCGAATAGCAGCGCTATTCGAAGGAGGGACAACGCAGTAGATGGCGTTTCGCCGCCGCAGAAGGGTGTGTGATGGTTTTTCAACGCGCTTCTATGTGGCCTGGGTCTGCGTGCGTCTACCATGGGCAGGTTATCAGGATAAATATACGCCGGAAGTTTTCGTCTCCGCGCCAAAACACGATGAATGGCTCATATTCGGTGCTGAGTGCTACGTCCGGGAAGTCAAAAGGCAGGTCAGAACCCTTCGTTCATGATACGGGTACGGGTACCTGCGTCCCTACCACGAAACGCTACACCATGAAAAAAAACGCTTTGACACCCGAGGAAGAACGTGTCATTCTTCAAAAAGGAACGGAGCCTCCCTTTTCCGGCGAATACTACCAGCACACGGCGGACGGCACCTACGTGTGCCGCCAGTGCGGCGCGCCGCTCTACCGGTCGGACGACAAATTCGATTCGGGGTGCGGATGGCCCAGCTTTGACGCCGACGTGGAAGGTGCCGCTCAGCGCGTCCTGGACGCGGACGGGCGCCGCACGGAAATTGTCTGCGCCCGGTGTGAGGGGCACCTGGGGCACGTATTTACGGGCGAAGGGTTCACCCCGCAAAATACCCGGCACTGCGTGAACTCCATCTCCCTTTTGTTTCAGCCCGCAGACTGACCCGGGCGCATGACCACGCCCCCGTCCATGCTGGAACCGTCTCACGAAATGAATCCTGAACCACATACCGAACGCGCTCTTTTTGCCTCCGGATGTTTCTGGGGCACCGATTTCTATTTCATGCAGCAGGCGGGTGTGCTGTCCACGCGGGTGGGCTATTGCGGCGGCAATGTCCCCAATCCGTCCTACCGGGAGGTCTGTGGTGGGCGCACAGGGCACGCGGAAACCGTCGAGGTTGTGTTCGATCCGGAGCGCGTCACGTACGAGCAGCTCGCGAAGCTCTTTTTCGAAACGCACGATCCCGGCCAGCGCAACCGACAGGGGCCGGATGTGGGCACGCAGTACCGATCGGCCATTTTCCATCTGGATGACGCCCAGCGCGAGACAGCCAATCGGCTGATTGCCGAGCTCCGAGAGCACGGCACGGAAGTCGCCACGGAAGTCACTCCCGCTGGTCCATTCTGGGAGGCCGAGGACTATCACCAGAACTACTATGCCCGCACGGGTGGCCTCCCGTACTGCCACGTCTACACGAAGCGATTCCCCTGACGGACCGTTGGCCGTCTCGTCCCGTGCCGTCCCAACCCATTCACCGCAGACGCGACACGTACGCCTCTCCCGCCACGGCATCGCCGGCCTTTCCGATGAGCGCCATCTGGCCCAGAAGGTCAATGGATGAAGCAAACGCCGTATCGCCCACATCGACCACCTGGGTCTGCCGCCACTCGCTGTCGTCGGACAGCGAAAACACGTACACGATACGGTCAATATTGCGGTCCATGGCCAGTTGTTCGTCGTATCCAACCACCGCCAGACGACGGCCGGAAATGCGCACGAGCGACCCGAAGGCGCCGTGATCATAGGGCGTCGCTGGCCGAATAGTATGCGTCAGCTCCCAGGATCCGTCCGAATCCCGCTCCAGAATGCGAACGCGTCCGCTGCCATTGCGCCGCGCCCGGCTCTCCCCGATGGCAAGACGCGCGCCAGAGAGGCTTATGGGTACAAAAAAGGAATCGACGCCGCGAATGGTTCCTTCGAGCACCCACCTTCCCGACGGCTCGCGCCGGTAGGTAAATACAATGCCCGGCTCGTCGCGGGCCCAGGTAGATGCGCCGACCGCCAACAGGGTGCCATCGGCGTCAATGGATGCCCCGAAGACGGCCTCATCGGCGCCGAGGGGACTTTCCAGCATGGCCGTCTGCACGAAGTGGCCGTCCTGCCGCTCGAAGACATGGACCACACCGTTATACGTATTTCCGGATGTATCGCCCGCCGTTGTGACCGCCAACCGGTCCCCGGTGAGGACCATGGCATTGGCAAATTCGCCTCGATGGTCCCCTGCCGGCTGCTCAATGCGCTGCACCTGATTCCAGGTGCCGTCCAGGCTGTCGAATTCAAAAATGTAAACCGCGTTCGAGGTCGATTCGCGGAAGAAAGGCCGGTTCGACGTGACGGCAATGAGAGTGCCCGACACATCGACATGGCTGCCGAAGAAATGCTCTTCGTGGCAATCGCGGGGGGTAAGCGTGGCTTCGAGCGTCCACGACATGGCATCGTCGGCCTGCCGGAACACATTCACCTCTCCGGAGCGCGTGCCGCAGGCATCGGCTCCTGGTGCGCCAACGACAGCCAGCGTTCCCTCCAGGGCCGTCGATGTACCGAAAAATGTACCCCGCGTAGTGTCAGGCGCCGGAAGTCGGCTCAGCTGGGCATGAGCGGGGGGCACAACGGTGCTCCACACCGCAGCGAGGCACAGCAGTCGCCAGCAGGCTACCGGAAGGAAAGAAAGGGAAACAGTGCGTGCCATGGAGCGGACAGGATTCAGGTTCATCAAGAGCGGGACGTAAGCTCTTCAGCCATTATCTCCCAACGTGCGTAGCACTCCGTCAGTTTTTGTTGCAACGCTTCATAGTCGGCCATGAGTTTCCTGCCCGCTTCCGGATTGGCGAAAATTTCCGGATCGGCCAGGCGGGATTCCATCGACTCCTTCTCGGTCTCAAGGTCGAGGATGTCCGATTCCAACACCGTGTGTTTCCGGTTCAATTGGTAATCATTCAGGCGAGCAAGCTCGGAGGATGCCCGCTTGTTCCCGTCCCCGTCCCTGGCCTCCTGCGCCCTGGCGCGTTCTTCGCTGTCCTTGCGGTTCTCGACGCGGTCGGCCTTTTTCCGCTTTGCCCGGTGTTTTTCCACCGCCTTCTCCTCGTCTTCGACGGCCCGCTGCTTCCATTCGTACTCGGCGTACGTGCCATCGTACTGGAATAGATGGCCATCCTCGACGCGCCAGACGCTCGTGGCGACCGCATCCAGGAAATGCCGGTCGTGCGAGATGAGCACAAACGTACCCGAGTACTGCGTGAGGGCTTCGATCAATACCTGGATGGACTGCAGGTCCAGGTGATTCGTGGGCTCGTCGAGTACCAGCAGGTTGGCGGGCGAGGTCAATGTCCGGGCCAGCGCAATGCGGCTGCGCTCTCCGCCCGAGAGCACGCGGATGGGTTTTTCGACCTCGGCGCCCCGGAAGAGGAACGCGCCCAGAATGGTGCGCAGTTCGGTCTCGCTGCGCTCGTAGGCTACCTCTCGAAGGGCATCGAGCGCCGTCTGGTTCGGATTGAGTGATTCCGCCTGATGCTGCGCAAAGTGCTGCATGTGCACGTTGTGCCCTTCCTTACGCATGCCCTCGAAGGGCTCGGTGCCGAGCATCATGCGGGCGAGTGTCGACTTGCCCGCACCGTTGCGGCCGATGAGTGCAATTTTCTGGCCGCGCTCAATGTGCACCGGCTCGGCGTTCTCGAACACCTTGATGTCACCGAACTCGCTCGGGTACGTCTTCGAAAAACGGGACAGTTCGAGCACCACCTTGCCCGAGCGGGGAGCTTTCGGAAAGCGGAATGAAATCTGCGCATCATCGGGCGGGAGTTCCGGAATGCGATCCAGCCGGTCGAGGGCCTTGACCCGGCTCTGGACCTGTGTTGCCTTGGTGGCTTTGGCCCGAAAGCGCTCAATAAAGCGCTCCGTGTCCTGGATCATTTTCTGCTGGTTCTCCCACGCGGCACGGTGGTGCTCGCGCCGGATTTGCCGCTCCTGGAGGTAAAAATCGTAGTTGCCGGCGTATTCCGTGAGGCGGCCCTGCATGATCTCAACGGTCCAGTTCGTCATGCGGTCCAGGAACCGGCGGTCGTGCGAGACCAACACCACGGTTCCGGGATACGTTCTCAGGTAATCCTCCAACCACGCAATACTGTCAATATCCAGGTGGTTCGTGGGCTCATCGAGCAGCAGCACATCGGGCTGATCCAGGAGTAGGCGAGCCAGCGCCACGCGCATGCGCCATCCACCCGAGAACGTCTTCAGCGGCCGGTGCATGTCATCGGACCCGAAGCCAAGGCCCGACAGGACCGACTCTGTCCGGGGCACAATCAGGTGAGCCTCCCGGGCGGCAAGCTGCTCATGCACATGCGCAAAATCATCCATGATGCGCGCGTACGCATCGTCAGAGTGGTCTTGGTAGTTCTCCATCTGGGCCAGCAGCTCTTTCTCCCGCGTCTGGATCTCCTGGATGCCGGCAAACGCTTCGAGCGCTTCCTGGAGCACGGTCCGGTCGGCCGCGAGTTCCTGGGTATCCTGCTTCAGGTAACCGACCCGCCAGCCGCCGTGCGTGATGGAGCCGCCGTCGGCCTTCTGCTCCCCTGAAATGAGGCGCAGCAGCGTCGTTTTGCCGGCGCCGTTGGGTCCGACCAGTCCGATCCTGCGCTTTTCGCGTATGGACCACGTGATGCTGTCGAGCACGGTGTGGCCACCGAAGGCCAGGAAAATATTCTGTAGCTGGATCACAGGAGGGCTCAGTAGGCGTGTTCGTGGACGAATCCTTTCCGGAGGGTCATGAGCATGATCTTGATGTCCAGCTTGAGCGACCAGTGCTGGATATAGTAGAGATCGAATTCAATGCGCTTCTCAATCGAAGTGTTGCCGCGCCAGCCATTGACCTGGGCCCAACCCGTAATACCGGCCTTCATTTTGTGGCGCAGCATGTACCGGGGCACGCGCTCTCGAAACTCTTCAATGAAGACCGGTCGCTCGGGGCGCGGCCCGACAACCGACATGTCTCCCTTGAGCACGTTGATGAACTGCGGAAGCTCGTCGAGTGACGTGCGTCTCAGGAAGGCACCCACATGGGTGGCGCGGTCATCTGCGGGCCGCGCCCATACAGCCCCGGACTTCTTTTCGGCATCGACTGGCATGGAGCGGAATTTCAGCATGTCAATGGTCTGCCCGTTGAGCCCCATGCGCTGCTGACGGTAGAATACAGGTCCTGGTGAGGACAGCTTGACGGCCACGGCAAGCGTGGCATACAGCGGCGAGAGCACAACGAGAACCACGATTGAAAATACGAGGTCCATGGTCCGCTTCACGAGGCGCCGCATGTCAATCGGGGCCTCGTCAATCAGGTGGATCACCGGCATGCCGTTTATGTCCGTGACGCGGCCGTTCAGGAAGTCGAATTCGAAGATATCAGGCACGAGGCAGACGTGGGCCAGTCGTGACGACAGTTCGTTGAGTTGCCCTTCAATGCGTTCGCTGGCCGACATCGGGAGGGCGATGTATACATATTGTATGGGCCGTCCGGCCGCTTCGGCTTCGTCGAGCACGCGCGCGATGTCTCCGGTCGTGCCCAGGATGTTGTCGCCCTGCTTCGCATCGTCCAAAAAACCGACCATCTCAAACCCGATCCAGGGATACTGGACGAAGGCCTCGCGCAGGCGCTGCCCCACGCGGCCCGCCCCCACGATCAGGACGCGGCGCAGGTACTTGCCGCGCCGCCGGCCGGCCCGCAGGAACAGATAGAGCCCGAGCCGTACGCTCACGATCAACAGAGGCGTGAAGAGGCCGAAGAGGCCGAGCGTGAGGCGCGAGAAATAGAGTTCGCGGTAGAACGAAAGCGATGCCGCCACGGCAATGACACCGAGAAGGATGGCTTTCAGCACCGAGAGCACGAGCGAGGTAGCCCGCTGGGCACGATCAGGCACGTAGAGGCCCGATGCCCAGAAGACGGTCATGCTCACAATCAGCACCCACGGAATGAAACCCATGTACCGTCCGGGCGGCAGCCACTCGGGGAGGGGAAAGACGCCGAGCGCCGGAAACAGCTCGAATCGCACGTAATAGGCGAGCACCCAACTCGCAGCGACGAGAAGGGCATCGACAAAGAACAGAATGTGCTGGAAAAGTCGGCTTTGCTCCTGGAGCATGGGACCGGGGTGTCAGAAGTGGGATTCAGGCAGTAGCGTTCGGCAGGGTTCAGGCAGTGTGGATGAGCAGTGTGACGTCGAGCGCCGTGACCGAGTGGGTGAGTGCGCCCACAGAAATGTACTGGACACCGGTTTCGGCAATGGGCCGCGCCGTCGTGATATCCACATTTCCGGACGCCTCCGTTTCAATCTTCCCGTCCACGCGCTTCACAGCCTCCGCCAGCAGCGTCGCGTCCACACCATGCACTGCACGCCGCACAAAGTTGTCCAGCATCACGCGATCGGCACCCCCGTGTTCCAGCACCTCATCAAGTTCACGCAGCGAGGTGACCTCGATTTCTATTTTCGGGTCGATGCGACGGGTGCGGCTGGTTGTGTCGTCGCGGCCAGTTGTGCCGTCGCGGCTGGCCTCTCGGTGCGCCAGCGCCCGGTCCAGCGCCGCCCGGATGCCACCAGCCGCCGCGATGTGGTTCTCCTTGATCAGATACATATCCCAAAGTCCGCACCGGTGATTCTGGCCGCCGCCGCAGCGTACGGCGTATTTGTCGAGCGTTCGCATGCAGGGTGCCGTTTTGCGCGTATCCAGGATGGTGGCGTCGGTGTCCTGGACGGCGCGTACAAATGCGGCGGTGAGGGTAGCGATGCCGCTCATGCGCTGCAGTACGTTCAGCGCGGTGCGTTCGGCGGCGAGGAGGGCGGCCACCGGGCCCTCGATGGTGACCAGGTGCATGCCCGGCGCGACCCCGTCTCCGTCCCGGGCATCCCACGTGACGTGCAGGTCGGGGCCGACGTGATGGAAGATGCGCGTCGCGATGTCTGTGCCCGCCAGGACACCTTGTGCTTTGGCCGCAATCGTAGCACGGCCCGACAGCATGGCAGGCAGGGTCGCCGCCGAGGTGATGTCGCCGCCTCCGAGGTCTTCGGTCACGGCGCGCGCAATGAAAGCGTCCAGCTCTACCGGCGTCATGATCCGCTCCGGGAAACGAGTTCCACGAGTTGCTGCGGAGCGGGAACCGGACGTCCGCGGTCGCGGTCCATGAAGCAGAGTACCACGTGGGCGGCTATGCATACCCCCGCATGTTCCTGCCGCACAACCTCGTAGTCGAACCGGATTCGGGTCTCCGTGCGGTTGAGTGTCCACGTGACGTGAATATCGACCAGGTCGTCGTAGCGGACGGGGCGCTTGTAGGAGACCGCGAGGTTCACCACGGGCATGTCCATGCCGCGTTCCTGCAGCTCGAGGTAGGAGGCGCCCAAGCTGCGGAGCGCCTCGGTGCGGGCCTCCTCGAACCAATCAATGCAGTGGGTGTGGTAGGCCACACCCATCGGGTCACACTCCCTGAACCGGACGCGGTGGGTATGTACGTGTGTTTCGGCGATGGCCATGGATCAGGCTTCCTCCCAGGCACCCATCGCGGAAAATTTCGCGAGCCGCTCGTCGGTGAGTGTGGCGCCGTCCTTGTTGGAGAGCGCCGCCAGGTTCCGGGCAATGGCCTTGCCCAGCTCCGTGAAACAGAACGACGGATTACGGTGCGCGCCTCCCAGCGGTTCGGGCACTATTTCATCGATGATGTGGTGCTCCATCAGGTCAGGAGCGGTGAGCTTGAGGGCCCGTGCTGCATCTTCCTTGTACTCCCAGCTGCGCCACAGAATGGAGGAGCAGCTTTCGGGGGCGATCACCGAATACCAGGCATTTTCCAGCATCAGGATGCGATCACCGACGCCAATTCCGATGGCGCCGCCCGATGCTCCCTCGCCAATCACAGCGACCACGATAGGGACCGGAAGGCGGGACATTTCGAGCAGGTTGCGCGCGATGGCTTCCGCCTGGCCGCGCTCTTCGGCCTCCATGCCGGGGAAGGCGCCGGGCGTGTCGAGCAGTGTGATGATGGGCTTTCCGAACTTGGCGGCCATTTTCATGAGCCGGAGCGCCTTGCGGTAGCCTTCCGGGTTCGGCATGCCGAACCGGCGGTATTTACGGCTCTTCGTGTCGCGCCCCTTCTGGTGTCCGAGGATCATGACGTTCTGGTCCGAGGTGCCGTAGCGCGAACCCTTGAACGTCGCGAGTCCACCCACGAGCGCCGTGTCGTCCCCGAAAAGGCGGTCCCCATGGAGTTCCACGAAGCCGTCGGTCATGGCTTCGATGTAGTCGAGCGTGTAGGGCCGCTCGGGATGCCGCGCAATCTGCACGCGCTGCCATCGCGTCAGGTTTGTGTAAATAGACGTGCGAAGCTCATCGACGCGTTGCTCCAGCTTTTCTATACTGCGCAGCAGCTCCGGCGACGGATCTTCGGAGCGGACCTGGCGCATTTCCTCGAGCTTCGCTTCGAGCTCGGCGAGCGGTCTTTCAAATTCCAGCAGGATGATTTTTTTCATCTTAAGCTTACGGCCACTATATCAAGGTCCGTGGCGAGCGATTGGTGCATGGCGTAAAACCAGTACGCCTTCCTGATTTCATCCGGTGTCAACTCTTGAGCGTCCCCGGTGTTCGTATCCGGGTCCATGACCGGAAACATTCCCGGGCTGATGGCCCACGCGGGGGGGAGCAGGTGGGCGTGTTCGGGCGCTGAGCCGACCAGTGCGAGGCGCCCTCGTGCGACGGCGGTAATATCGGGTAGCCGGTCCATGAGTGCGCGCACCACGGATTTCCGGGCCATCAGGCGCGACAGTGGCCAGACCACCGGGGACAGGGCGACAACTGACAGGGCCAGCATGCGGTGCGTGGCACGCCGCATGGCGGGCGATCGCGGTTCTTCGACGGCTTTGAGCTGCGAGAGCAGGCTGGCCACCGAAACGTGGGCGATGGTGGATTTTCCAACCACGTGCTCCTGACCCTCACTGAACATGCGGAATTGGACGCCAAGGTCGTGCATTTCGCGCATGAGGGTGAAAATGACCTGGTTGGGTACGTCCTGCGCCGCAAAAACGATGTCCGAGAACCCCCGAAGCCGGACCAGATCGCGCAGCTGTGACGGGGATCCGAGCATCGGTGGCCCGGGCGTCCCGCCGCTGCCCTCGCCGCTCCCGCTGCTGCCCTCGCCGCTCCCGCTGCCGCCCCCGCTTCCGACTGCGTCGCTGCCGTTGCCGCCCCCGCTTCCGACTGCGTCGCTCCCGCTGCCGCCCCCGCCGACTGCGTCGCTCCCGCTGCCGCCCTCGTCGCTCCGCGGCTCGTCCGGGCGTACATATCCTTCCACGTGGAAGGGGGGGCTCGGATGCCGTTTCAGCAGGCCCGCAAGGCGGGTCGCCTCGCCCCACCCCCCGACCACGAGGGCCCGGCGCGACCCACGCCTGCGGGCCGAAAGCCAGGCGTGAATGGCCAGCAGTACGGCAATGGAGACCGGCAGCCCCAGTCCGATCACCCATCGGGAAAAGGCCATACTCTGCACGAAAAATGACAACGTCCCCAGAAGAAGGAATCCGGTCGTTGTGCCCAGCACGATCGCCCGAACCGTTCGATGCCCTGAGCGCCGGTACGCACCCAGGAGCGCCATGCCCGCGACCGATGCCAGGGCGGCGCCCGGGACGACACTCGCGTAAAACCACGGAGCAAACGATACGTCCGGAGCCAGGAAACGGATACTGCCGAGCACGCCCGTTGTTACTGCCACGACGAGCGCATCCAGCATGGGCCACCTGATACGACGGGTCACGTTGCCACCGAGCGTCAGTGCGGCACGGAGCACAATGCCGAGCCTCAGAAAAAAGGTCAACGTCCGCAGGCGATGGCGGCGCCCCTCCGGTTCGAGATGCTTCTCAATGAAGAGCAGCATGGCGCCATAGAACAGCTTGACGTAGCGGACCTCGCCTTTCCTGGTGCTCTCCCCCTTGTAGTGGATGATCTGCGTACCGGGCGTGTAGCGGATGGTCCAGCCCGCTTCCTGGATCCGGAAGCACAGGTCCAGGTCTTCGCCGTACATGAAAAACTCCTCATCGAACAGGCCGGCTTCGTCCAGGGCACGGCGGCGGACCATCATGCACGAACCGGACAGGGCATCGACCTCGCAGGCCTCGGTCTCCGGTATGAACGTCATGTTGTAGCGCCCGAACGTGCGGCTCTTCGGAAAGAGTCGAGCAAGGCCCGTCATGCGATAGAAAGCCGTGGACGGCGTCGGGAACGAGCGGCGGCTCTCGGGCGCAAAACTACCATCGGGGTTCAGAATACGGCAGCCGGCTGCGCCGCAGTCACGATGCGCCCGCATGAATGCCACGAAGTGCGAGAGCGTGTCCTCCTGGACAATCGTGTCCGGGTTGAGGATGAAAATGAACTCCCCCCGCGCCTGCCGAATGGCCTGGTTGTTGGCGCGGCCGAACCCCACGTTCTCCCGGTTGGCAATAACATGCACGTCCGGAAACATCTCGCGCACGGCCGCGACCGAGTCATCGATGGAATTGTTGTCGACAACCCAGGTTTCCGCCTCCAGATCGCGCACGGCGTGCTGCAGGCTGCGAAGTGCCTGCACCAGGAACTCGCGCACATTGTAATTCACAATCACGACCGAGACATCGATCGATGCTTCCTGTTGATGCATAGAGCGAAAAGGGAGCGGTAAGCGGTCTTGCCGAATGCGGCCGGAAAGCCTTCTACGAATATCCAGAAAGATACATCGTATACTCCCGGCCATGCGGAAAGTCCATGCCTACCGGAGTGAAGTTGTGCGCACCATGTCGCTGGCCGCGCCCATCGTGGTCACGCAGCTGGCGCACATTTCCATGAGTTTTGTCGATACGGTCATGGTCGGTCGCCTGGGCGCCGATGAACTGGCCGGCGTGGCGCTGGGAAACACGGTCTTCTTCAGCATGCTGATTTTCTGCATGGGTATCCTGATGGCCGTCGGGCCCATGGTTTCGCAGGCCTACGGGGCGGGCGACACGGAAAGTGTGGGACGATCCGTCCGGCAGGGACTCTGGATGATGGTCATCCTCGGGCTCGTGGGCTTCGTGCTCATTCGCAACGCGGATATTTTTCTCCGTCTCACGGGTCAGACGCCTGCGAACATCGACAGGAGCGTCAGCTATCTGGATGCGATCGGGTGGGGGGTATTCCCGTTTCTCGGATTCGTGGCGCTTCGCAGTTTCATGGAGGCCGTGGCACGGCCACGGATCGTGACGGCCATCGCGCTGCTGGGTGTAGGCCTGAACATCGGTGCAAATTGGGTGCTCATGTACGGCCACTTCGGATTTCCTGCGATGGGACTCGTGGGAACCGGGTGGGCATCGACCGTCGTGTTCACGTTCACCTTCATGGCCTTGTTGGCCATTGTGGCCCGGGACCGGTCTTTTGCCGTCTACGGCATTTTTTCGCGGCTCGGGAGGCCTGATCCCACGTATTTTCGCGAACTGGTACGGATTGGCTGGCCCATCGGGACGTCGATGGGGGTCGAGATGGGACTGTTCATGGCCACGGTCCTCATGATGGGGTGGATTTCCACCACGGCGCTGGCGGCCCACCAGGTGGCCATCCAGTGCGCGGCGTTCTCCTTCATGGTGCCGCTCGGCATCGGGATGGCGACATCGGTTCGCGTCGGGCACAGTGTCGGGGAGAACAATCCCGAGGGCGCGCGTCGGGCCGGGCTGACCGGAATGGGGCTCAGCACCGGTTTCATGGCCATCGCCGCCGTATTCTTTTGGCTCATACCAGAGCGCCTCGTAGGCCTCTATCTGGACACCTCACTGGCATCGAATGCGCCGGTTGTGGAGCTTGCCGTGTCGCTGCTTGCCTTCGCAGCCGTGTTCCAGGTGGTCGATGGCGTACAGGTTTCGGCCATGGGCGCCCTTCGCGGGCTGAAAGATACGCGCGCTCCCATGGTGCTGTCGGTCATGTCCTATTGGGGGCTTGGCCTCACATCCGGGTACGTCCTCGCCTTTCACGCCGGATTTGGCGAAAAGGGGCTCTGGATGGGCCTGGTCGTGGGCCTGGCCGTCGCCGCCGTTCTGCTGTCGCGCCGCTTCCTGGTTCAGGTCAGCAGATAGATATGTAACTTTCATTATTACATATCCCGTGCACCAGGAATTGACCCGATTCGGAGTAAATTCAATGTTTCATGCGTCGCGTCGCAGCGAAAAATTTGGTACGTTTCGGGATCTGTCCGTTAAACCCCACCTGTCACCTGCATGGCGCAGATTTTCAGCCGCAAAGCGAACGCCCTTCCTACGTTGTCCCTGATGGCAGCACTTGGGGGTGGCGTTTTTGCCATTTTCGCAGTTTGGTACTTTTTCTCTCCTGAATTCACGGATGTCGGCTATGCCCCGCAGCAGCCGGTAGAGTACAGTCACCGGCTCCATGCGGGTCAGTTGGGACTGGATTGCCAGTATTGCCACACGCAGGTGAAGAATGCAGCCTATTCGAACGTCCCGGCCACGCAGACATGCATGAACTGCCACAGCCAGATCCGGACCGAGTCGGTGAAGCTGCTTCCGGTACGCGAGAGTTGGGTGACCGGTGAGTCGATTGAGTGGGTCAAGGTCCACAAGCTTCCCGACTTTGCCCACTTCAGCCACGCCATTCATACCAACAACGGGGTAGGGTGTGAGACCTGTCATGGACGTATTGACCAGATGGAAGTGGTCTCGCAGGTGGAACCGCTCAGCATGGGGTGGTGCCTCGAGTGTCATCGTCAGCCGGAACTCTTCCTTCGTCCCGACGACAAAATTACGACCATGGGCTACGAGCCCCCGTCCGACTACGTCCAGCAGAACCTGCTGCGCGTAGCCAATGAGAAGATCCTGCCGCCTACGAATTGCTCAGCCTGCCATTACTGATTCATCATGATCGAGCTTCCAGTCATTGATGCTGTGCCGACGGGGGATGACGCAAGTTCCCCCAGAACCCGCTTCTGGCGCAGCGTAAGCCAATTGGAGCGTTCTCCCGAGTTTCGGGAGATTGCCTCCAACGAATTTGTCCCAGGTGCCTCCGAGTCGCCCGGTGGGGCATCGAGGCGTCAGTTCCTTCAGGTCATGGGTGCTTCCATGGCGCTGGCCGGTCTTACGGCCTGCCGTCGACCGGTCCAGACCATTGTACCGTTTTCCAGGCCCCCCGAGCACCGTATTCCGGGTGTCCCCGTCCATTATGCGACATCCATGCCGTTCCGTGGCTCGCTGCGGCCCCTACTGGTGGAAAGCACGGACGGGCGGCCGACGAAAATTGAGGGTAACCCCGATCACCCGGAAGTACAGGGTGCATCTACGGCGCTCGAGCAGGCCGCGCTTCTGGGGCTCTACGACCCGGACCGCTCCCAACACGTCCTTCGCGATGGCGTCATATCGGACTGGAACGCCTTCAAGCAGGCCGTAGCGGCGCTTTCCGCCTCATCGCGGGTACTTGTCATGGCCGAGCCTGACTCGTCCATGACCATGGCGCGCGTCCGCCAGGAACTCTCCGAGGCGTACGCCAATGTACGATTCGTGGAATACGACCATGCGACGGCACGTCGCGTGTCGCGCGGGTATGCAGCGGCATTTGGTCGGTCCGTCCGTCCCATCCATCATTTTTCCAAGGCGCGCGTCATCCTCTCGCTCGACGCGGATTTTCTTGCGCCCACCGACCCCGACGCCGTCTGGAATACGCGCGAGTTTGCGCGCAGCCGCCGTATAGAGGAAACGGGCTCCATGAGTCGACTCTACTCGGTGGAAAGTGCCTATACCATTACGGGTGGCATGGCCGACAACCGCCTGCGCCTGAAATCGGGCGACGTGGGAGCCTTCGCTGCCGCTCTGGCAGGAGCGCTCGGACTGCACGGCTCGCGCGTACCCGCCTTTTCGGACCACGCATGGGTTACCGAACTGGCCCGCGAACTCCGCGCCGCCGGTACGGGTGCCGTGATTGTAGCGGGCGACCATCAGCCCGTTGAAGTACACACACTGGTTGCGGCCATGAACCGCGAACTCGGAGCCGTCTCCAACACGGTGACGCTGCTCGATGCGGGTGACGCGGCATCAGACATGCATGAAGAAATGGGCGCCGCCCTCGGTGAGCTGAACGCCGGCAACGTGGACGTTCTGGTAACACTCGGCGTCAATCCGCTCTATGACCACGCTGAACTGGCCAATGCCTTCGCGAAGGCTGGCATGCGGATCCACGTGGGACTGTACGTGGATGAATCGGCGGCCGGATCCACGTGGCATGTTCCCGAGACGCATTTTCTCGAAGCCTGGGGAGACGGGCGGTCGCGCCAGGGGAATCCGGCCGTTGTGCAGCCCCTGATTGCACCGCTCTACGACGATGCCCATTCGGGAGCTGAAGTACTGGGTCTGCTCGCTTCGGGATCGGAGCAGTTCGGCTACGACCTGGTGCGCGGTACCTGGCGGAATGTGCTGTCCGGGAATTTCGAGAAGGCCTGGCGGAAGATTATTCATGACGGATTCGTGGCCGACGAAACCTTCCCGACGGTCACGCCCGCTGTTGACCGGCCGGCTGTGTCGACGGCGGCATCGGGCCTGGGTTCTGCGTCGGCTCCGGAGTTGGAGGTCGTGGTGCGTCACGACAACAAGGTGTTCGATGGACGCTATGCCAATAACGCATGGCTACAGGAACTGCCCGATGCCACGACGAAGGTCGTGTGGGACAACGTGGCTGCCATGAGTCCTGCCACGGCGGAGCGGATCGGTGCATCGGCCAAGCTGTCGGGTGGGAAGTACTACACGGATACGATTTCGGTCAGCGTCGGTGGCGCATCGGTCGAGCTGCCGGTATGGATCCAGCCGGGAATTGCTGAGGGGTCGATCCAGGTAACGACGGGGTATGGCAGGAGCATTGCATCGACCCGTGAAGAACGCAGAACGAACCTGTTCGATCTGGACGATTACACGGACGTCTACGGAAAGGGCGCTATTGCGACGGGCGTGGGTTCCAATGTGTCACCACTCATGCAGGGAGGCGGCCGCATTCTGCCGGCGTCGGTAAGCAGGTCAGGATCGGACTACATGGTGGCATCGACCCAGGATCACGGAGCGATTGAGGAGGAAGGCGCGGAAGTGGCGCGCCGTGGGCTGTTCCGCATGGCGACGGCTGAGGAATACCGGGCGAACCCTGATTTTGTGAAGGATTCCGAGGCGGCTCCCATCAAGGAGGACTGGTCGGACTATCCGGCGCTCTGGCAGGACAATCACCCCACGTTGACGCCGGAAATGCAGAACACGCTCTACAGCGCGCAGCAGTGGGGTATGGTGATTGACCTCAACACGTGCACGGGCTGCAATGCGTGTGTGGTGGCGTGTCAGTCGGAGAACAGCATCCAGGTGGTGGGCAAGGAAGAGGTGGCCAGGGGCCGTGAAATGCACTGGATTCGGCTCGACCGGTACTTCGTGAGCGGGGACGGTGCAAGCTTCGAGGATCCTCAGATGGTGCTACAGCCCGTTCCATGCATGCATTGCGAGAATGCCCCCTGTGAGCAGGTCTGTCCGGTCGCGGCAACCGTGCACTCACCCGACGGAACGAACCAGATGATTTACAACCGGTGTATCGGGACGCGCTACTGCGCCAACAATTGCCCGTACAAGGTGCGCCGGTTCAACTTCTTCAACTGGACGAAGACACTGCCTGTGTCGACGCACATGGCGCAGAATCCGAACGTGACCGTGCGTTCACGTGGTGTGATGGAGAAGTGCTCGTACTGTATTCAGCGCGTGCGCGAGGTCAACAAGCAGGCAAATATTGAGGAACGTCCCATCAGGGATGGCGAGGTGGTCACGGCGTGTCAGCAGGCGTGTCCGGCCGAGGCCATCACGTTCGGAAACCTGGCCGATCCTGGATCGCAGGTGTCGCAGGCCCGGAAGTCAGACCGCCGCTATGAGATGCTGGCAGAATTGTCCGTCAAACCCCGGACCAGCTATCTGGGTCGCATACGCAACCCGAATCCCACCCTAATTTCCAACGATAACGCGTAAATGCCCGTGAGTTCGGCAGATTCGGAAAAGACGCTCGCCAACACGGCCGATTATCATGCGGAGGCGCCCCTCGTAAAGGGGAACCTGAGCTTCCATGATATCACGGAGCTCGTGACGGCCCATACGGAGAAAATAACGCCGCTGGCCTGGTGGGGAGCCTTCTCGCTGGCCAACATTGGACTGCTGTTGCTGGTAGCCATGGTGGCCTACCTGTTCTGGAACGGCACGGGCGTGTGGGGCCTGAACAACCCGGTTGGCTGGGGCTATGCCATCGTGAACTTCGTGTTCTGGGTCGGTATCGGTCACGCCGGCACCCTGATTTCAGCCATTCTCTTCCTGTTCCGGCAGCAGTGGCGTACGGGGATCAATCGGGCGGCCGAGGCGATGACCATTTTTGCGGTCATGTGTGCACTCGTCTTCCCGACCATCCACGTCGGTCGCGTGTGGGCCATCTACTGGACACTGCCCATTCCAAACCAGATGGAAATGTGGCCGCAGTTCAAGAGCCCGCTACTCTGGGATGTGTTCGCCGTTTCGGTCTACTTTACGGTGAGTCTTGTTTTCTGGTACGTGGGCCTCATTCCGGACATTGCCACCATGCGCGACCGGGCGACGACGAAGGTGCGCCGCATGGTCACAGGGGTGCTCTCCATGGGCTGGACGGGCGCGAATCGCCACTGGCGCAACTACGAGAAGGCGTACCTGCTTCTGGCAGCGCTCGCTACGCCCCTCGTGCTGTCCGTTCATTCGGTCGTGTCCTTTGACTTTGCCGTTTCCATTGTGCCCGGCTGGCATACGACTATTTTCCCGCCCTACTTCGTCGCGGGCGCTATTTTCTCTGGTTTTGCCATGGTGGTCACGCTCATGGTGGTGGCCCGCAAGGTGTACGGCATCCAGAATATCATTACGATCGAACACCTGGAGAAGATGAATATCATCATTCTCCTGACGGGCACGATGGTTGGGTTTGCGTACATCACCGAGTTCTTCATGGCCTGGTACTCGGGGGTCCAGTACGAGCAGTATGCCTTCCTGAACCGCGCTTTTGGACCGTATGCATGGGCCTATTGGACCATGATGACGTGTAACCTTGTATTCCCCCAGTTTTACTGGATCAAGAGGCTGCGGCGGTCGGTGCCATTCATGTTTGCGATTTCCATATTCGTGAATATTGGCATGTGGTTCGAGCGCTTCGTGATTACGGTCATATCGCTGCACAGGGATTACCTGCCCAGCTCCTGGGACTACTACACGCCCACATTTGTCGACGTGCTGACGTTCGTCGGGACGTTCGGGCTGTTTTTTACGTTCTTCCTGCTCTTCCTGCGATTCATTCCCATGGTAGCCATTTCGGAGGTGAAAGGCGTCTTGCCGGAAGCCGATCCGCACTTCTACCATCACGAAGGGGATGGGCATGATCGCACGCATGACGTCTCCCTGGCCACGGAACACGACCACACTCAGTCTTGATAGAACCATGTTGAATCAACTTGCTACAGAAGTCAAGGCAACGATGGGTATCTACGAACCGGGCCCGGGTACCGTCTACGGTATGTTGGCTGAGTTCACGGATCCCGGCGCCCTCTACACGGCGGCCAAGGCTGTCCGGGAGGCAGGCTACAAGCGATTTGATACGCACAGCCCGTTTCCCATTCACGGGATGGACAAGGCTATGGGGCTGCCCAACTCCAAGGTGGGGTTCATTACGCTGGGGGGGGGCATTGCCGGTCTGGCGCTCGCAACCTGGCTGCAGTGGTGGACGGGAACCGTCAACTATCCCGTGAACATCTCGGGTAAGCCGTTTTTCGCATTCGAGCCGTCCATTCCGATCATGTTTGAACTGACGGTGCTTTTCGCGGCGCTGGCGACCGTTGCCGGCATGTTTGCCATGAACGGACTGCCCCGGCTCTACAATCCCCTGTTCTATTCCGACAATTTCGCCCGCGCCTCAGACGATGCCTTTTTCATCCACGTGGCAGCGGACGACTCCAATTTTGACGCGAATGGCACAAGTGCCCTGTTGGAGAGCCTGGGTGGTCGCAATATTGAAATAATCCACGACCGCGGAGACGCCGAGTAATCATGAGAAGACAATTCTTACCCGCCCTGTTGGTGCTGGCGGCACTGCTGATCGGTGGATGCCAAGGCGCCATTTCGGACAAGCCTCCCGTGCATATAAACCCCAATATGGATTCGCAGGAGAAATTCAGGGCGCAGACTGCGAATAGTTTTTTTGCAGACGGTCGCGCTATGCGTAAACCCGTTCCAGGAACCGTAGCACGTGGGTTTCTCCAGGAGGATCCTGTATGGTGGACAGGGAGGAACGAGGACGGGTCCTGGGCTTCGTTTCCGAACGAATTGACGCTGGAGGTCATGGAGCGTGGCCGGGAGCGCTACGACATTTATTGCTCGGTGTGTCACGGACTGGCCGGTGACGGCAAGGGCATCATCATGACGGGAGGGTACGGTTTCGTCCCTGCCCCCACGTTTCACTCCGATCTGCTTCGTGCCCGTGAGGATGGCTACTTCTTCGACGTGGCGTCCTACGGAATCAGAAGCATGCCGGGGTACGGCACCCAGGTTCCCGTGGCGGACCGCTGGGCTATTGTGGCCTACATACGTGCACTTCAACGTAGTCAGTACGCCCAGGCGTCCGACGTTCCCGAAAATCAGCGATGAGCATGGGTATCAGGAAAAGTAATCCGTTTATGTGGCTGCTGGACCCCCTCAGTCCTACGTCCGCCAGTGCGCCGTACCGCTTCGCCTGGTCCCAATCGGCGTGGTTGTTGCCGCTGGCGGTAGGTATTGCCGGTCTGACGGTCAGTGCGGTAGGCTGGGCCACGAACGCGTCCCAGTTCTATTTTTCCTACCTCGTCGGATGGGCGTTCTGTCTGTCACTGGCTCTTGGTGGGCTCTTCTTCGTATTGATTCAGCACCTGACGAAGGCGCGCTGGAGCGTGGTGGTCCGCCGGATCCCCGAAACGCTGTTGTGGTCATTTCCGCTGCTCGCCGTGCTGGGCATACCCCTTCTTTTTGGTATGCACGACCTCTATCACTGGACCCATCTGGAACTCTTCGACCCATCCAGTTCGTCCTACGATCCGGTTCTGGCGGGTAAGCAGGGCTATCTGAATTCGACGTTCTTCATTGCCCGGCTGGTCTTCTACTTTGCGGTCTGGACCATCATCGCCTACAAGCTCTACACGCGGAGCATTCGGCAGGATGTGGAGGGCGGCGCAGACATTCCGGCTCAGCAACGTTTCACCAGTGCCTGGGGACTGGCGTTGAGCGCAGTGACCGTTTCCTTTGCAGCGTTCGACATTTTGATGTCACTCGATCCGCACTGGTTCTCCACCATTTTCGGTGTGTACTTTTTCTCGGGCAGCTTCATGAGCATTATGGCATTCACCGCCGTCGTGGCGATGATCCTGCAGAAGAAGGGCATGCTCAAGGGCGTCGTCACGACAGAGCATTATCAGGATCTGGGCAAGTTCCTGTTCGGTTTCGTGGTGTTCTGGGCGTATATCGCGTTCAGTCAGTACATGCTCATCTGGTACGCCAACCTTCCCGAGGAGACGCTCTTTTTCCGGCATCGACTGGAGCACGGCTGGGAAGTGCACAGTGCGGCCCTGCTCATCCTGCACTTCATACTGCCATTTACCATTCTTATCGGCCGTTGGGCCAAGCGTATGCTTCCGGTGCTGGCGTTCATGTCGATCTGGATGCTGGTGATGCAGTGGTTCGACCTGTTCTGGATTGCCATGCCCGTTCTACATGAACACGCGCAGTTCAGCCTTTATGACCTGGCAGCCTGGTTCGGTCTGACCGGTGTGTTCATGGCTGCGTTCATGTTCCGCCTCAGCCGGCATGCACTCGTGCCGGAGAAGGACCCGAATCTTGCCACCTCCATTGCATTCACCAATACTTGAGTCATGAGTGATCCCGTTACAGGCGTCGAGCCGGAAGGAATCAGTGCGTCGGCCATCGGAGCCGTGGCTGCCGTGTCTATTGTGGCCATCATTGTTCTCGTGGTGGCCGGCTGGGTCATTTCGCAGGAGCGCTTCAAGAGCATTGATTTCGAGGTCACGGAAATCTCCGGTTATCCGGTAAAGCAGGAGACAGAAACGTCCGGGAGAGCGCTTTTGATGGGCTACGAACGTCTGGATGACGAATCGAATATCTATCGAATCCCCATAGACCGAGCCATGGAACTGATTGTGGAGGAATCCGGCAGGTAGTCGTGCGGTATACCCCTGCACGTTGATCATGCGCACCCACCTCCTTCATATCGTGACCTCGCGTCGTATGTGTGCCGTCCTGGGCGGGATGGCACTGCTCCTGTCTGTGATGGCGGGAGCGGCGACGGGCCAGAATACGCCCGGCTCGGGTACGCCTCCCGGAATGAAAGGCGTCGGTATTGATGAGCAGCTTGGAGCGTTCGTTCCAGGCAATACGGTATTCAGAAATGCCAATGGAGAAGAGGTTTCGCTGGGTTCGTTGCTCAATTCGGGCCGACCCGCGATTCTGAACTTTGTGTACCACGACTGCCCCATGCTCTGCAGCGTGTTGCTGGACAGCTTCACGGACACCATGAAGCGCATGGATTGGGCGCCTGGCAGGGAGTATGATGTTCTTACAGTCAGTTTTTCAGCAATCGAGACGGCAGACCTTGCCGCCCGCCAGAAAGAGAAATACACAGCCAAATTGGGGCGCGAAGGAGCCGGCGACGGGTGGCATTTTCTGACCGGTGAGGATGAGGCCATTCAGCAGCTCGCTGCATCGACCGGGTTCCAATTCAAGTGGGTGGAATCGCGCCAGGAATATGCTCATCCGTCCCTGCTTATATTCCTGTCCCCTGAGGGGCAGATTACCCGCTACCTGCACGGTTTGTATTTCAAGCCGACCGATGTGAGGAAAGCGCTCGTCGAAGCGTCGAATGGAACCGTTGGCTCGACGGTCGACCATATTTTGATGTATTGTTTCCAGTATGATCCAACAGCCAACTCGTATGTCCTTCATGCGACGAACCTGATGAAGATCGGAGCGCTGTTTACCATGCTGTTCATTGGGCTGGGGCTCTGGCTCCTACGGCGAAAGGAGCGGCGTGACCGTATACCTGTTTCGTCGTCACACGCAACTGTTTAACTGACCCTATCCCACCATGGGCGAGAATGGATTTTGGCTACCCGAGGCATCGACGGCACTGGCAGGTGAAGTCGACGCCCTTTTCTGGTTTGTGTTCTGGGTGAGCACAGCCATCTTTGCAGCCGTAGTTCTGGCAAAGTTGTACTTCGTATTCAAGTACCGCCGGCGCAGCGAGCAGGATATGCCGATGCCGGTGCACGAGAGCAAGGTGTTGGAGGCCGTTTGGATTGTGATTCCGACGATTCTTGTGTTGATCGTGTTCACGTGGGGGTTTGACCTCTTCGTTCAGCTCAGTTCCGCGCCGCCCGATTCATACGAGATCACCGTACGCGGCAAGCAATGGACCTGGGAGTATGAGTATGCGGAAGGCGTGCTTACGGCAGGCGACCTGTATGTGCCGGTGGGTCGCCCGGTGAAACTCAACATGAGCTCGGTCGATGTACTGCACAGCTTCTTTGTCCCTGAATTCCGGATCAAACAGGACGTGCTTCCCAATCGGTACACATCCGTCTGGTTCAAGGCCGAAAACGTGGGCGAACACATAATTTATTGTACCGAATACTGCGGAACGGCGCATTCCGGGATGCTCGGCAAGGTGGTTGTGGTTTCGGAGGAGGATTTTGCAGCCTGGATCCAGGAGCAGAATCAGGACCTGCCGCCTGCAGAACTGGGAGAGCAGGTATTCAATACGCAGTGCGCCGTGTGCCACGCCGTTGACGGGTCGCCCAAGATCGGACCGCCACTGAATGTCTTCTACGGCACGGAGCGTCTGTTTACGGATGGTACGTCTGTCATGGCCGACGATTCCTACATCCGTAATTCCATCCTGAATCCGAGTAGCCAGGTAGTGGATGGCTTTCTTCCTGGCATGATGCCTCCATTCAACTCACTGAGTGCCCAGCAGATAGATGGCCTCGTTGCTTACATCAAGTCCCTCGAATAGCCCATGTCGCAAGTGAATTATCTCAATCACGACAAGTCCATCAGGTCGTGGCTGTTTACGCTTGATCACAAGCGAATTGGCATCATGTACCTGGTCGCGGTATCGCTGTCCTTCCTGGCGGGTGGGATTCTGGCACTGCTCGTACGCACGGAACTGTTGGGGCCGGGCGAAACGATCATGAGCGCGGATGCCTATAATCAATCCTTCACGCTGCATGCCGTGTTGATGATCTTCGCGTTCATCATTCCGGCCATTCCGGCCGTCATGGGTAATTTTGTGCTTCCCATGCAGTTGGGAGCAAAGGATGTGGCGTTTCCCAGGCTCAACCTCGCCAGTTTCTATATCTATCTGGCCGGGGCAGCCATTGCGCTGACGGCACTGGTTGTTGGCCGGGTCGATGGCGGATGGACGTTTTACACGCCGTATTCGACGTCCGTGGATGATGGTATCCTGTTTATTACTGCCGGCGTATTCGTGATGGGCTTCTCGTCCATATTGACGGGACTGAACTTCATTGTTACCATACACAAGATGCGTGCGCCGGGGCTTACCTGGAATCGCCTGCCCCTGTTCATCTGGTCGATATACGCCACATCGATTGTGCAGGTACTGGCAACCCCGGTTATCGGAATCACGATGGTGCTGCTGTTTCTTGAGCGCCTGCTGGGTATTGGCATATTTGACCCGGCGCTGGGTGGAGATCCGGTGCTGTTCCAGCACTTCTTCTGGTTCTATTCGCACCCGGCGGTGTACATCATGATCCTGCCGGCATTCGGAATCATCTCCGACCTCATGGGGACATTTTCGCGTCAGCAGGTGTCGGGGTACAAGTTCGTGGCCCTCTCGTCCGTGGCCATTGCATTTTTGGGCTTCCTGGTCTGGGGACACCACATGTTCGTGTCCGGCCAGTCGGCGGTCTCATCGATCATCTTTTCCCTGATCACCTATCTGATTGGTATTCCGACGGGTGTGAAGGTGATCAACTGGGTACAGACCATGTACAAGGGCTCTGTCTGGTTACAGACGCCCATGCTGTATGCACTGATGTTCCTTTTCACGTTCTCAATTGGTGGGTTCACGGGAATCATGCTCGGCGTTCTGGCGGTGGATGTTCACCTGCATGACACGTATTTCGTGGTGGCCCACTTTCACTACGTGATGATGGGTGGCAATGTCATTGCAGCGCTCGGAGGGCTGCATTACTGGTGGCCGAAGATAACGGGGAAGATGTTCAATGAGACGCTCGGACGAATTGCCGCTGCTCTCGTTTTCATCGGATTCAATGTGACCTTCTTCCCGCAGTTCATTCTGGGTACACGTGGCATGCCGCGGCGCTACTACGACTATCTTCCTGAGTTCACCGACCTGCACGTGCTCTCCTCCGTGGGTTCGTACATTCTGGGCGTTGGTCTCTTTTTGATTCTGGGGTACCTGTTGCACTCCCTGTTTCGCGGAAAGAATGCCCCGACCAATCCGTGGGGCGCGCTTACGCTCGAGTGGACCCATACCACCACGCCGCCGCACCCACACAACTTCCTCGAAACGCCCATTGTTACCCGTGGCGCATACGACTACCACCTGGCACCAGAACTTTTTGCAGGCGACGGTGCATCTGGAGACGGACACAGTGAGGACGCTGAAGTCACTGTCCCAGGTGGGCAGGCCACATCCTGATGGATCTCAAACCTGACGAACTGACCATGGCAAGTACCGCCGAACACCCTGCGCATCTGCAGCACCATTTTGTAACGTCGGATCAGCAGTTCGATGCGGCAAAGATGGGGATGTGGTTGTTTCTGATCACAGAAATCCTGCTTTTCAGCGGCATGTTCGTCACCTACACCGTGTATCGTGTATGGCATCCCGAGGTGTTTGACGGCATGGCGGCGCTACTTGACTGGCGTCTTGGAGGTTTGAACACGCTGGTACTTCTGGCGTCATCATTTACTGTCGCCCTTGGAATCCACTTCGCGCAGGTAGACAACCGAAAAGGGCTTGTCACGAATCTTATCCTGACCTTCGTGTTCGCATGCGTTTTCCTCGTGGTCAAATACTTCGAGTACTCCGCAAAGATTGAACACGGTATTGTGCTGGGAGACGGCTTTGCTCCACACGGGGTGTCCCACGGCGTGGATTATGCCACATATGATGTCATGTTCGCGCAGCAATTTTTCTCGATCTACTATGTGATGACAGGTATCCACGGATTTCACGTCCTGGTGGGTATGGGGCTGTTTGCCTGGATCACGATTCGTGCCATGAAGGGCCATTTCACCAGTGCATACTACACGCCCGTGGAGCTCTGTGGACTCTACTGGCACCTCGTGGATATTATCTGGATTTTCCTTTTCCCGCTTCTGTATCTCATCTGAGTTTCTTCCATGTCGTACGCTGAACATCATATTACACCGATCAGGACGCTTATCCAGGTCATTGCAGCCCTGTTCGCATTGACCATTCTCACCGTAGTGACATCGCGCATGGATCTGGGCGGGCTCGATGTGCCGGTAGCGCTGGGCATTGCGCTCGTGAAGGCGGGCCTTGTCGTTACGGTGTTCATGGCGCTCAAGTATGATAACAAGGTGAATGCGGTCATTTTCGGTGTTGGTGCCCTGTTCGTCATGATTTTTCTTGCCTTCACGTTGTTCGATACCGCTTTCCGCGGGGACCTCTCGAGCACGACCAAGGGAACGATTATGGAGCAGGAGGCTGCTGAAGAAGCCATTCAGCAGCGCGAGCCCGATCCGTCTGCTCTGCAGTTCAACCGATCCAACGAATAGGTGTGATTATCGCTCTCGTCGGTATTCCCCTCGTCTTTACCATGACCGTATGGGTCGTGGTCACGTCTATACGGATCTGGAATCCAGAGAAGGAACTGCCGCTTGAACGCTCCGCCGAGCGGCTTCGGAAGCTTCGGCTGCGTAGCAGTGCTTCGTTGCATCTGCGACTCGAAGACATTCGCGAATTGGAGCGCGACAAGCAGCGCTCCGGGGTGGGGACAGACCCGGGACGTATTGATAGTGGGCTCCTGGCCTGGCACGAGGAACTCGAATCGCGTAGAAATTAGAAGGCTGTTGACAGGTCCTATGACGGCCTGGATCGGCCGTGGGCACCGTACCCGCCGAACATGTTCACTCTGCAGGGGCGAGGAGGGAAGGTATTTTTTCTGCCAGGTATGAGCCGAGCTTCGAGCGGACAGTCGTCAGGTTCTTCCTGAAATCCGGATCATCTATTCCCATGCGGCCGGCAACGGCCTTCAGAATGTGGCACGAAATGCCGTGCGTGGCGGCGACGTAGGCCACCGGATAACCGGTCATGTCGCTCAGGTCGGCAATGCGCTGCCAGTAGCTGAGCTCAGAGGCGCCCTCTACCGTGTGGTCCTGCGTGACCAGAATGCCCTCGGACAGATCCGGAAACAGATGATTGAGCGGCATACGCGGATACGTCGGGGCAGAAAGTTCTATCCGGTCCCCCTCAAACACCTGCGTGACACACACCAGCTCTCCCGTCTGGAATTTGTCGGAAAGTCCAGTACACGTGCCTGCATGCAGAAGCGAAGATACGCTGCGGTCCCGAAGTAGCCGATCCGATCGCAGTGTACCCTTTATTTTGCCTACACCAAGAATGGACACCAGAATTTCACTATCGTGTGCGTCCTCGCCTTCGTTCAGTCCATCAAACCTGCCCCGCTGATACGTTGCAAGGAACGGTTGGGCATCTTCGAGGGTTGAAAACAGAATGCCAATCATGTGGTACGTGCCAGGCTGATGTGTGATGAGGGCCCGTTGCCACGCCGGGTGAACAGGCCTTGGTCAAGAAACGAAATCTCTGTCCCGTATGAAAGTTGTTGACCTGCTTCTGGGCGCGGTTGCCCCACAAATATCTTACGAGATCGTTCCACCCAAGCGGGGTAGTTCGGTCTCCGATATTTTTGAAATTGTAGATGGACTGGTCCCGTTCGATCCGCCGTTCATTGATGTCACCTCGCACTCCGCGCAGGTCTACTACGAAGAGCAGCCGGACGGCAGTTGGCGTCGCCGCATTCGGCGCAAACGCCCGGGCACACTGGGTCTGTGTGCCGCCATCAAAGGCAGGTACGGCGTGGAGACCGTTCCCCACCTTCTGTGCGAAGGGTTCACCCGCGAGGAAAGTGAGGATGCGTTGATTGAGCTCAACTACCTGGGCATCCACAATGTCATGGCCTTGCGAGGCGACGAAGGAGGGTACCGGAAGCCAGTCACGGGTAGTCGGACACGGAATGAATACGCGGTCGATCTGGTTCGCCAGATCAGCGATATGAATAAGGGTGTTTACCAGGAAGAGATGATCGGAGCGACACCCACTGATTTCTGCATTGGTGTGGCCGGCTACCCGGAGAAGCATGTTGAGGCGCCCAATATGGCCTGGGATGTACAGAATCTCAAAAAAAAGGTTAATGCTGGTGCCGATTACGTAGTCTCGCAGATGTTTTTCGACAATCAGGTCTTTCTGCGCTATTTGCGCCAGACCAGGGAGGCCGGAATTGACGTGCCCATCGTACCCGGGCTGAAAATCCTGACGCGGAAGCGACAGCTCCAATCGCTACCCTCAACGTTTCATTTGAGCGTTCCGGAGGAACTTGCGGCAGAGGTCATGGAAGCTGAAGACAGGCACGTTCCGGAGATCGGCATTCGATGGGCACTGAAGCAGTGTGAGGAGCTGCTTGCGGCCGACGTACCCTACCTCCATTTTTACGTCATTCAGACGCCCGAGTACGTGCAGCCTGTGATTGAGCGGCTTCGGAAGCTGGCGTAGGGGCCTGTTAACACTATCCCAAAGCTCGCTGACGGGGTCATTTCGTGTCCACCAAGGCAGACGAGCCGACGAGTAGCAGCGTTACTCGAGGTGAGGACAACGTCGGTGGGGGCGAAAATGACCCCGTCCCTGTGGGTAGCACCCGAAATGGCGTTTCTCTGTGTTGTTCGTCGCTCTGGCGAGGTACCTCGCCATTTGACACGGCCATACTTCACTCCTCACGCCTGGATAAACGCCATTTCTGTCAGCTACAGCGGGCTATGGGGTAGTGTTAACAGACTCTAAGTAGCGATTTTCCAGGTGGGTCATGAGGCGCCGCCCTTCAGCCGTGAGGTCGTCATGTCCGGCCAGGTGCAGGAGGCCATGCACCACATAGCGGAGGACTTCTTTTTCGTACGATGTACCAAACTCTTCATGGCGTTCGGCAGCGGTCTCCGAATCGACATACACCTCGCCTTCGAGACCCTGTTCTGACTCCTCAATCACAAAGGAGAGCACGTCCGTGTCATAGTCGTGTTGCAACCAGGTCCTGTTGAGCTCCGTCACCGTCTCGTGATGTGCCAGGATGATCCTCACGTGAGTCCAGGAGACCTGTTCCCCAGTCAGTACTTCGCGTGCGACCTGTTCGATGTGCTCCTGCTGTAGCACAATGTCCTGCACGGTGCCATCGTACACGATGTCGATGGTGCCCTGCTTAACCAAGGTCACCGAACAGGTCTTCGGTCATGGAGAGCGCGACACTGCTCATGATAAGTTCGGGTGGAAGTTGGGTGAAGTCCGTAGAGAGCAGGACTGTGTCTACGTTGGCATACAGGGAGCAACCGGCTTCCCGTTCAACGACCAGGCCGTTTGCTGTATTCCCACTCCGCGCCACGAAGATGACCTCTCCCAATTCTTTGCTTGCCTTGAAACCGGTACAGCCCTGGATCTGGAGGAATGAACTGACCGCATAGACGCTGACCAGACTCGTCACCTCGCCGGCAGGCAGGCTCATTTCCGTATGTATTTCGAGCGTGATTTTGCGGCCGCTCGCTTCGTCGGAGAGTTCAAAACGTGCATAATGAGGACCGCGCTTGGCGGTAATGCCCAATACATCCTCAACGCGCTGGATGTCCGATTCTGTGAAAATGTAGGCCATGAAAGGTGAACCCGGTTGGGAGCGGGAAATGGTGATGCCCTGAAGGAAAGATACCTGCCGCCCCCTCAACTTACAAAGGACTCGGACCCGTCCGACCCGGACAGCCGTATGGTACGTTCATCGAACCGGATGTTGCATATGGAGCATGAGAAGACCGTCAAATTCTGGGGCGTGACAGCTGGCATGCTCGGCGCCCTGTCCGTCGCCATGGGCGCGTTCGCGGCCCATTCGTTGAAAGACCTGCTCGAACCCGGAATGCTGGCCACATTCCAGACTGGTGTGACCTACATGCAATACCATGTTGTTGCCATCACCCTTACCGTGCTGCTCATGCTGCATGCAGGGCCGAAGTTGTGGTTGCGCCGTGCCGCTGCCTTTCACGCAATCGGGATTGTGTTGTTTACCGGCAGTCTGACTGTTCTCGCCGTTTCGGGAATTACGTGGCTTGGCGCAGTGGCGCCGCTTGGTGGCGTGGCGTTTATTGCCGGCTGGTTCTCACTCGCAGCCGTTTTCAGCCAACCTCGTCTTCTTCGAAAAGAAGTGTGATACTCGGCAAGAGGTTGTGCTGCTCGGCCAGGTCCAGCAGTACCTTGGAGATTTCGTCCACGTGATCGTAGCTACCCAATTCCCGGCTGTCCACAGCCAGGGCATAGCCAATATCGTCGGCCGACCCCGCCTCGTACTCCTCCCACTCCGTGGCCTCCTCGAGTACAAACAGACCGTCTTCCGGAGCAAAAGAGGCGACGTACTTCTCACGCCCGGCCTTTTCATCAACCAGGCTCAGATTGCCCAAGGCATCGTATTCTTCGTCGTAGAAGAGGGTCTCGGCAATGAGACGCAGCGCGAAGGTGTTGAGATTGAACGTGGCCATGGATGGTGCTGTCATGAGGTGGGACTCTCGTCAAGATACGTCGAAAGGTAGGACTGCGCATCTGAACCGTCGAGAATATGGACCCGGGACGCAAATACGCGCGCCATGTGCCTTGCTACGATGTCCATGACACGTGACATCGAGACATCATGCTGTACACCCTCCTGGACGAATGAGGTTACACCCCGGTCTGCAATGCCACATGGCACGATCATGTCAAAATGCCGTGGGTTGGTATCGACGTTCAGGGCGAAGCCGTGCATAGTCACCCACCGACTGCAGCGGATACCCATGGCGCAGATTTTCCTTTCCTGGCCGGGAGGCGTGGTAACCCAGACGCCCGTGCGGCCCTCCACACGGCTCGTGGTGAGACCAAATTCCCCACAAACACCAATAATAACCTCCTCAAGGTCCCTCAGGTACCGGTGGATATCCGTGTAGAAGCGGCCCAGGTCCAGAATGGGATAGCCCACCAGTTGCCCCGGGCCGTGATAGGTGATATCTCCACCGCGGTCGATCTGTACAAACTCCGCACCTGCCGATTCGAGTTCAGAATCCGTCGCCAGGAGGTGAGCCCGGTCACCACTTTTTCCAAGAGTAAAGACTGGGGGATGCTCAAGCAGCAGCATCACATGATCCAGTAGCTCTGGCTCGGCGCTGCGTTTGTTCGCGACGAGGCGTGCCTGCAACCGCTTCTGTAACTCCCAGGCCTCGGCGTACGCAACCTGGCCCAGGCGGCACACTGTGATCCTGTTCGATGTATCGTGCTTCGTCACGGCCTTAGTTGGAAATACTCACGCGGATATTGAACGCACCGTTGATATTGACGGAGGACGGCTGCCTCGAGTCTTCAGAGTCGAACTTCTCGTATTTGAGAGTGAAGTCCGCCGAGACCCTGTTCGAGAATTGATACGCGAGTTTTGGCGTAACGGTGGTTCGTGTATGGGCCGTAACCAGAGATATGTTGTCGCCCGCGAGAGCATCGGACGGGATAAAATCCGGATCACGCAGCGCCTGCTCAATGGCCCGACGCAGACGCAATCGCTCGTCCGACGTATTACTTCTGGAGATGGTCAGGTTCAAGGACAGCCGGTTTTCGAGTCTCTTGCCACTCATGAAGGGCAATTTCAGACCGGTTTTCTGATAGCCGAAGGTCATACTGACTTCATTGGTCCGGCTCTCACTGACTTCGAAGTTGGCCGTGGACAGCGAAAATGCGTTGCTCCTGTTCCAATTGATTGTCGTTTGGAATTGGCGCTTCCAGGACAAATCAAGTCCAACCATGGGAGAGAACCGTTCGCTCACACGGATATTTCCCGCCTGGAAAGGTTCCACCCGGGACTCGATGCGACGACCGCCAAGGTCAATCGTGTTCAGCGTGTCATTACTGGTAAAGGACGTATTCGTCCTGAAATCAGAGGAGTAGTCGGCACTGTATCCGTGCCGCACGGAGGCATTCTGTACAAGACTGCGCAACAGGGGGAATTTGCCCAGGCCGGAGTAGGATACGGTCCAACTGGGCCTCGGGAAGGGGACCAGGTTCTTGTCGTCGATCGTTCCCTCATTCCGGATATAGGCGGTCCGAAAGTCCTGCACGACCGATGCATTGGTCAGCACAACGCGGCCGTCGTCATTGGCGTCCCCCACAATGACCGGGTCATCCTCTCCTGTTGCGGCCAAATCTTCCGAGAACGTTTTCAACTGCTCATTGAACAGAGCCAGATAATCCGATCCGAAAGCCCAAACGGACGCCTTGTTCGTGCCCTGTACCGTGCGCGTCGTGTCGACTCCGAGAAAGGCCTGCGTTACGTTGTCCAGCTGTGGTTGAAACGTGAACGTCTCGCCGTTCTGGAATTCCAGGTTCCAGTTCAGGTTGATGGTCAGCGCCTGGGACGGGTTCAGCGTGGTTCGTCCCTGGAACCGGTCATTTTCCGTGAGCTGGTCCGATACCTGGAGGGACGGATCGATGAGTCGCTGCGAGATGTCAATCTGGCGCTCGAGACCAAACCGGTACCCGAGCGATGGACCATTTCCCCGCAAGGCGTCGAAAAAGCCGTATTTGGCCGATACATCGACCAAATTCCCGTTTTCGTCAAGGATTGGGGTTCCCACGTTGGAGGACTGCGCAGAGCGCGTTCCCGTGTAGGACACATTGAAATCCCGCACGCCCGTCACGGCAAGCACGGTCCGCCGGGCCACCGATTTCGCGCGATCGCTGAGACCAAGGTCGTCCTTCTCGTCTCCGCCAGCAGGTGCCGGTCGCGCTACGGCTGCCGCGGGTCGCGCATCGGCGTCCTCTGGGGCTGCGTCACCTTTTTTGGAATTCTTCTCGCGTTCCCGTTCCCTGCGCGCCCTCTCTGCCTGCCGGGCACTTACGTACTTCTTCTGGGCATTTTCCAGGTTTTCGTAATACGCAATTTTTCGGAACAACTCCTGGAAACGGAACGAAACGCCACTGCGGGTTGTGACCGAGTTTTGGATGGATGCACCGGTGTTGCGCCCGATGGCACCATTCTGCCAGTCATACTGCGCACCATAACTGATGTCCTGGAGTTGGAGCCAGTTCAGGAATCGGATCCGCTGGAGACGCGGTCGGAAGCTTGCGGTTACCTGCTGGCTGTGACGCTCGGTGCGCGGCGAGATGGAGCCCGATACGAAGTCGCCTACGACGCTGGGGCCACTGATGGTTTCCAGGCTCGTCGTTTCAAACGCGGAGAGCGCCTGTGTGGAATCGATAAGGCCCGAGGCCAGGGCATCGTCAAGGCTTACGCCGCGAAAGGTCGTGTCCGAGAGGACCACACTGAACGTGGTATCGACGCCGGCCGCGTTCAGGTTCTGGTTGGTCGACTGATCGAACGTGAAATTCAGGAACGTGAACGGGTTGTACTGAAGGCCGAAATCCCGTTTTGTGGTAAATGTGTGATTCTCACGGATCGGAAAGCGGACCTCAATCGGTGTACTCACCGTGTCCGACGGTGATAGACGGGTACGTTCCTGGCTCTGCGTGAACGAGCGTGAAAACGAAGCGGACGTCGTGATGTTGGACGGCATGTAGTTCAGGTCCAGATTACCCAGCAGGCCCAGAACAGGTATGGGGTCCAGGAAGAAAAGGGGGCGGACCGTTTTTACTTTGCGCGTGTCAAACCGGTACGATGTAGACTGGGACCACCGCCAGGAATCGTTCATGGACTGCGTCGGGCTGCGTCCGTCGGAACGGGCCTGCGAGAGGGAGAGGGTCAGACCGTCGATGGTATTTCGGAGCAGGCGCGATCGGGAGTTTGACTTGCTGAGCCGTGTGGAGAGAGACCGGTTGAAGGTGTGTGTCTGTGCGGATTCCAGGGCATCCTGCTTCAGGTCATCCCGTTCCTCCGTCGAGAGGTCATCCCGTCCGTCTATCTGGCTCAGGATTTCATCAAGCCGGACATCGCCCCTTGTGGGCGAGAATCGGGGAGTTGCCGTATTGGATTGGACCTGGAAGTTGACCGGTATCTTCCATCCAAACCGGTCTGGGATGAGCTTGTTGGCGTCGACGTCGGTGGTTACGCTCCAGTTGTCGACATCCGTCTGGTCACGCTCGCCAAGGCTCGAGGAAAGGCCGCCAAAGCCGTCCGTTTGTCGGTTGATATTGGCTTTCACGCTGCCCACGTCCGCAAGTTTGATGTTGGCTGTCGCCAGACCGGCCCAGCCGTTTGTTTCGTCATAACCGGCCACACGGAGTTCGTTGACCCAGAGCGTGATATCCTGTAGGATGTCTTCAAAGGCTGTACTGGTAGAGTCGGCCGGGTTCCGAATGCCGATCACAATGGTATTGACTTTACCCAGTGAGGGCGTGCCCTTGATGCCCAGCCGGGTGCCCGGGGGGGCAAACCGGGAGGCATCGGGAACGGCCCGCGAACGAAGTGTGTCATTCAACACATTGTAGAAGACGCTGTCGAGCGGGAATGCAGCGTCGTCACGGGCAACTTTGAGTTGATTCAGGGCACCCAGTTCGATGTTCATGGATCCGAGATCCTGGATCGCGCCCAGGAAATCCGTGCTCGTCTGCCAGAGAACCTCCGGCGATCCAGCCGTTTCGGAGCTCGGTGTCAGCGGTTGTTCGTACTCGTAGTAGTCATTGGATTCGTTGGCACCAATGCGGACAAAGAGGCGCGCCTTGGATCGGGCTTCTTCGATGGGGAGCGTGGCCAGATCCCGCCCGTCGGCGAGGAGGCCATGAGCATGTACGAACATGCGAAGGTTCGAGTACTTGAGCAGGTCCAGGTCGCTGGCCTGCGTCTTGAAAATGCCGCGCTGGGAACCGGGCAGCAGATTCTCGGCGCGCAGCACGAGCGACTGTTCGCGTGCGTTCTGTGCGAGGCCGGAAGCAAGGCGGGACTGGGTTACGACGGCACCGAGGGGTGGAGCGTAGATGTCGGCGTTTTCCTCGTTATTGATGCTTGAAACGGTGAGACGCGTATCACTGAACGTCGTATCGAACGGCGTATCGTGCTCAAGGGCAATCCGATCTGACTTCTGCCACTGGCTTCCAACGAGTTCGAGCGATGCCAGACGCATGGTGACGGGCACCTCATGACCCGTCGTCCAGATGCGCATGGACTCCATCTGGGTGAAGTCCTGGATATCGCCTACCCGCCGGGTGAACCGCTGCACGGGTATACGGACCTGGAACCACCCCGTGCTGCCCCCGTCTTCTCCCTTGATTTCGCCAACTATGAAGTCATCGACCCGGGAAGGCACTGCGAGCGAATCGAGCGAGCGCCGGCTGAGGGGAATTTCGTACTGGAAATAACTGTTTTCGGTATCGACCGTGGAGTTTCTGTTCAGGTCTTCCGAGTCTGGAAAACGTGAGTTTCCGCGGCGGATGGACGTATTGGTGGCCAGCTTTGTCTGCGTCTCAAATGCGTTCAGCTCCTGGCCGGCGAAGTAGTGCGTAAAGCGCTGTTGGAAGGTGGCCTGACTGGGGAAGAACTCCGGATTGTCGTAGTACTGGGAGTTGCCGAAGTAGTGGTAGTCGTCGGAGGAGGGATCTGCAAAGGCGCGGGCCACTTCAGCGCGGTAGCGGGGGTCGGGATCGGTCTGGTCGAGCGATGCCAGGAAGTCAGAAAAATGCTGCTGTTCGGTGGCAAACTCCGGATAGTCGACGGGATTGACAGATGTCAGGCCATCGAGTCCGAGGTCTTCCGTACGATTGCTGCTGTCATCAAGGTCGACCACGTTGTTCTGCGTACCAGTCGGCGAGCGTCCCCATTCTCGGAATCCGGACTCCGATATATTGGACGTGGAGAGGCCATCTTCGTTGTTGAGCTGGCCATCTGGCAGGATATCTTCGGAAATCGTACCGAGATCGAGGTACAGTTTGGCATCCCGGCCGGGATCGTTTGCCGTGTTTTCGGGAAATGCCTGAAAAATGAACTCGACGAAATCGATGTTTTTCAGGCTGAAATCCGTGAAACCGTCCGGAAGGCGCTGCACCATACCACCCCAGACATCCTTGGGGTTGTCCAGAAAGCGTCTGAGTTCCTGCGTGTAGTTGTACGGACCCCTCGTCAGGGGGTTGAAGTACAGGTCGAAGGTCTCGAGGGTCGGATCAATTTCTGCCCGCGTGTCGCGGTTCGGGAAGACCTCGTCAATCCGGAAAATGCGAATGGCATTGACATTCTGGGCAATCGCGGGCACTTCCCGGAGAATGTTGGCATTGACGCGGTACCAACCGAAGGCGCCTCGCCACGCTGTACGCAACGAATCATTGAGTGCGCTTCGAGTAACGCCCAGTCTATCCACAATCCCGATGGAGTCCGGAGGGCTGGCAAGAGACCAGGAGCCGGGCTGCGTGAGGGGAAAGGTGTTTTCAAATCCCTCAAAATCGTCCACGTACGAGGTGCCGTTGAGTTCGTCCCGGGCAAAATCACGTCCCCGATCGCGGAGGTTGTCCCTCGTGCGGTTGAAGGCAACGGTCTCCGTGTGGTTGGGTCGAAGCTGGGCAAATTCGCCGGACAGGGATACCGAGGACGGCTCCCGGGTCTGCAGGAGCGGAATGCGGTCAATGGTCTGCGTCATCCAGCGCGGTTCGAGGCGTACGGCTCCGTCGACACCCCAGATGGTGTTGGAAATGGGTTCCTCCCCAATCCTGAACTTGTCGATGGGCGATTTTTCCTTCAGGCTCATGACGGTCGAGCCGAGCGACAGTTTTTCACTGCGCTCATATTCCGCCCGGAGTCCCAGCAGCGTCTTCTTCTGTACGTTGAAGAAGGAGTTCTGCTCAAATTCGATGTTGATGTCACGACCAGCCGTCAGAAACGCAGGGTTCACGACCTGGACCGAGCCCGTTCCCGAATAGTCTGCCACAAAGTCGGTTCCCTCGGCCAGCGGCGTACCTCCACTCGTGACACGAATGGAGCCCGGGACGACCCCCGAAAAGGCCTTCAGGTCATAGAAGGCCTTGACCGAACCCTTAGAGGTGCCCCGAATGGCGTACACGTTGTGCTGCGTGTCACGCAGGGCATTGGCCTTTTTCTGGATGTAGAGATTCTCGTACGCGAGCAGTTCCGAGACCTGCTGCTTGGCCTCTGGCGAACCTGGACCCGCTTGGATGACCTGGTTTATACGGCCGGCAAACGGCTCGAGAAACGGAAAGATGAGGCGTCCCTCACCAGGCTGGATGGTGTAGTTGACCAGGAAGTCAAATTTATCGTCGGGAGAGAGGGCTTCGTTCTCGTTGACGCGGTCGAGTCCCATGATCTGGAGCGCCGTCTGCGAACCACCCACTCCGGGTAACGTTTTTGAGGCTATCTGGCCTGGGGGTTCATAAAACACCTGCAGATCGAAGTCCTCAGGCTGGATGCTGCTACCCCGGAGGTTGTAAATATTGCGCATTTCGAGGTACCACGCGGCAGGATTGAAACCTGCACCCAGTGCGGGTTGTCGCATCTGAACCGGTCGAAGCAGCTTCAATACGATTTTGTCTTCGTTTTGACCTCCGTCAGATCCACCTGTATCTGTGGCAAAGTCACCGACAGCAAAGGTCTGTCCCGCCGCCCGGTAGCGGAACGAAACGGCAAGAGCTTCGCTCTCCTGAATGCGCTGACTCAGGGAAATGTAGCCAAGGACTTCATCGATCGTGTAATCACGTCCCTGCTGGAGTCGCTTGAACTTGCCAACCTGGAAGTCGGACGCGGACATCTGCTTGACATTCTCCAGGTAGGACGATGGCGAAGCGTTGCCATCCCGGAATTCCGTGTCTACTTCACCGCCCTGGCTGTAATCGTACTGATCCCTGTCCGCGGACGGCAGGAGTGCGGCCGTAAACTGATCGGCCTGGTCAAGAATTTCACGGGGCTCGCCCAAATCGACAATGGCTACAGCCTGGCGCACGTTCTCTTCCTCGGGCTGGGTCGGCATGAGCTTCCAGACTTCGACCTCCGTGATACGTTCGAAATTGTTGGCTACGCGGATGTTTGGTGGATCGGAAAGGGCGTCCTCCCAGCGGTTCCGGAAGTAATATCCGAGAAAGAAGTGAACCGCTTCGTCATAGTCGGTCGGCTGCAAGTCGAAAGGGGTCGACTCCGATCCACCTTCGATGTCGAGGCTGTTGGCCTGACCCTCCTGCTGGGACATCACCGTGGTCAGTCGTATTCCTCCCAATTGCAATTCGCTTTTGATACCGAAAAGGCTCTGACCACCGCGAATAAGCGACGAGGAGGTCTGCAGGTTGACGTTGCCAGCCTCAATGGACTGGACGATTTCGTCTTCGTAACCCGTGTATTCCAGCCGCAGTTGGTTCTGGAAGTCGAACTGGTTACTGGAATCGTACTGTACGTTGATGCGGAGCTTGTCCCCAATGGTGCCCGTGATACCCAAACTCAAATCCTGCCGGAACTGAGGGTCGAGCTGCGCGGACCGGCCAGTAACGGATACCTGCTGGTCATTCTTCAAATAGTCAAAACCGGCCGCGATGTCGGCTGTACCATTGACTCGTAGATCCACCTCCGGTTTTCCGAAAATCGTCGTGAACGCGCTTTGCCGTCCGCCGGGTACAACCACGTTGATGCCGACGCCCCCCCGGTTTTGTCGTTGGCGTGCGCGCTCACGCTCCACGATCAGGGTTTTCCAGTTCTGGTCCAGGTCATACCCGAGGCGCGCATCCCGGTAGCGGTCGAAATCGAGCCGCACAGGAAAACGCACGTCGGTCTCACCCACCGATTCTCTCGACTTGTACACGAGCGCCGTCGAATCGAATTCTATTTGATGGCGCCAGACCCGTCCCATGGGTACGAAGAAGGGCCTCGTATCCCGGGGAAAGACCGATGAGGCTGGCAATTCTCCCTGCCAGCGCCGGATATACTGCATGACACGGCCCGAATCCGGAAAGACGATGATAATGGAATCGGCAATCAGACTGTCCGGAATGGGTTCGGTCAGCGAGACCCGGACCGAGTCCGTGTCCGACCGCGTGAAATACATGGCCTCGGCCCTGAGCAAACTGACATAGCTGCGCGTGGAGGCAGCACTGACCAGGACCATAGACATAACGAACAGAGCAAAAATGCCTGTGAGAGTGCTGCGCGTCAGGGTCAAACCACGATGCGGATAATCTTTTCTTACGGGTGTATCGGGCACAGAGCGTCTTTGCCGTACACGGCTTGGTGACTGGATTACTGATTCAAATGTCTTGGAAACAGTAGCTGATAGATCGATACACGCGTAAGAATGGCTCGTAGAGCATCGGGTACACTGCACCAAAATATTTGTTCTGCACGACATATGCAGTGCAGAAAGGCGTCCATCACGGAGCCCATCGGGTAATGACGGGAAGCCCCGCCGCCCTGATGTTGTCGAGGAACGATTGAAGGGGGATAATCTGCTCTGGAGGACACACGCCACCCCCAGACACGGCTCCGGACGCCAACTGAAGGGCAATCGTAGCCGCCGTGATGGATGTGCAACGGCGAATGGCTGTCATGTTGCGCTCGCGGTCAAATTGCTGGATCACTTCATAGGTAAGCTCGGCATCCCGGCCATCCTTGCGCCCCATAACGGAAATACGCACCAGCACTGCATCTTCGTAATCTCCACCCAGACGTTGTTTGAGTCTCCGAGTCAGCACATCGCGATACGTCAGATGCGACTGCACATCGATGTTCTTCTGGTCTGCAAATCCCAGCGCAAGCAGGAATTGCATGTTCCTCGCGTGTCCCGGCCAGCGGATGCTCTTGTGATCGATGGTCTCCAGCGACGGGCCCGCCACCTCGCAGATCGTTCTCAAAAGACCCGCCGTATGAAAAGCTTCCATGTCATTGAACGGCGCGGGAAATGAAATGTCCTCCACGTCGGTCAATGGGGTCGTTGACCTGAGGTGCCCATCTTCCATGTACTCTACAGGCAGGGTATAGTCGTCCAGCAGCTTCTCTGCCGACCAGGAGATTCGGAAATTAAACGGAGGTTCCGGTTCAAGGGGCACATCACCGACGCGCAGATGGGCGCGGATGGGCTCGTCGAACTGCCTGATGGCGTGCAGACACAACATGTTGGACAGCCCTGGGTCCAGACCACAGTTGGGAACCACCCAGAGACTTTTTTCAGCGGCCCGTTCGGCCAGCCTGTATTCCCGTTCGAGTACGGGGGCACTGCTGCCCAGATCGCAGAAGTGGCTCCCCGAAGTGAGTGCAATGCGGGCCAGCTGCGGGTAGAGCGCGGGGTCCGTGGCGCCGATGACACAGTTGCTGTCTTCAAGGATCGAAGCCATGGTCCGCTCGTCGCGCGCATCGACCTGGAACGAGCGCAATTTCGGACTGTCCAGGCGTTCGTGCAGGTGCTGCAGACGACGGGTATGGGCATCACAGACCCGGACCATCGTGACCTCTTCGTGGCCAATGAGCTCCTGGGCGATTGCCGAGCCCATGTGGCCCGCTCCTATGATGGAAATTTTCATGTACCGCAGTAATACTCGATGAGCCAGCAAGATACGCATTCCTGGCGCGCCAGCTATATTCCAGTCACACGAAAGCACTTGGCCGACAAGCTGACGATTATGAATTCATACCGTGGAACCATTGGCATTCTGACCGGGGGCGGCGACGTTCCCGGTCTCAACCCGGCCATTCGGGCCATCACGATCCGTGCCATCCGGGAAGGCTACCGGGTCGTTGGAATCCGGCGGGGATGGGCGGGCCTGGTAGACTACGTTCCGGACCCGGAGGCCGACAACTCGAACAACGTCCGCCACCTGACGGAAGATGTCGTGAACCGGGCCGGACGGACAGGCGGCACGTTCCTGCACAGCTCGCGCACGCGTCCGAGCCACCTTCCGATCAGCAAGGTGCCCGACCACTTGGCGGGTGTATACACAGACGAAATCAACGACATTACACCGACTATTCTGTCGAATCTGGAGCACATCGGAATTGACAACCTGATTCCCATCGGCGGGGACGATACGCTCTCCTACGGGCATCGTCTCCACAAGGAAGGCATACGCGTGACGGCCATTCCGAAAACCATGGACAACGACGTTCCCGGAACCGACTACTGCATCGGCTTCGGCACGTGCGTGACGCGGACCATCGAAATGGCGCACACGCTGCGCACGTCCGCCGGGTCGCACGAGCGCTTCCTCGTAATCGAGGTCTTTGGTCGCTATGCCGGTTTTTCTGCGCTGCTGCCAGCCATGGCCGGGGCGTCAGACCGCTGCATCATTCCCGAACATCCATTCGACATGGACCAGCTGACCGAGCTCATGTGCTACGACCGCACCCGGCACCCGAGCAATTATTCGGTCGTACTCGTGTCGGAAGGCGCCACGATGTCCCACCAGACGGAAATGTCTTTCGAGAGTGAAGAGGCCGACCAGTACGGACACCGCAAATTGGGCGGCATCGGTGATAAGGTGGCATGGGCCCTCAAAGAAAACTCCCCGAAATGGAATGCCGGACGCCGCGTGAATGTGGTCAGTCAGCGGCTGGGGTATCTGGTGCGATGCGGAGATCCCGATGCACTCGATTCGATTGTGCCCATGGCATTCGGGAATCTGGCCCTGGACCTTATACTGGAGGGTACGTATGGCCGCCTCGTGAGCGTTCGAAATGGCACGTATGATAATGTGCCGCTTGATGTTGTGGTGGGAACGAAGAAGGTGGTCGATGTCGAGAAGTACTACAATATGGAGCGACTGCGGCCGTTCTATCATTCCTTTAACCGGCGCCCCATCTTCATCATGACGTCGGATATGTAGACAAAGGCGACATCGGCACGGTTTGTTTACCGGGCTCGCGACGTGACGAGGGTCGCGAGTCCGATGAGCACCATCAGGAACACGCTGTAGGCGGCCGCTGCCCCGAAATCGTAGATGCGGAGCTGCGAGAGGATTTCGACCGAGATGGGTCGGTTGTCAAAAACGTACAGCAGGATCGACGACACGAATTCGCCGAGGGCGGTCACGAAGGTGAGCAGCGTTCCCGCCACTATGCCGGGGGCAATGACGGGCAGTACCACGCGGCGCAGTGTCATGGCTGTTCCGGCACCGAGATCCATCGAGGCATCGGTCAGGCGGTCGTCGTAGGATTCGAGGGCGGCCGTTGTGGAGCGGACTACGAGCGGAATGTGGCGGATGAAATAGGCCAGCGGCAGCAGCCATACCGTGCCTGTGAGCGCCCGTCCGGCCGACAGCAGACCCGGCGTATCGAACGTGACAATCAGGTTGATGGCAATCACGGTTCCCGGAATGGCAAACGGGAGAACGGCCAGAAGCCGGACGAGACCACGGCCGGGCATCGTGCCCTTGACAATGAAGAGCGCGGCCGTGACGCCGAAAATCACGTTTGCAATGGTGGCAAGCGTTGCCATGCGGAGTGAATTACCAATCGGCGCAAACACGTCCGGATCTGCAAACAGGCCGGTGAAGTTTTCGAACGTGTAGGCGCTTGGCAGGACCTGGTAGGTCCAACTGCCCTCCTTGACGAATGAGATGAGTACAATGGTCAGAACGGGGAGCAGCAGGAAGAGCAGCACGCTGCACGCCGTTATGACCGCGGCGGCCCGGGCCCATCCGGACGTGATGGGGCGGGGCGGAGCGGGTGTGCCCTTGCCGGTTGCTTCACTTTTGCGGCGGCGATCCAGTTCGAGGCCAGCCAGGAACAGGAGGCCGATCAGCGTAAGCAGCACCGCTACGGCCGCCGACATTTCCAGGTCGCCATTCATTTTGTAGTTGTAGATCTGCAGCGTCAGGAAGCGTTCGGTGCCGGCGAAGAGCAGCGGGGCGGTGAACGAGGCCATGGAGATCATGAACACGAGCAGCGAGGAACCCGTCATGGCCGGGCGCAGGTGGGGGAGCACGACGCTCCGGAATGACTGCCAGGCACCGGCTCCCAGGTCCTCGGCGGCTTCCATCTGGCTGCGGTCCAGGGTTTTCAGCGCAGCAGCACCGAAGAGGTAGAAGAAGACGTACATGGAGTAGACGTGCACGAGCCAGACCGCCCACAGGCCGCCGAAGGAGAAGGGGACCTGTTCCAGTCCCAGACCGGATTGGAGTGCGCGAGGGAGCATGCCGCTCTCGCCATAGAGGAAGAGGAAGGCCAGAACGCCTACGAGGGGTGGAAGGGCGAGCGGAAGGGCGGCAACCGACGTCACCAGGCGCCGAAGTGGAAACTCGAATCGGTGCAGAAGCCACGCCAGAAGGGTTCCGAGGATGCCCGCGCCCACGACCGTCCACAGGGAGATCCAGACCGAGTTGAAGAGGGCTTCCCCGGTGGCCGTGCTGGCCGGACCCAAGAGACGGGACACATTCGCGGGTTTGAGACCCGTCGTAAAAACGGACACGGTGGGCCATACCACGTATGCCAGGAGAATGGCCAGAACAAGGCCGCCCAACCACCCGTTTGTTCGCCGCGTCAGAAGCATGCCAGAGGAGCGCGTCAGGCCGATACGCGCCCTTCGAGGGCGCGGGCCAGCGTGGCCTCATCGGTATACTCGAGATCGCCGCCCATGGGAATGCCCCGCGCCAGGCGCGACACATTCACACCAAGCGGGGCGAGCAGTTTCGTTACATAGAAGGCCGTCGTGTCGCCCTCCACATTCGGATTGACGGCCAGAATGACTTCGCTCACCGGCCATTCGGCGTCCGGCTCCGAGACGCGGGCAACCAGTTCGCGGATGCGAAGGTCTTCGGGGCCGATCCCGTCGAGGGGCGAAATCACGCCTCCAAGTACGTGGTACACACCGTCATATCCATCCGTTCGTTCGAGTGCCATCACGTCGTTGGGCTCCTCGACCACGCAGATCATCGACTTATTGCGTTTGGTCGACGCACAGATGGGGCAGATCTCGTGGTCTGTGACGTTGAAACAGACCGCGCAGAAACGGACCCGTTCCTTGACAGCGACGAGTGCGCGGGCCAACTCCTCGACTTCCGTTTTTGGCATTTTGAGGACGAAGGAGGTCAGCCGCCGCGCCGACTTTCTACCAATGGAGGGCAGTTTGGAAAACTGTTCCACAAGGTCTTCGACCGATTCTGAGGTAAACTGCATCAAAGTCCGAGTTTGGAGAGATCCATGCCGGGGGGCATCATGCCACCGGTGATTTTGGACATCTCCGTCTTGGCCAGTTGGGCGGCTTCTTCGAGCGCCTTGTTGACTCCGGCAATGACCAGGTCTTCCAGCATTTCGGGATCTTCCGGGTCAATCACGTCCTTCTCGATCTTGATGGCAGTGATGCGTTGCTGACCGTTGGCGGTTACCTGCACCATGCCGCCACCCGCTTCAGCGATTACGGTTTTGGAAGCCAGCAGCTCCTGCATTTCGGACATTTTGCGCTGCATGTCCATCACTTTGCCAAACATGTCGGCCATGTTCATATTCTGATTCATGGGAATGTTACCAGGTAGGTTCGCCGTTGAAGCGTTCAATGAGTGTGCGTACGGCGGGGTGTTCGTTGGATTTCTGCTCAAGAAAGGCCCGGGCGTCCAAGTCGTTCTCACCGTCATGAACGTCGTCCTGGGCGGGAGCGTGCACGTCAAACCGAATGGTATCGACGTGGATACCGGAAAGTTCGCCGAGCTGGTGGGCCAGTTTCGAGCGCTCAGCCGACAGGGTCCGGGCATGAAAATCATCGGGCACGGCGAGGGTGACCGTGCGTCCTGAAAACGTCGATATGGTACTGTGGGACAGCAGCGAACCGATCTGCTTCCGGGTTTCCATGACGTCCGTGGTGAGGTCGGCCCACGCCTTCTCCAGGGCGCCGATATCATTCGTGGTCGGGGCTTCGGCTGTCAGGACGTTCACGTCGTCGGTGGCCTTCTCGGCGCGTGGTTCTTCGCGGCGAGGTCGGCGCTCAATGGCGGGTTTGACGTGAAGCCCCGGCGGGGTCGGAGCAGATTCCAGAACCGTGGAGACCGGCACCGATTCGCGCTCTCGGTGCGCCTCCGCCTTCGGCTCGGGTGCCAATTCCTTCTGTGGTTCAGGTCCAGATGCCACCACTTCTTTCGCCTTGGGCTCGGGCGGCTGCGCTTGTCGCGGGGCCTCCACCGTGAGGTGAATACCTTCCCGGTCTGCCTTCTGCTCGAGTCGCTTGACGATGTCCAGCATGGACTTCAGGTCCACAGAACTCGGCATGGATGCCATTCTGAGGAGCGCCATTTCCAATCGCAGTCGCGGCTGGCGGGCGGTCCGTAGCGTATCGGCCGTTTCGCCCGCAATATGGATCAGCGCCATCAAGGTTGATTCTGAAAAATTCCCGGCGTGCTCGGCGGTGCGTTTTTTCATGCTGGTCGATGCATCGACCAGAGACAGGTCCTTGACGGTGAGGGCGACCATGAGGTTTCTGAGGTGTTCCGAGAGGCCGTCGACAAATTCCTGGATATCGTAGCCAGCGCGTACCACGGTCTGCACGAGATGGATCATGGCGGCGGTGTCGCTGTCGAGGACCGCCTCAGTGGCCCTGAAGTAGAGGTCGTCGTCCACGACGCCGAGTGCCAATCGGAGCGTGTCGTATGTGATGGTCGTGCCACAGAGCGAGACGGCCTGGTCAAATACCGAGAGGGCATCGCGCATGGCGCCATCTCCCTTGCGCGCAATAAGTACGAGCGAGGCTTCGTCGACCTCAATGTGCTCCTCAGCGCAGATCAGTTTGATCTGGGCCACGATTTCTGTGACCGCAATGCGGCGGAAGTCGAAGCGCTGGCAGCGCGACTGGATGGTCGGCAGGACCTTGTGCGGCTCGGTTGTCGCAAAAATGAACAGGGCGTGGGGAGGAGGCTCCTCGAGCGTCTTGAGCAGCGCGTTGAAGGCCGCATTCGAGAGCATGTGCACCTCATCTATGATGTACACCTTCATGCGGCTGCCCTGTGGCGGGACGCGGACCGTTTCGCGCAGCTCGCGGATGTCCTCCACCTTGTTGTTGGAGGCGGCATCGATCTCGAAGATATTCAGGTTGCGTCCCTGCTCGAAGGAGCGGCAGGAGTCGCAGGTGCGGCAGGGCTCCACGGCATCGACCCGTTCGGTTGCCGGCGTGGCGCAGTTGATGGCCTTGGCGAGAATGCGTGCGGCCGTGGTCTTTCCGACGCCGCGTGGACCCGTAAACAGATAAGCGTGTGCCAACCGGTCCAGACGGATGGCATTTTTGAGGGTGTCCGTGATGTGTTCCTGGGCCACGACCTCGCTGAAGGTCTGTGGCCGGTACTTGCGGGCGGTAACGAGATACGGGGACGGGGTCATGGCATAGGGTGTAAAATCCTACTAAGGAGAGTGGTATTCCCTCCGTCGGCTGAGGATCCTGGCAGGGCGCGGTCCCCCGTCAAACGGTGGGCAAGAGGGCCTGTACAATATGGACTGTGAGGCGTCGACGCAATGCGTCGAGCCGCGCGTGGGCGAGGCCGGATTCGCGGAGCGTCTCCATGCGGATCACATCGAGTCGGGATTTGGCGAGCCACTCGAGGTCGTCTCGGGACAGATGGCCGGTGGCAGCCTGGGCACTCCATTGCTGAAGGTCCTCCTGGATTGCGCTCAACAGGTGCCGCGCGGCAGACATGGAGGCGCCAGCAAGGTCGGGAAGTTCGGCCTTGAGGGCCGACAGGATGGAGTCTACCAACGGCTCAGACATCGGATGGCTTCAGTTTGCCGCTTTCGAGTCCAATAATGGCGTCGAAGGCGAGTGAAATGAGTCGCTGCGACTCGAAAATGAATACGGGACGGAGCGCGCCCTCCTTTTCCCAACGCGCGAGAAACCCACCCAGTAAATGGGCATCCGGATCGCGCATGAGCTCCCACTGGCGTGCAGAATGCTCATTGCGAGGACGCCCTTTGGCGAATTCCCACGCCCGGTCGAGGTCGCGTTTCAGGGCGGCAATTTTTCGTTCGTGGTCGGCGGCAGGCTCCTCGGCCTGTTCCATGAGACGTAATGCGTCGACTTTCATATCGACAGCTTTCTCAAAAGCAACCGGACTATAAGGGGCAATAGTTGGGGCGCAGCCGGCCACGAGCAGGACGATCGCACACCATGGGGCGAGCGTCAAGCGGGGCGCAGCGGGCGGTGCCGTATGGGTATGGGCGCAGCGGGACATGGGTTTTCCGGGCAGTTCGTAGTTTGGGGCCTGTTGACAGACCCTATAAGCGTGTTGAAAAACCATCACACACCCTTCTGCGGCGGCGAAACGCCATCTACTGCGTTGTCCCTCCTTCTTGCGCCGGTACCGGCGCAGAACGCGCTGCTATTCGGCGTCGGGACGCCTTGCATCTGTCATTCCGGCGC
>JAJCYR010000063.1 GCA_029262775.1 Bacteroidota bacterium
GGTCCGGGGGGGGGGGGCGCCCCCCGGCCTTTGGGTGGGGGGGGGTCCGGTGGGTGGGGGGGGGGCGCCGCCTCGGGGGCCCCCCCCCCGCCACCGGCCGCGACCGTATGGAGCACGCCGACCGGGATTTCTGGGTGCGCACGTCGACAGCGTACGACCGATTGGCCGAGAAAGCGGCCGAACGCTACCGCGTTATCGACGGCACGAAATCCATCGACGATATTGCGCGCGCTATCTGGGCCGACGCCCAGGAACTGACCCAGTAACTCGTTTGTACCGTTGGCATGCCCAACCTGTCTACCCAACAACTGACTGACGTCAAGGACCGTTTCATCGGGTATCTGAAGGACCGTAACCTGCGTCAGACATCGGAACGACTCGCCATTTTTGACGAGATTTATGCCATCGATGCCCATTTTGACGCCGATGAGCTGCTCAAAAGGCTCCACGCGGCTGGTATCGCGGTGAGTCGTGCCACGGTCTATAACACACTCGATCTGCTGGTGGAGTGCAATCTTGTCGTACGGCATCAGTTCGGCACCAAACAGGCCACCTTCGAGCGCTCCTTCAGTTTCTGGCAGCACGATCACCTGATCTGCCTTGATTGTGACCATATCCATGAGTTCTGCGACCCACGAATCCAGAATGTGCGTGACATGGTTGGGGATGTTTTCGAGTTCGAGATCACACAGCATTCATTGCAGCTCTATGGTCACTGCAGGAAGGACACCTGTGCGCACCGGGTTGATGGGTAATCCTCGGCGCTCGCGTGTATGATCAGTCGGTGATCCACTTTCTTTGCCGGTCCTCACCCCGTATATTCCATATCCCGTGAAGCGACTTCTTATATATGGCTTTCTGCTGGTCCTTCTGACCGGTGCCATGTGGTCTTTTGGCCAGGTGCGGCTCGCTGCGTTTGAAATACGCAATGAGGGGTCTGATTTTGTGATTACGTGGTCTACCGAGATCGAGGAGGATGTGCGCGCTTTTGAAATTCAACGCCGCACGACGAGCAGCAACGACCAGTTCGTGAAAATCCATTCAGTCACAGGCCTGGGCCCGGGGCAGCAGTACGAGTACCGGGACTCCCAGGTCTTCAAATCCAACTCGGACCGGCTCGACTACCGACTCGACGTGGTCTACGAAAATGGTGTCCGTGAGGCCATCCGGGACGAGTCCATGAACTTCACCTCTACTGCCGTACGGCGTACGTGGGGAAGTCTCAAAGCCATGTTCCAGTAGGGTGTCTGCGGCGCGAACCCGTCTCATGACCGCAAGGCAGGTGGACCGCACGCTCAATCGGCTGGCCTGTGAAATTCTCGAACGCAACCGCGGTGCAGAAAACGTGGTTCTGGTGGGTATTCTGCGAAGCGGCGCAGAGGTGGCGCAGCGACTCGCTACCGAAATTCGGACCATTGAGGCACTTCCACTTGGCGTTCACGATCTGGATACGTTCGCTTTTCGCGATGACCGCCCTGAATCCGCGACCGGTGTCGTGGCTCTGTCCGGCCAGACCGGGCCGGGTAATGACGCGACTGCCTTGCCTGACGTGACGGACCGGGACGTGGTTCTGGTCGATGATGTGCTGTTCACCGGTCGCACGGTCCGGGCCGCGCTCGATGCCATCATCACGTTCGGCCGACCACGATCCATTCAACTGGCCGTCCTCGTTGATCGAGGGCACCGGGAGTTTCCCATCCAGGCAGACTATGTGGGGCGCACCATGCCCACCAAGCACCTGGAAGATGTCCAGGTACTCACGGGCGGCGGGCTCCACGTTGACGTTGTCGAAGAGAACCGCCCCTGAGAGGCTACTCGGGGAGCCAGCAACGCAGAAAGTCGGCCACCCAAGGAAGTCGGCCGCGCAGGAAGTCGGCCATCCAGGGGGGTCACCTGCTCACTCCGATCCTTCCATCACATGCAACCGGACTTCGAAGCCTTCCCGAACCTGGGTTCCAGGCGGCGGACTCTGCCTGCCAATAAGCGGCTCCACTCCGTCGGCCGCGACATGATCAAGGACGACGGAGCGGAGCCGATCCTCGAGCAGTCGGGCCGTCGCGTCTTCTGACGTCAGACCGGTCACATCCGGCACGGTAACGATCCGGTCTCCCAGTCCCGTCGAGAACCACAGGTCGACGGGCGTCTTGGCAGCGACCCGGGTTCCGGGTCCGGGCTCCTGGCGCGTGATCGTGTTGGCGTGCGCCGATGGGATGGAGTCCGCCTGTACGAGACCCACCAGCAGCCCATTGGTCATCAGCTGGTTCTGCGCTTCCCGTATTGGAAAGGCTTCGATGTTGGGAACGACGACGGTCGTCGTATCTCCCGAATTCACGGTCAGGTAAATCCTGCGTCCCGGCTTGACCCGCGACTCCGGAGTGGGCGACTGTTCTATGACCACGCCTTTCGGCAAGTTCGGCTTGCGCAGCTGAATGAACTCGGCCGAGAGCTGGTAGCGTTCCAGGCTTGTACTGGCCTCTTCGGCCGTTCCTCCACGAAGATCCGGAACCGTTACCGTGACGCCGTGCTGCGTGTAGGCAGGCATGAGCCAGAAGGACAGCAGCAGGTAGAGCACCGCTCCCACGAGAAGCAGACCGGCTGCACCAGCAAGCAGGTAGGGATTTCGTATGTGTATATGTAAACGGCGCAGCATGCGCCCAGTACGACCGTAGCCGAGACAGGTTCACAATGGCCTGCATGGGGGCGGGTGGGTCTCTCTGTTCAGATTGCATGAATGAGGAGGAAATCCGAAACGCGGGGAAACCTGGCGATGGGGCTGATGTACATGGGTGCCGGCCTGAAAATGGGGTGACCCTGTAGGCCTTGTTCCTGACATGTTGATGCGGCCCGAAGCAGCTCTTATTTGAAGAGATCAACAAGATGCCAAGCATGCTGTTGACTGCTCCTGCGAATCGCCGTATTATACTGGTCCGCGCTAAATTTCGATCTGCCTTTCGGGGCGCGAATGCGCGGTGTTCTTTGATGAGATTGTAAGCAAAGCGAGTCCTTGTCGATTCACGTCAAACTTCGGTTTGACAGGGAATGATGTAACGAGCGAACCCAATTAAATTCTCTTACTACGGAGAGTTTGATCCTGGCTCAGGACGA
>JAJCYR010000064.1 GCA_029262775.1 Bacteroidota bacterium
TACAACAGTAATTATGACCAGCACCGGTATATTCTGCCCAATACCACCTCGATCTCCGTTGATTTCTGACGCAATAACCGCCTCCTTCGGGTCATACACGTGTCATGCTGACGTGGATTGGGGGTTTAGGGATGGAAACTACCTACCAACGACTTATTGATTTCCAGGATTCAGTCGCGAGTTTCCAGGATGTCGCGATCCCCTTCCTGCTGGTGCAATACGGCCTGAGGTGTCGTGAACCATGGATAGCGACATCCCGGACACGATCGCGCCACCTCAAGGGGTATTGCGACAGGCAAGAGTCGAATGAATGGGATCCGTCATGTCTGCAAATATATGCCAGACAATGTGTTACGACTATCTGTCAAATCCGGATCGCGACATTTCGTTCGTATGTCCCGGAGATCACCCGTCCCACGGACCTTCAGTCCCACGGACCTTCCGGCCGGGAGATGATCCCGCCGAGTCTCAACGATAGCCTTTCAATGGCCTCTCGAGCGGTACCAGAGCAGGGCGCTGGTTTATCAACAGCCTTCCAATATTGGCGCCAAAAGGCCGAACAGAATGATATATTATTAATATATCATAGATATATCACTGGTAAACTCAGCCGCCATAGTAGCGCTCGTGGACAATTTTGTCGCCTTCCCAGCGGGCAACGGACACCTGCTGGTAGTTGCGAACTCCCCATTCCTTGTGGGTGTAATCCATCCACCATTCGACGAGGGTGACATTGTTTTCGGCGTCAACGCCGACCGACTTGACCTCGGCGCCACGGAATTCGGTGAGGCTGTTGACGAAGTCCTCCTCGCGCTTGCGGTTGAGCTTTTTGCCTTCGAACACCATCTCCTCGTTTTCCATTTGCACGCAGTTGTCCGCGTAGAACTTGTCGTGTGCAGGCAGGATTTCTCCCTTGAGGATCATGCTGTTCAGTTCCGTCACCAGGGCGAGCAGTTCGTCGTGGTGGGTTGTGTTGTTTGACATGGTTGTTGTTATGTTTGAAAGGGCCTGTTGACAGCCCCTACGTTCCGGTCGCTCCGCAGTCCACATGACTGCGCGCCCGTTCAAGCAGGGAAATCAGCGTATCGAGATCGGCGTCAGGCATGGAGCCGAGCAGCTGTGCTTCGAGCGCAACGAGCGGCCCGTCAAGCCGGGACAGCACCTCCAGACCTGCTGGCGTGATGGCGCAAAGCATGCGCCGGCTGTCCTGTTTGCACTTGCCGCGCCTCACGAACTGTTTTTTTTCCAGCCGACCAATGAGCCGCGTAATCCCCGGCTCCGGTTCAATCATCCGGGCTGCCACTTCCATGGTGGGAAGCGTCTCCCCGGCGCCGCGCAGAATACGCAGCACATTGAACTGTTGAAGCGTGATGCCATGCTGGTGCATGAGCGCCTCGAAGCTCCGCTTTACGACCGATGCCGTTCGAAGCAGCGCAATGGTCGCCTCTTTGGCTTTATTCGGTTGTGAAGACATGAACTTCCGGGTTGGTTGGCGCCTTTTACTTGACCAATCAACTACTTGTTCCAGTCCTCGGCCATTCGAAGTAGCAGGAGGGCGGTCCGGGTGATCTGCATCGGGAACGTGCGCAGGTCGGCGGTCTCGTGGGTCGTATGCGTACCCGAGCCCAGAATGCCCAGGCCGTCCATGGCCGCCGAGACGTGGGCGCCCGTAAAGGAAATATCGGCCGCTCCGGCTTCGGCCGGGTCGGCGGCTGCTACGGGCCCGTAGCCTGCGACTTCGCTTACCCGGCTCAGGCGCTCCAGCAGCGCCAGGTTTCCATCGGTCGGCCCCATGGGCGGATAGCTGTCACGAAACGTAATCTCGGCATCGGTGCCCGGAAGGTGCGCAGCAACGACCTGCCGCATGCGGTCCTTGGCGGCATCGCGCTGCTCGGGCGAAAGTGCGCGCAGGTCCCCTGAAATCAGGCTCTTGCCGGCAATCACGTTGGTCTTGCCAAACGCTGTCCCCTCTTCCTCCTGGTCATCAAACGTAATATCGGTGCCTCCGACAATGAGCCCGGGATTGAAGGTGAGCAGCTTTTCGCCCGCCAGGGCCTCGTAGAACCCCACCAGAATGCGGGCCGCTTCATAGATGGCGCCATACCCGGCCTCTTCACTGAAGACGCGCGACGAGTGTGCACGCTGGCCGTGCGTGGACACCTCCCAGCCCGTGAAGCCGCGCCGGGCCGTCACGGCCGTTTCACTTTTGCCGTCACCGGGCTCAAAAGCGAGGGCGATATCGGCCTCGCGCGCGGCCTCAATGAGCGAGGCTCGGCCCAGTTCGAGCGGATCGCCGGACGATTCCTCATCGCCGATCAGGGCAACGGTAATGGTCATGTCGTCGAGCGCACCCGCGTGCGCGAGCGCCCGGATGACTTCAACGATGACCACATCGCCCCCTTTCATGTCAATCACGCCGGGGCCGACGGCCGTATCCGGGTCTATCCGCTCGAACCGCTGAAAGGGGCTGTCGTCTTCGAACACGGTGTCCAGGTGCCCCACCATCAGGATGTGGGGACCCGTCGTGCCCCGGCGGGCAAACAAATGGCCGGCGCGACCGAAGGGAGCGCCGTCCACCCACCACGTGTCGAAGCCGAGTTCGGTAAAGGTGGTGTCGAATACGTCTCCGACGGCGCGCACGCCCTCGAAGTTCATGGAGCCGCTGTTGATGTTGACCACCTTTTCCAGGTAGGCCACGGCC
>JAJCYR010000065.1 GCA_029262775.1 Bacteroidota bacterium
TTCTCCATGCCGCGTGTCGCCGTCGTGCGCTCCTTCGTGTTCAACCACATGATCCACCACCGCGGGCAACTGACGGTGTACCTCCGCCTGCTCGGGGTGCCGGTACCCGCGCTGTACGGGCCGAGCGCTGATGAGGGGTGAGGAAGGGTATTTCGGTCGTGTAGGACAGGTCCGGAAGCGCGGGCAAAAAAAGCGGGGCCGCTCGTCAGAGCGGCCCCGCAGTGTGCCCAGGACTGGAGTCGGATACCACGCCGTACCTGGTAGTCAGTACCGTTGCAAGCGCCACCCGTGCGGCATCGAGGTCATGCCAGTCGTCACGGTCCTCTGATACCAGTTGGAGCGATGCTATCTGAGCCTGGGATGGAATCGTGTCGGCAGACAGAATGTCCGGAAGGGCATCAGCTGGTGCGGGATATTCGATATCCGGGAGCTGCATTTCCCGCAGCACCTCTCTTTGGTACCGAAATCCAACAAACGAGGACGACAAGGGCAAAATGTGGTCTGAACGTTATACACCTCAAGTATTTACATTGTACGACACAATCCAGTTATCCCGGTATTCATGACTCATTCCCAAGTCGTCTCCTTCCTTTGGGATGCCGCGGATCTGAGCCGTAACACGTTCGAGGGCGGCTATTACTGCGATGTAATTTGGTCGCGAACGTTGCTGCGCGGGCTGGTCCGCATACTGAAGAACACGACACGCGAAACGGGCGGGGGCAGCACCAAGAATGACGACTGACTACCACGCTCAGTATTGGGCCTATGCTCTCACCGTTCAAGGTTCACCAGATTCCGTGGACGGCTTGTCGAGGGCAATATCGAACGCCCGTGTCGACCTTAACCCGCATCAGGTGGACGCGGCCCTATTTGCCCTCAAGTCTCCGCTGTCCAAGGGTGTCATTCTCGCCGATGAAGTGGGCCTCGGTAAGACCATTGAGGCGGGGCTGGTCATCTCTCAGCGGTGGGCCGAGCGCCGCAGGCGCATCCTTGTCGTCGTCCCTGCCTCGCTGCGGACGCAGTGGCAGAATGAGTTATGGGAGAAGTTCTTCATCCCTTCGTTGCTGCTGGAGCGGAAATCGTGGACGAGACTCCAGGCTGCGGGTAAGCCAAACCCCTTTGACCTGGGCGATCAGGTCGTCATCTGCTCCTACTACTTCGCGGCGAAACACCAGGATGCGGTGGCACGAGTCCCTTGGGATCTCGCGGTTATCGACGAGGCCCACCGGCTCCGCAACGTCTACAAAAAGGGTAATAAGACCGCCAAAGCCCTGTCGGCGGGTCTGGGTCACGCCACGAAGCTTTTGCTCACTGCGACACCACTCCAGAACTCGCTGATGGAGCTATACGGCCTGGCCAGCGTGATCGATCCGCACCTGTTCGGCGACTCGATCTCCTTCCGCGAGCAATTCGTCCGTGAAACAGACGAGGGCCTGCGCAACCAGTCGTTAAAACTGCGAATCGCTGATGTCTGCCAGCGCACCTTGCGGCGGCAGGTCCTGGAGTACGTCCGGTTCACCGAACGCATCGCGATAACCCACGAGTTTTACGCCAGCGACGCCGAGCAGCGGCTGTACGATGGAGTGTCCGAATACCTACGCCGCGACACCTTGTACGGTCTCCTAACGGCACAGCGCACCCTGATGACGATGGTGCTGTGGAAGCTGCTGGCCTCATCATCATTCGCGATTGCTGGCACCCTTGATCGCTTGTTGTTCCGCCTCAAGCAACTTCGGGAGGACGAGCGCCAAGGCACCAAGATCACCGTTTTCAATGGCACCGGGGATGACTTCGAGACATTGGACGAGACAGAGGACGACTGGGAGGAAGACGAGGAGACGGATACCAACAGCGAAAACATCGACAGCGCCCTGCTGGCCGAGGAGATCGACATCATTGAAGCCTGCTCGACTCTCGCCGCAGGCATCCAGTCCAACGCCAAGGGCGACGCACTTTTGCGTGCACTGTCGCAGGCATTCGAGCAGGCCGAGGCCGTGGGCGCCGCGAAGAAGGCGGTGGTTTTCACGGAGTCACGGAGGACACAGGACTATCTCTACCGCCTGCTGATTGCGAACGGCTACGAGGACCGGGTCGTAACGATCAACGGCAGCAACAACGATGAGGCCGCAAAGGCCGTGTACGCGGAATGGAAGGGCCGGCACGCGGACGATGGAGTGCCCACGGGCGCCCGGGCCGTAGATGTGCGGACGGCAATTATCGATGCGTTTAAGACAGAAGCGACCATATTGGTGGCGACCGAGGCAGCCGCCGAGGGCGTTAACCTCCAATTCTGTTCCCTGGTGTTCAACTACGATCTGCCCTGGAACCCGCAGCGGGTTGAGCAACGGATCGGGCGCTGCCACCGCTACGGCCAGACCCATGACGTGGTAGTCGTGAACTTCTTAAATGAGCGCAACGCCGCCGATCGGCGCGTCCTCGACCTGCTGTCAGAGAAGTTCAGGTTGTTTGAGGGAGTCTTTGGAGCCTCCGACGAGGTGCTCGGCGCAATCGAGTCCGGGGTGGACATCGAGCGGCGGATCGCCGCCATTTATCAGAGTTGCCGCACGGCCGAGGATATCGCTGCGGCCTTCGACGACCTGCGGGCAGAGCTAGACGAGCAGATCACCGTGCAGATGAGTGAGACGCGGCAGCGCCTCCTCGACCACTTCGATGAAGACGTCCAGGCCCGCCTCCGCGTACACCGTGACCAGGCCCAGGCATCGCTGGACGAGCGGGGCCGTATGCTGCTGAATCTCACGCGGCACGAGCTTGGCGCCGCCGCCTCCTTTGCCCCCGACCGGCCCCGGTTTGAGTACCGTGGCACCGGTGCTCGCCGCGGATGGTATAGCCTTGATTGGAAGGCGGCGGACGCCGAAGGCCTGGTTTTCTATCGCTTAGATCACCCCCTCGCAAGGAACATCGTCGAGCAGGCCCGCCAACGAACACTTTCGGTCCAGCAGCTGACTTTCCGCTACAGTGCCCACGGCACCTCCCTCTCCGTGTTGGAACCGTATATCGGCCAAAGCGGCTGGCTAGCGTGCAGCCTGCTCACTGTGGACTCTGTGGCCGACGAGCAGTTCGTTGTGTTGGCCGCGATCACCGACGATGGCGAGATACTCGATGGGGAGTGGTGCCACCGCCTTTTGCGCATCGGGGCGGACGCTGAGGACCTTACCGAGACGCCCAAGGACCTCGAGCCCGCCGTCACAGCTCAGGTTGACAGGCACCTTCGAGAGGTGGAGGCCCGCAACGGGCGCTACTTCGACGCCGAGGTGTCCAAGCTCGACCGCTGGTCAGATGACCTCAAACTCGGACTCGAGAGGGAGTTGAAGGAACTGGATGCGGAGATCCGGGCCAAACGCAAGGAATCTGTAGTGGCCGTATCATTGATGGACAAACTGTCGGCACAGCGAACCATTAAGAAGCTGGAGCAGGCCCGGAATCGAAAGAGGCGGGATCTCTACGAGGAACAGGACAAGATAGACGAACAACGAGCATCACTCATCGACGAGATTGAACGGCAGCTTCGCACTACTCACGTGGTGCAGCGACTTTTCAGCGTGCGCTGGAGCATCCAATAGAAATGGGCATGTCAAGGAATAAAACGAAGCTGGAACTGACCTGGATCGGCAAAGATAAGCGGCCTCGACTGGAGCCTCGCATCCTTCTTGAAGATCCCGAACTAAGCTATTCTGCGGCACACAAGGTCACAGAGAACGACGTCTTCGACAATATGGTAATCAGAGGGGACAACCTGCTGGCGTTGAAGGCGCTGGAGCAGGAGTACCTTGGGAAGGTAAAGTGCATCTATATAGACCCGCCGTACAACACCCTGTCGGCCGACCTGACCTATGACGATAACGTAGAGCACTCAATATGGTTGTCGCTAATGCGCGCACGCCTCGAGATACTGTGGCGATTGCTGACATCTGAAAATGGAGTACTTCTCATTAGCATCAACGATGACGAATGTCACTATCTCAAGGTCCTGTGCGACGAGCTATTCGGGCGCTCATCCTTCGTCGCCTGTCTTGTCTGGAACTACGAAGGAAACACGGATAACCAGGCGCGCATCATAAATTACCATGAGTATGTCCTAGTCTATTCGAGGACAGGTGTTGTCGATGATCCTTCGGTCATCGACCCCAATATTCCTGACAGTAGCAAGCTCTTCAAGCCAGACATCCGAAACACGGTCATCAAAAACGGGCCAAAGAACCCTGTCAAAGCAGTGACGCTTCCGGCAGGTTTCCCGGCGAGCTTTCGCCAAGGTGTGATACGGAGAGATGACGTCGTCTATCCGAAATATGACCGCGATATAGAGGTCGATGACGGCCGGACCATTCACGCAGTTACAGGGAGGACTGGGTGGAGTTCCAGAAGCATTCTCCAGCGGTTCATCGATGCAGGCTGCGCGCCCGTGCTAGATTCGAAAGGTCAAACGACCGTATTCGAGCTGACACCGACTGGTGCTATTGAGGCTGTCAAGAAGCGGGGCCAGAAGAAGGGACATTTTATTTCGGTGCTCCGGGGCTTTGGGACTACCAACCAGATGAGGCTCATGCTTGCCAAGCTCGGCCTGAAGTTCAGTTACCCAAAGCCTGTGGGCCTCATTTCGTACTTGATCGACGCATTTACAGGCCCAAACGACCTCGTGCTTGATTCATTCGCGGGCAGTGGCACCACAGGCCACGCAGTTCTAAATCTGAACTTGGAAAAGCAATCTCAGCGGCGCTTCATTTTGGTCGAGTTGGATGCCTCAACGTGTTTTGAGGTTCTTATTCCACGGTTGAGGGCGGTTCTGGATGGTAACGCGGCGGCAGACATACCTCCTCATGGCGGCGGATTCCGAGTGTATCAACTTGCTCCGTCCTTGCTAGAAACAGATAAATGGGGTAACTGGATCATCAACCGGGACTATAACAAGGAGATGCTTGCTCAGGCGATGTGCAAGATTGAGGGCTTCCGCTATGACCCTAGCCCGACGGTATTCTGGCTACACGGCCAGTCGACAGAAACGGACTATATCTACGTGACCACCCAGACCCTTACCCACGAGCAGTTGCGCGTTATCGACTCAGAGGTCGGGGAGGGGCGCACGTTACTTATCTGCTGCTCGGCTTTCCGGGCGCGACTCGACCAGTTCCCGAACCTCACCGTAAAAAAAATTCCTGCAACCGTCCTCGCAAGCTGCGAGTGGGGAAGGGACGACTACTCGCTAAATGTGCAGTCGGTCATGGGGGAGGAACTGGAGGAGCCCGAACCAGAGAAGCCCGCTGACTCCGAAGCTGCGGCTTCGCCCAAGAAGAAGCATACAGGCCGGACACCAAAAATGCAGGACTTACCGCTGTTCGCCGCGGTCTCGAAGGAAGGTGACCAATGAGCCGCATCGTCAACACCATATCGGGTCGCCTGAGTCTTCGCCCCCCCCAGCGCACGTCTCTGGAGATCCTGCACCGAATCTGCGAAATAGCCAACCCGACAAAGGAGACCGATCTCGCCACCGCGTTGGAGGTCATCAAGTCCGAGTACCCCTCCGTTACAGATTTCGAGCGAGACTTTCCTTCGCTGTGTTTTGCCCTCGCCACAGGGGTCGGCAAGACACGGCTCATGGGCGCCTTTATCAGCTTCCTCTACCTGACCAAGCGCAGCCGCCACTTCTTCGTCCTGGCGCCCAATCTCACCATCTACGACAAGCTGATCGCCGATTTTACGCCCGGGACGCCTAAGTACGTATTCAAGGGCATCTCGGAGTTCGTGACGGCTCCACCAGTAATCATCACCGGCGACAATTACGAGAGCGGAATCGGCGTCCGCGAGGAGGCTCGGCGGCAGATGGGCCTATTCCGGCCAGGCGGCGAGGACGCCGTCCATATCAACGTGTTCAACATCAGCAAGTTTAACAAGGACACGCTTGATCGAAAGGGGGCGCCCAGAATGCGGCGTCTATCGGAATACATCGGGGAAAGCTACTTTGAGTACTTGGCCGGGCTCGAAGACCTAGTGGTGCTCATGGACGAGGCCCACCGCTACCGCGCCGATGCCGGTATGAAGGCCATCAACGAGTTGAAGCCCATTCTTGGCCTGGAGTTGACAGCTACGCCGTTCACGGAGTCTGCAAAGGGGCCGGTGGCCTTCGGCAACGCCATCTACTCTTACTCGTTGGCAGAGGCCATTGCGGACGGGTTTGTCAAGGAGCCTGCGGTTGCTACTCGCAGGGACTTCGATGCCAGCCAACTTGATGAAGCGAAGCTGGAGCGCATCAAGCTGGAGGACGGAGTGCGCCTGCATGAACAGGTCAAGGCGGACCTGCAGGTCTACGCCGCGAATGCCGGGCGTCCCTATGTTAAGCCTTTCATGCTGATCATAGCTCGTGACACGTCGCACGCCTCGACCCTGATCGAGCTGTTCAAGTCCGAGACCTTCTTCGAGGGGCGCTACGCCGATCGGGTGATCGAGGTGCACTCGGCCCTCAAGGGCGAGGAGAAGGAGGAGACGGTTGAGCGCCTACTTGCCGTGGAAGACCCCGCCGAGCAGACGGAGATAGTAATCCACGTCAACATGCTCAAGGAGGGGTGGGACGTTACGAACCTCTACACTATTGTCCCGCTGCGGGCGGCCAACGCCCGCACCCTTATCGAGCAATCAATTGGTCGCGGCTTGCGCCTGCCCTACGGCAAGCGTGTTCGCAAGTACGGTCTGCCACCCACGCACCCAGCCGATCGGCTCACCATTGTAGCCCACGACAAGTTCCAAGAGATCGTCGACGAGGCCAACCGCGGCGACTCTATCATTCGCCGCATAGACACCATCTACATCGACCCCGAAGAGGTCGCAGACGCCCCGAAGCCTGTCGAGCTACTCCCGCTGGTCGAGCAGGTTCTTGGCGGCTCCGACCGACCAGTTGTGCCGGGCCTCGGCCCCGCTCCAGCCGGCGACTCGGCCTTGGGCACGGCGCCCATTTTGCCAACCAAGAGGACGCCGACTTTTGAGACGCCCACAGCGAAGGCGGTCGCGAAAGCGACCCTAGCGGCAATCACGAAGAAGAAGACATTGCCGTCGGCAAAGGATCTGCTGCGACCTGAGCAGCAGCAAAAGCTGGTTGAGGAGGTAAAGTCCCAGCTTCCCGACCAGCTGGAGCTACCGGGCCTTGAGGCGGAGATAGATGTGGTGGTAAAGAAGGCTACCGAAGCATACGTTGCCCTTTCTATCGACATCCCCGAGGTAACCGTCGTACCCACAAGCGAGGTCACAATCGTCTACGCCGACTTCGACCTGGAGACGTCCAAGTTGCCCGCTCTCCAGCCAGTCGAGCGCGACATTCTGATCCAGCACCTGGCGACACACGAGCAGCAGCAGTTGTCGTCGGGCGGCGGTGGCGTTGGTTACGAACGGCGCCTCGAAGACCATGTGGTTCGGGCTCTGATCGATTTCGACGACGTGGATTACGACGGCAACGCCGACCTGCTCTACAAGCTCTCAGGTCAGTTGGTCGAATATCTCCAGGGCTACTTGCCAGACGAGGACACCATAAAGAACGTGCTGGTATACTACCAGTCGCGGATCGGCGACCTCGTCCACGGCCAGATGGTAGCTCATCGGCAAGAAATGGCGACTGGCTACGAGGTGAAGGTGCTGTCGGGGCACCGCCCCCTCCAACCCTCAGTGATTAAGCTAAAGCCAAGCGAATCGCCGCGGAACTTCCGAGCGCCTGTTGACGACAAGCGTCGCATCACTCAGATGGTCTTCGGCGGATTCTCGAAGTGCCTCTACCCCCTCCAGAAGTTCCATTCGGACCCCGAGCGCAGGTTTGCGGTTCTGCTGGAAATGGACACAGCCGTGCAGAAGTGGGTGAAGCCCGCGCGCGCGAACTTCCAGATCGTCCTCAAGGGCGGGTCGCTCTACGAACCGGACTTCGTCATCGAGGCCGACAATGCCTTCTACATCGCCGAAGTTAAGGCTGAGAATGAGGTGGACGATCCTGTTGTTCAGGAGAAGGCGGAGGCTGCGGCGGTGTGGTGCCGGTCGGCTACACACGGAACCTCGGTTGCTAAATCCTGGAGCTATCTGCTCATCCCGGCGGATAAGATCGTTGAGAACGCATCGTTGGCCTGGCTTGCGAAGCAGTACACCCGCATAGCCATTGCACCCGCTGTTTTCGTGGTCGCCGACGGTGAACCGGACGGTGTTGCTTCTTAGTCGCGACCTTCAGGCCAGCGTTTTTTTGTACTTCCTGTCTCTGATCCGACATTGCGGCATGTTAATCAAACAGGGCCGAAAGGCTCGGAGACAATGGATAGTCAAACAGGGATAGACGCAGCGAGCAGCTGGCACGTTTACGGCGGGACATACTGGAAATCCAGGATATCGCGAAGGCTGCGGTTGAGTCCGCTTCGATACCATGGATTCCCGAAGCCCGGGTGGGAGAGATCCTGCAGATGTCGCCGAAGACACTAAAGCGCCTGCGTGACAAGGGGGCGCTGCCGTACAAGAGGGTAGGAAGCAAGGTGTTCTACCATCGCGATGCCGTGAACGAACTGATAAACTCCGATACTGCCTGACGAATACTTACCATTGACATGATTAACGAATGAGGAAGCCCCCCTCCGGCCTGCGAAATACAAGCTGGAGGGGGGCTTTCCACATAGAAGCGTACGGAGCACTTCAGGTCGACGTTACGCAGCCCGGCTTCCGTCCAATGCGCGCGAGACGGCGTCATCCAGCGCCTTGTCGCTGATACGGTGAACGTACAATTCCGTCCTTGCCACCGACGAGTGCTTCAAAGCGGATGCAACAATATTGACGTTCGCACCCGATTCCACCATGAAGTTGGTAAACGTATGACGAGCCACGTGCATCGTCAGCCGACGTGCCTTCTCAGGCGCGATCCCGGCAATCAGAGCGGCCTCCTTGAATTCACGGTTACACAGTGCATTCAGACTGCTTTTCCGCTTCGACTTTTCCTCCACCGTCAGCAACCGTCCCTCGGGATCGAAGGGAAAGATGTACGGTCCGGACCGGTCTGCGACGTACCTGTCCAGAATCTCCTTTGCGTCGGCGGAAATGTAACCGTCTACGTGCTTCCCGTTCTTGTTCATCCGGTACCCAAACCGATCAACAGATACGTTGTCCCACGTCAACGAGATCATGTCGCCGATGCGTCCACCACTCAGGTTGACGGCAAAAACGAATGCATCCCGTGAGATGGCACGCCACGAGCCATCGGGCAACTTCGCGTCCCGCAGCATTTCGTACTCTGCCCGCGTGAGGCACCATGCTTTGGATGGCTCCTCAGATGGAATGGAGAACGTATCGAAGGGATTGGGCACATCACTGGGGCAGATTCCCTGGCGAACGGCATGATTGTAAAGCGTCTTGAGCGTCACCAGCAATTGACGCCGGCCATTGGTGGCAAGCCCCTCAGCACGCAGGCTGCGGGAGAAGCTCTCCAGAACCCGTGTGTCGAAGGAACTCCATGGCAATTCAGGGCCGATGTGCTTCCTGAACTTGTTCGCGGTCGAGATCAGGCGCTTGCGGTAATAGAACTGATCTGGACTTAGATTTGCGATGAATGCATCGATGAATGCCAGGAATCCTTCGCGTACTGGTTCAGGACGCATGGCATCCCGCCATGACCTCGCAGTGATCGGCTTCCCGCTTATTTGCATCTGCGCCTTGATACGCTGCGCCTCAGCAAGAGTGGCATCGATAACAGGGTTGATGTTCTTGGCCTCTGGCTGCGAGTTCAGGACACGTTGTCGCTTACGGCTCCATTTCGATGGATGAATGGATTGGTCGAGGGAAAGGACGGCCTGCTTGCTATCGACCTCGAACCGGATGAGGATTTTACACTTCCCCTGGAGTTTTTCCGGCTGGGCCGGATGAACGCTGTGATTGTAGACATGAGTCTCGGCGTGTTTGGTTTCAGTTGCTCCCCGCCCCACCTCAACCCGGATAGGTCAAGATATGGGTCAAGGAAATTCACCAGTCAGGCTAGGTCACATGTGGACAGCCTCAAAAAAAAGCCCCCCCAGAATATTCTGGGAGGCCTTTTAAGGGAAATGAGCGGAATTACCCGGCCATTTCTGTGCCCAGGACTGGAGTCGAACCAGCACGCCCGTTAGGGCACCACCCCCTCAAGATGGCGTGTCTACCAATTTCACCACCTGGGCAGGACCGGAAAAATCCGGAAGTCGCCAAAGGTACACACCGCTGCCGCACATCGCCAAACGCAATTGGCCATTTCAAGTACACTTCAAGAGTGCGTATCTTGTCAGCATGAATCCACGCGCCCTGTCCTTCGCGATGGCCCTGCCCATCGCCTTTGTCCTGCTCTTCGCCGCCGGCTGCCAGACGCTCGAGCCGGCGGGCCTGTTTGTCCCCGACAACGGGCAGGGGTTCGTGACAGTGGTCGATACGCTTGCCGAGGATCCCGCGCTGGCAGGGCTTGTCGCGCCGTATCGGGCAGAGATCGAGGGCGAAATGACGCGCGTCATAGGCCGTGCAGCCGGGGCGCTGACCAAGGCCGCGCCCGAAGGCACGCTCGGCAATATGGCGGCCGATGCCATGCTGTTCGCGCTCGCCAGCTCGGGCGCCGAGCCTGCCGATATTGCCATAACCAATAACGGCGGTCTGCGCGTATCGCTGAATGAGGGTCCCATTACGGTCGGGCAGGTGTTTGAGCTCATGCCGTTTGAAAACATGCTCGTCGTACTCGAAATGCCAGCGGACAGTGTTACCGAGCTCGCCCATGAACTGGCCCGCGCCGGGGGAGAGCCGGTCGCGGGCATTTCGTTTGCCATCCGCAAAATCGGGGACAATTCAGCCGGGGACAATCCAGGCAGGGACAATCCAGGCAAGGACAATCCAGGCGGGGACGACGTGCAGGCCTCAGACATCCTGGTGGACGGCGCTCCCATCGATCCGGGCCGGACCTACCGCGTTGCGACCTCCGATTACCTCGCCAACGGCGGCGGCGACATGCCGACGCTCTGGTCCAATTATCCCCGCGAAACCCCCGATTTGAAGCTGCGCGATGCCTTCATAGCCTACATCGAAGCCACCGGCACGATTGCGCCGCAGATTGAAGGCCGCATCCGGCGCGAGTAGCCGCCACCAAGAACCAGCCGCCACCACGCACGTTTCGCCACGAGAAACGACCTCAAGGTACATGTCCCATCCCTCCATCATCACGTCCTGGTCCCGCCGGGAATTCCTGCAGCGCTCGGCAGCAGCGGCGGCAGGTGCAGCGT
>JAJCYR010000066.1 GCA_029262775.1 Bacteroidota bacterium
CGTGTCCGGCTGCGTCCTGCACGCAAAGGTACATTGTCTTGGTATGCAGGTCGATGCCGCAGAAGTACTGATACTGGTTCTGTGGTTTGTAATACCGCATGGCTTTCCTCCTGGAGTTTGTGTTGTGGAGATCACCTCCAATGATACAGACTTCGGGAGGTGGCCATGAACAGTATCATGGCGATCTTGCGGGCTCGCTGACAACGAAAGCGTCTTCGAGGAGGTGGTGTCGTCGATCCGGCTGGAGAGGGTGACGTCGACCTGCTGGTCCGCATCGCACCGGAATCCCAAGTGGTTTAGCCGCCAGACACGGCCCGTCCGAGCATGTGACAGCCGGATCTCCTACATTTCCGGAAGGCGGGCGATGGCTCGCCGCAAATCTCCCAACCGTTAGCTGCCTTTGTCATGTTCGAGGCGGAACAGTGAGGGCGTCGTGCCGTCCTCGCCTTCCTCACCAATCCCGACGCCGTAATGGATAGAAGCAAGTCGCGCCACTTCAGTGAAAAAGAGATTGGAGCACTGGTTCATCGTGCGACGGAGCTTCACGAGCAAGCCAAGGGTGAATCGGATCGAAGCCTCTCGCTCGATGACATCGAACAAATCGCTGCTGAGCTAGGCGTACCCTCCGGGTTTCTACGGGCGGCGGCGGCTGAAATAGAGAACGATCGGAATTCCGCAAATCCCTTCAGCATTTTGGGCGGTCCCTTTGTGATTCGACGCTCTCTTGTCGTCGATGAAACGATGACTGACGATCAATGGGGAGACATCGTACTAAAACTTCGAAATTCCCTTGGGGGCCCAGGACAAATCACAACTGTTGGGAAGAACAACGAGTGGTTTCATTCACTCGGGGAGGGGGACGGTGCGATCAACCTGACGAAGACACGCGTTTCGGTCAGCGTCGGCGATGAAGAGACGCTGGTTCGACTCGAAAAGAATTTTGGCGTGGGTGCCGCCATGGCCTATCTGGCCGCAGTGGTGCCAGTGGTTGTCTTGACGGGCGTCATGTTGACTGATGCCGGAGCAAATCTCATCGCTGGTACAGGCCTCATCCTGAGTATTCTTGCAGCTGTCCGCGCGATGATATTCTTGTGGACAAGCCGCGAGACGGCGAGAGTTCAAGAGGTCGCTGAAGTCATTCATGATATGATCGCGACAACGGCAATTAGCGATTCGACAAGTCAGTTGTCGAACGATTTGATTGACGTTCCGGACATAGAACTCGTCGACGACTCATCGCAGTCGAAGAATAGCGGCAGCCGACGACGCCGTAGTTGAGCCTGCGATGCTAGTGCGGAGGCAGAGCGTTCGCTGCGGCAGCTAACCCAAGCTTGCACCGGACAACGGTCTGAGGTTACCAGTATAGTCGGTGGCAATTCGTAGACTAGCGATCGAAGTCACCGCTGATCCGTTGCCGGTGAAGCTTTACACGTTATACGTCCATCGCTGTAGTCGTCTGAACCGCGCTCCCCAGACAGCGTTAGATCCCGGTACCTTTTGAGAGTAGGTGCCTTATGAAACGAGAACAGATATATCATTCAGACCCGGAAATTCTTGCAGGACAACCGGTTTTCACAGGGACCAGAGTTCCGGTGAGCACTTTGTTGGTGTATCTGCGCAAGGGAAAGAGGATCGAGGACTTTCGGGACGATTTCCCAACGGTTTCCCGTGAACAAGCAGAAGCGCTACTTCAGTTGGCCGAGACCGAACTGGTGTCGGCAGCGTGACCAAGGCTCTGCTCGACGAAAACTTGCCGCGCAAGCTCAAGTGGTCACTGACGGCAGATGCCGTCACGGTTCCCGAGCACGGGTGGGCTGGCGTCAAGAACGGGCAGCTGCTCAAGTTGGCGGCTCAGGAGTTTGATGTCTTCCTGACCATGGATAATGGCATCAAGCATCAACAGAACATAAGTGGGCTGGACCTGTGCATCGTTCTTCTGTCGGCTCCGAGCAATGACATTGACGATTTATTGCCGCTGGTGCCTTCGATCAACAGAAGCTTTCAGGACGCTCGTCCGGGAAAGCTGATTCACGTGGACGTATAACCTGGCGATCTTGCGGGCTCGCTGGCAACGGAGCGGCTTCGTTGAGGGCGTGTCGTCGATCCGGCTGGCAAGGGCTGCCCTTATCGGCTGGCCGGTTTGAGCATGTGACAGCCGGATCTCCTACATTTCTGGAAGGCGGGCGGAGGCTCGCCGCAAATCGCCCACCGTTAGCCATCACTCCTCACGTTAAGTTTGCGACGGTAATATCCCAATTCGCCGACATCCATAATGTCCCTCGCAATGTCGGTAATCGGTTGCGCGACGGGCGCAGGTAAACCGCGGAGTAAGCGATAGGTGCTTGCGAATCTTGTAGCGTGCAGCAGATCAACAACGGGCGACGGGCCTGGTACCAACTGCCGCCAGACGCCTTTGCCCTTCCACGCCGTCCTGACCATGATGCCACAATTGGCACTCCAGGAATACAGAACACGAAGAATGTTAACGACGATCATTTCGCAGCCGTCCAAAGGTCTCTACGTACTGAACCTCAAAAGCTCCGGACCTGACGGCGAACATTCGGACTAGACTCACTAGATTATTATGTGGAATCCAATGTGCAACACAGACGCCATCGCTCCGACGGTCATAGGCATGCGGTTGCTTTATGTCACGACTTTAATATTTACTATTTTTCTCTCCTGCAATTCCCAGACGGAGACAAGCCGCGATTCAGAACTGGACGCATCACGAGTCTCTCCAATCGCCATTGTCGGTGTAAACGTCATCCCGATGGACACCGAGCGCATCTTAGCGAATCAAACGGTTCTAATTCGAGATGGCAAGATTGAGCGAATCAGTGATAAGGAGACTCTTGTTATAGCGGAGGAGTATTTCCAGATTCAAGGTCGCAAGCGCTACCTCATGCCGGGTCTTGTCGACATGCATACACACTTGTTCGGAGAAACGAATAGCAAGCACTCGCTCGATCTATATCTTGCACATGGGATTACGACGATAAGGAACCTCTCGGGAGAGTCATTTCATACCGAACTGCGGGACAGCGTTGCGCGTGGACTGATCAGCGGCCCACGGATATTTACGGCGGGCTTTTACGTCAACGAACCGCGCGTATCCTCACCTGAAGAAGCAGAAGAAGCTGTGCGACTGCAAAAGGCTGCAGGGTTTGACTATGTCAAAATCCATGGAAACTTGAATGCTGAAACATATCACGCGGTGATGCAAGCAGCACGAAAGTATGGCATCGCGATCGGCGGTCATATACCACGCAATCTTACCGCGGCAGATGCGCTGCGGGAGCGACAAGGCATAGATCATCTTGAGGAGTTTTTGTATACGTATCCACCTATCGCAGATAGCCTTTTTCATTATCTAGGAGGCGAAGAACCATTTCCTGATGATCTTGCGCTCAGATTGCATAATGTCGTTGGTCAATTGGCAAAGAACGTGGCAGAGGCGGACGTACCTATTGTTGCGATGATTTCCGCGTTTGAGTTGATCAAGCGCCAAGTTTCAGATGAATATTTCGATCTTATCGCTGCACCAGCGTTTGAGTATCTAAGTCCCCTTACCCGATGGGACTGGGGTCCAGAGGACAATGACTATCGCGATGGCTTTCTCGGAAACGAACGCCTGCTGGAAATGATCGATTTCGGCTTAGAGTTGCAGCTCCAGATGATCAAGTCTTTTCATGAGTCGGGTGTTCGCCTTCTCTGTGGATCAGATGCGATGAATCCAATTTCTGTCCCGGGCGAATATCTTCGTCGTGAGGTTGAGCTGTTCGTAGAGGCTGGGATGACGCCATTCGAGGCGCTTCGTGCTTGCACGGTTCTGCCCACATTGGCGCTGGGAATCGGCAATGAATCCGGTTTACTTCGTGAAAATTTTCGTGCGGATCTGGTACTACTCGCGACAAATCCTTTGGAAGACATTGAAGCACTAGGAGCTGTCGATGGTGTTGTGGTCAATGGTCGGTGGTACTCCCGAATGACTCTTGATCAAGGTTTGTTGCGCGTAAAGGAATTTCAAAGCAGCAAGCAGGCTGCATTCGATACTCTCCGCTCGATTCTTGAAAGAAACGAGCTAGACCAAGCGATTGACCAATACCGTAAATTTGACTCGTCTGAACCTGGTCTTCAACGATTTATGGAGAAATCTTTTGATGAACGCGGCGTTGAATTTGTGCATTATTAGCGAGTTCCCATCCCGAAACCCGCACGAGCATGCAGGGCATGAGGTTGTAGGATTTTAGCCTTGATTTTGTTGTCATTCTGCGGTAGTTTCCGACAACTTCTTTTATGAACACTACGTGTGCTATGCGACGGTTGTCTGCGGATCCGGATCTCTTTCGTCCTTCCTTGATGCCCCACCACTGCTGTCCCAACGTTTGATGTAGTCGCGTCTGTAACATGAAGGTAGACAGTGACATAGGTGAATATGAGGGCGGTCTCGATTTCAACCCTCTTCCGATTGGCAAGCCAGTTAAGACCCTGCATAGAAGCCATGAT
>JAJCYR010000067.1 GCA_029262775.1 Bacteroidota bacterium
GCCCCTCCTCGACCGCCCGGATCTCCTCGCGGATCGCAATCAGCGCATCGCAGAAGCGGTCGAGTTCGGACTTCGACTCGCTCTCGGTGGGCTCGATCATCAGCGTCCCGGCGACCGGGAACGACATGGTCGGCGCGTGGAAGCCGTAGTCCATGAGGCGCTTGGCCACGTCCTCGACGGTCACGTGGGCCGACTCCTCGAACCCGCGGAAATCGAGGATGAACTCGTGCGCGTTCAGGTTGCCCTCGCCGCGGTAGAGCACCGGGTAGTGGTCCTCCAACCGCTTCGCCATGTAGTTGGCGTTCAGGATCGCCACCTGGGTTGCGCGGGTGAGCCCCGAGCCGCCGAGCAGCGCAATGTATGCCCATGAGATCGGCAGGATGCTCGGGCTTCCGTACGGCGCCGCCGACACCGGTCCGACGTTGCTCGGGCCGTCGACCCATGCCGGATGTCCGGGCAGGTACGGCGCCAAATGGTCCGCCACCGCGATCGGCCCCATGCCCGGACCGCCGCCACCGTGAGGAATCGCAAACGTCTTGTGCAGATTCAAATGCACGACGTCGGCGCCGAAATCGCCCGGGCGACACAGCCCTACCTGGGCGTTCATGTTGGCGCCGTCCATGTAGACCTGGCCGCCGCCCGCGTGCACGATGTCGCAGATCTCGCGCACGCCCTCCTCAAACACGCCATGCGTGGAGGGATAGGTGATCATGAGGGCGGCGAGTCGGTCGCTGGCGGCTTCGGCCTTCGTGCGCAGGTCGGCAACGTCGATATTGCCGTCGGCATCGCACGCGACCACGACCACCTGCATGCCGGCCATGACGGCGCTTGCCGGGTTCGTGCCGTGCGCCGATGAGGGAATGAGGCAGACGTTGCGGCCCTTTTCGCCTCGGTGTTCGTGGTACGAGCGAATGACCAGCAGACCTGCGTATTCTCCGCTCGCGCCCGAGTTGGGCTGAAGCGACGTGGCGGCAAAACCGGTGATTTCGCCCAGCCAGGTGCGCAGTTCGGCCATCATTTCGAAGTAACCCCGCGCCTGACTCACAGGCGCGAACGGGTGCACGCCGCTGAAGGCCGCCTGCGAAATGGGCATCAGCTCGGCGGCCGCATTCAGCTTCATGGTGCACGAGCCAAGCGGGATCATGCTCGTCGTGAGCGAGAGGTCGCGCGAGGAGAGCATGTGCATGTAGCGCGTGAGCGCCGCCTCGGAGCGGTATTCGTGGAACACCGGATGCGTCATGAATTCGGTAGTGCGGGCGAGCGACCCCGAGTAGCCCGACGTCATGGCGTCGGCCCGCGAGCGCACATTGGCACTGATTCCGAAGGCGCGAAAAATGGCCGTCAGATCGTCGATGTTGACGGTTTCATCGAGCGTAACGCCCACAGATCCGTCGTCGAAGTGGCGAAAATTGAGACGGGCCTGCTCGGTGGCCTGCCGGATATGGGCAGCGCTCACGCCGTCGACGCGTATGGTGTCGAAGAATGCGTCGTGCCGGACGCTGAGTCCCGCCTCGCGGAAGCCGTGCGCGAGGAGACGCGCGAAATCGTGGATGCGTGTGGCAATGCGGACCAGGCCGTCTGGGCCGTGGTAGACTGCGTACATGCCCGCCATGACGGCAAGCAGGACCTGCGCCGTGCAGATGTTGGACGTGGCCTTGTCGCGCCGGATGTGTTGCTCGCGTGTCTGGAGCGCCATGCGGAGGGCGGGCTGGCCGTCGGCATCGATCGTGGCCCCGATGATGCGGCCGGGAATTTGGCGTTTGAATTTTTCGGATGTCGCAAAATAGGCGGCGTGCGGCCCTCCGTAGCCCATCGGAACGCCGAAGCGCTGCGTGGTGCCGACCACCACGTCGGCGCCCCAGGAGCCGGGAGCCTCCAGCAGCGTGAGGCTCAGTATGTCGGCGGCGACCACCACCTCTGCCCCCGCATCGTGCGCTTCGCGGGTGAACCCCGCATAGTCATGAATGGCGCCGTCCGACGCCGGATACTGCAGGAGGGCCCCGAAAACCCGTTCGCCAAATTCGAACGAGGTGTGGTCGCCCACGACGACCTCCATACCCAGCGGCGCGGCGCGGGTCTTGACCACCGAGATGGTCTGTGGATGGCAGAGTTCCGAGATGAAAAATGTGTCGTGCGCCTTGTTGCGCGAGGAGCGGTGCAGCATCATCATGGCCTCGGCCGCCGCCGTGCCTTCGTCGAGCAGGCTGGCGTTCGCGATGTCCATGCCCGTAAGATCCATGACCATGGTCTGGAAATTGAGGAGCGCCTGCAGCCGACCCTGGGCAATTTCCGCCTGGTAGGGCGTGTACTGCGTGTACCAGGATGCATTTTCCAGAATACCCCGCTGAATAACCGGGGGCGTAATGGTGCCATGATAGCCCATGCCAATGAACGAGCGGTGGGCCTCGTTCCTGGCGCCGAGCTGCCCCACGCGGTCCAGAAGCTCCTTTTCCGAGAGCGCAGCCGGCAACTCCAGCTCTTTCTTCATGCGGATGGATGCGGGGACGGTGTGCGCGACCAGATCGTCGAGCGAATCGAGACCGAGCGCCTCAAGCATGGCCGCTACATCGGAATCGGACGGGCCGATATGACGGTTTTCAAAACGATCCGTGTAAGCGGTTCCGACAGGCATGTTGTTTGGCGGGTTGAAATGGAAGAGGCGCGGCGGAGGTGACGGGTCGCAGGGTGTGGCCCGGCCTTATAGCGGGTGCGTGAACGCATAGCGTGTGCGTGAACGCCCGGCCCGGATGAAAGTACGCCGACGCTGGTTCAAATTTGTTTGAAATGCGTGAGCGCAATCTCGGCCGCGGCCTGCTCTGCGCGCTTCTTGCTGGTGTCGGTGGCGCGCCCGTATTCCCGGCCCTCAATGAGGACGGCAACCTCGAAGGCCTTGGCGTGGCTTGGCCCCGATTCGTCCACGACCAGGTATTCTGGCTGGGCCTGCAAGGCGGCCTGTACGGCTTCCAGGAGCTCGCTCTTGTGGTTGACCCGTTGGCGGGCAAGCGCCTTCAGGTCGCGCGTGTGCAGTACGTGATTCTCTACAAACCGGGTGGCGGCTTCAAGCCCCAGATCGAGGTGGATGGCGCCAATCATCGCTTCGAAGGCATCGGACAGCATGGAATCGGACGCATGGGCCTGCGCATCCGAAATACTGGCCGCCGTCTGCAGATGGGTATGGAGCGCAATACCCCGAGCCGATGCCGCGAGTGCCGTACCGCTCACCAGTTTGGCCCGAAGCCGGGTCAAATATCCTTCGTCTTCATCGGGAAATGCCCGGTAAAGCGCGTCGGCGACGATGTAGCCGAGCACCGCATCGCCCAGATATTCCAGACGTTCGTTGCTTTCAATATGGCTTTCCGGGTCGCCGCGCATGAGGCTGCGGTGCCGCAGGGCCTGCACGTAGAGCGAAAAGTCGTGGATGGGCTCGCCCACAAGTTCGGCGATCTCGGCCTCGCTGAAGGGGACCGGCGCGCTGTCAGTGGTGGAGGGTTGGGCCGCGCCGGACGGCTGGGCCGAGTCCGGCTCTTCCTCACCCGAGAGGTGCGATTTGACCCAGTCCCACATCAGGCCGTTCCGCGAAGGTGAGCGTGGATGACGCGCGTCAGGTCGGCGCCGAGGCGGGCGCTCGCGTCGGGGTTCGAAATGCCTTCCATCAAAATGACCAGCACGTACGGCTTGCCGCCGGGCGGGTAGACAATGGCGGCATCGTGGTTGATGCGCGTGATCTGCCCGGTCTTGTGGGCCACGCGTAGGCCCTCGGGCAGCCCGGCCGGAATAATATCGTTGAACTGCTGGTCGAAGAGGATCTGCCGCATGGCTGCGTCGGAGCGGGCATTGACCGCCGTTCCGTTCATGATGTGAGTGAGCAGCACCGCCAGGTCGCGTGACGTGGCCTGGTTGCTCATGCCGAGTTCGAACGCCTTCAGGTCCTCGACCCCGCGGAGCGTCTTCATGCGCGTCGTGCCGAGCCGCTCGGATGTCGCCTGCACCGAGTCGGCGCCGAGCTCGTCGATAAGCAGGTTCGTGGCCAGATTCGACGACACAATGATCATGTTGTACGTCAGGTCGGCGAGTGTCATAGGCTGGCCGATTTTATCGTACGAGGCATCGTCCGAGTCATCCTCGATGGAAAATGGCTCTCCGTCGACGATAGATCGGAAGCTGTTGCGAAGCACAATCGTGTCGTCCATGGCGAAGTCTCCCCGCTCGACGCGGCGGAAAACCTCGATCATGACCGGGATTTTCATGGTGCTGGCCGCGTGAAAAAGCCGGTCGCCGTTCATGTGGACCTCGGCGCTGGCCGCCGCACCGGCACCCGCCACCCGATCGACCACGGAGATCGCGACGACGGCCGAGTCCCCTTCGGTGACGTTTTCAGCCCGGAAGGCGCTGATAATCCGGTTCAGCTCGTTCTGGAGATCGCTCGGCATGACGGTGGACGGCGGTTTCAGGTCGGCTTCAGGGTTGTTTTCGGTTCTTTTTTCGGGAGATGCGCACGCCGCGACCAGAAAGACCGCGAGGAACATAGTCAGAAACAACGGGGGACGTGTCATGGTCACTGTTCGGGGTCAAGAGTCACAATATATTCGATGAGCGCGTGTTGTGATGCTTCGACGTCGCTGAACAGGCAGACGGCATGGGCGGCATTCGGAAAGGCGTCAAGGACGGTCGGGCTTCCAAGGCTCGCGAGTACGACATGTTCGCGTTCACTGAGGTCTTTGACAAAGGCCCGCTGGCTGGGAAGCAGGCCGTAGCGGTGCCACGCGGCGGGCTTGACGACGACGGCCAGCAGGATCGCCCGGTACTCGGCGGCCTGGTCCAGCACCCGCTCCATGTCTTCTTCGGCTGTCCCAGGTAGAATTTCGACGTACTCCCCGGCCGGATAGCGCCTCCGGAAGGCAGCCTCGAGGGGGCTTTGGGTGGGGTCGGTATAATTCGTACTGGGCCGCACGAGCACGCACAGCGTGCCCGTGCGGCCCGGATGCGACGTAAAAAACAAGAATGGGTGCGGCGATTCCCGGGCCACGAGGGCGCTACGGGCATGATCCGCGGCCAGTTGGCGGTGTGCGTCGCATCCAACGAGTGAGATGTCAAAGGCTGTGCCGGGGTCCTGGAAAAAACCGGGGCCGAACCGGTCGGACAGCCGCGTCTTGAGCGCCCACGTGCGGCCGAAGGCTTCGTCGACACGGCGCCGGACCTCACCGTCCGCATGCGCGGCCGAGACGAGGGCGTCGACCGCGATATCGACGTCGTCCACATCGAGGAGGATATCCACGCCTGCCAGGAGGAGCTGTGCGGGGTCATGTTCTGACTGGGCGCCGGCCATGAGCAGGCTGTCGCTGATGACGGCGCCGCGGAATCCAAGCTCTCCGCGCAGGAGGTCCGTCAGGATGGGGCGCGACTGTGTGGCAGTCCGCCCGGAGACGTCGAGCGCCGGATACACTACGTGGGCGGTCATGACGAGGTCCACCCCCGCGTCCACGGCGGCGCGGAATGGGGGAAGTTCGAGCTGCTCAAGGGACGCGGCGGTGCGCGAAACGAGGGGCGTACCGTCGTGCGAATCGGTCTCGGTGTCGCCGTGGCCCGGGAAATGTTTGGCGGTCGTGAGAAGGCCCTCGGCGTGGGAGCCATGGACGTAGGCTTCAACGCGCGGGATGACGCTTTCCAGCGAGCGGCCAAAGGCGCGCGTGGCGATGATGGGGTTGGCGGGATTCGAGGCCACGTCGGCGACCGGCGAGAAGCTGATGTGGATGCCCGTGGCAAGAGCTTCCCGCGCCGAAATCCGTGCCATCGCTTCTACAGCTTCGGGATCCTGCGATTCGTAGGCCATGGCGTGCGGAAACACCGTCGCGCCGCGGATCTGCTGTCCTACGCCGCGTTCCATGTCAGTGGCCACGAGGAGCGGAAAGCGGCTCGAGGCCTGTAGCAGCGCCAGCGACTGTGGGGTATGGTAGCGGTCTCCGTTGAAGAGGCAGAAACCGCCGATAGCGTGGCGCGAGAGTAGATCGCGCATGCGTTCCACGTCTTCTTCGACCTTCACGATCGGGTCCATGTTGGATCCGATGCGCGGGAATATGAGTTGGGCGGCGCGGTCGCGGACGGACGTGGGCACGCGGGTGGAGGCGGAGGTGGGCACGCGGGTGGAGGTGGAGGTGCGGCCGGGTCCCGATGCGGATGCGCTCATTGGTAGAGCCCGTTCTGGGTGATGTAGTGCAGCACGGCGGGCAGGAGCATGTCCTTCGTGGACTCGCCGCGGCGCAGGCGCTCGCGGATGTTGGTCGAGGAGATGTTGATCGTGGCACCCTGGATTTGCCGTGCGTCGGGCGGCGCCGCGGATGACTCGGCGCCAGATGAAACGGGCGCCGAGGCGCCCGCTGCCAGCGGCTCCGGTGGGCGGAGATAGACGGCGAGCGATGCCAGTTCCTGGATGCGCTCGGGCTCGCGCCAAGAGGTAAAGCCGTCCAGGTTGTCCGAGCCCACAATGAGCCAGAAATGTGCATCGGGATAATCTTCGCGAAGCGATTCCAGCGTCAGGATTGTCCAGGAGGGTTCGAGGCGGTCGATTTCCCGGCTGTCGACCGCAAATTCAGGGACGTCCCTCGTCATGAGGCGGACCATGTTCAGTCGATCGAGCGGCTGTGCCAGCCTGCGATCCGGTTTGTGGGGTGGCTGCCGGGCGGGGAGCCAGAGTAGGCGGTCCAGATTGAGCTGCCGACAGGCAGCATGCGCCACACGATAGTGCGCCCGGTGGGGAGGGTCAAAACTGCCTCCAAACACCCCGATCTGCTTCATGGCGAAAAGAATTCCATCAGGACGCCCGTTGCAGGGCGTCGATTTCAGCCTGGAGGCTCAGGTACACTTGTTCCGCGTCCTTGAGCACCGGGCTGTCCGGAAAAATCTGGCGCAGTTTGTCGTAATTCTCCACGCCTTGCCTGAAGCGCTCCAACTTCTTGCTACGTACGCTCAACCGGCCGTATTCCAGGTAATTGCGCATGGCACCGAGCAGTGCGTTGTCCGCCCAGTTGGTGTCATAATAGGAGTCGAACACCGATTCATAGGAGACGGCCGCCGCCTCGTAGAGTTTACGGCGGTCGTAGAGCTCCGCGGCATGGTAGGCCTTGCGCCCCATCTTCTCGCGGAGCTCGGCAATTTTCTGGCCGGCTTCTTCGGTCAGTTCATGGTCCGGATAACGTGTGATGAACAACCGGAATTGCCGGATGGCACGCTCGGTGTCGGTCTGGTCGAGCTGGTAGGCGGGCGAGCGGTCATGATAGGTCATGGCAAGCTCGAATTCGACCTGTGGAAGGCGGGGGTCGGACCTGAAAATCTGCGTAAATCGCGTGTATTCATTGGCGGCGAGCAGATACTGTTCACTTTCGCGGTAGGACCGGGCCAGCCAGAGCTGCGCGTCGGCGGCCCACTCGTGGGTGCGTCCAAAGTCGAACACCCCTTGGAAATATTGGATGGCCACGTCATAGCGCTCGGCTTCGAAACGCTCCATACCACGCTCAAACGCTTCCTGGGGTGCATTGTAGCGGACCCGGTTGGGCGAGGAGCAGCTCGAGAGTACGAGTGCAAGGGCCACGATCAAAAGGCGGAACGTCATGATGCGAAGAAATGATGCGAAGAAAAAAGGTCAGCGCAACAGAGAGAGTTGGCCGAAGCTGTATCGGTGATAGTACACGGCGCGGTTGACACTCGTTCCATCGAAGTCAATCCGGTGGGCCAGCCCGTCGTGGCGCGGGGCCTGGCGGATGGCGCGGGCCAGAGCGCGGGCGTCGGCGCTGGGCGGAGTGGCCTGAAGTACGCTCATCAGGAACATGCCGGTATCGTATCCGGCCCAGGCCAGACGGCCCGGGTCGTGGCCTGCCAGTTCGCGGAAAGCCCGCGCGAACCGGTCCGCCTCGTGCGCAATGGCATTTCCGGCCGCTCTCCCCGCCATGTCAAGCAGCGGAGGATGGAAATCGTTGATGTACGTTGTTGTGTACTTACTGGCATGCGAGACTATGGGCAGATTGTGCCACGCAGAATTCCCCAGAATGCGCGTCTCGCGCCCCATCAGGTCCAGGCTCGAGAGGATGCCCCCGATCGTGCGCTCGGCGTTGTCAGAGAATACCGGCAAGAGAAGGGCCTCGACGTGTTTCAGGGTATCGGCAGGGAAATGGTTGGAGAGCTCGAACCAACCCCGCTCGTCGGGCAGAAAGGTGAGCAGGTTGACGTGACCGCCGAGGCGCGAGACCTCCTCGACGAACGCATCGACCAGTTGCTCGGACAGGTCGTCGGGCTTGAACTCAGCCACAACACCGACGCTGTCCATCCGAAGTCCGTTGATGGCCAGCTGCGCAAGCAGTTCGCCGCGCACGGCCATGGTGGGGTTTGCCTGGAATATGAAGTCGCGGCCCCGGGATATATCCGGATCGGTGGCCATGGGAGCCAGAAACGGGATCGCCTGCCGCTCGGCTTCGCCGGCGACGGTGAGTGCTTCTTCTGAGAAAAGCGTACCCCAGAGTACATCGACATCTTCATCTGCCAACTGCCGAACGGCCCGCCGTATGCTTCCGGCTGTATCTCCGGTGTCGCGAAAAACCAGCTCGACGGGACGTTGCCCGGGTTCATTGGGTGCGATACGGGCGTTGTGCTCACGAACGGCCAGGTGCAGTCCATTGAAGATTTCCTGCGAATCAATAACGGCATCCCCGGTGAGTGAGAGCAGGACGCCAAGGCGGATGGGGCGCTCATTCAGTAGCCGTTCGGCCTGGTCAATCGTGACCTGCAGGGATTCGGCAGCGGCCGCATATGACGAGCTGGGGTAGCGCCGCGCAAACGAGCCCACGAGACCGCGTGCCCGGTCGAACTGGCCGAGCTCGTAGGCCGCGCGGGCGGCCATCAATGTGGCTGCCGAATGATGTGAGCTGAAGGGCCAGTCGGACCGGACCTGCTCGAAGAGGGTCTGTGCGGTGTGCATGTCGCCCGCGTCCCAGGCCTCCAGGCCAATACGGAACAGGGAGTCGGCTGCAGGGACGTCTCGGACCCCGGACAGGTCCTGTGCGGTGGCGTCGTGCAGCCAGCTGCCGGGCAGGCCGGTCGCCTGCACGCCGAACGTGATAAGGAAAAGGAGCAGGGTCCGGACTGTTATTCCCATGCGTCTGTTATTCCCACTCAATGGTAGCGGGCGGTTTTGAACTGATGTCGTAGACGGTTCGGTTGATACCACGGATTTCGTTCACGATCCGACCCGAAACGCGGGCCAGAAACTCGTGGGGCAACCAGGCCCAGTCGGCCGTCATACCGTCAACACTGGTCACGGCGCGAAGGGCGCACACATTCTCGTACGTACGTTCATCGCCCATGACGCCGACCGTCTGGACGGGAAGCAGCACGGCAAGTGCCTGCCACACTGTGTCATATAGACCGGCCCGCCGAAGCTCTTCGATGAAAATGGCGTCAGCTTCCTGGAGCAGCCGGACATCGTTACGAGTGACGGCTCCGATAATGCGGATGCCCAGGCCGGGGCCCGGAAACGGATGGCGGCCAATGATATGCTCCGGCACCTTGAGGATGCGTCCAATGGCGCGGACTTCGTCCTTGAACAGTTCGCGAAAGGGCTCAAGCACCTGCATGCGCATGTTCTCTGGCAATCCACCCACGTTGTGGTGCGTCTTGATGGTGGCCGATGGGCCCTTGAACGAAACACTTTCAATAACATCCGGGTAGAGCGTGCCCTGCGCCAGGAAGCCCGGCTTCGTTCCAAGCTCGTCCTGGATGGCGACGGTAGCGCCTTCGAAGACTTCCACGAACGTATTTCCGATGATCTTGCGCTTGGTTTCCGGGTCCACGACGCCATCGAGCCGCTCCAGGAACAGGTCCGACGCGTCAATGGCTGTCAGCCGGATATGGTACTCGTCTCGGAACGTGGTCTGCACCATGTCCCATTCGCCTTTGCGAAGAAGTCCATTGTTGATGAAAATGCACGTCAGCTGGTCGCCTATGGCCTCGTGAAGCAGCACGGCAGCGACCGATGAATCCACGCCACCCGACAGGCCCAGAATGACGTGCTCCCTACCTACGGTCTTCCGGATTTCGGCGATCTTTTCTTCGACGAACGAGGCGGCCGACCAGTCCCGGCTGCATCCACACACGTTGCCGGCAAAGTTCTCGAGTATGGTCTTCCCATGTTCGGTGTGCACGACCTCGGGATGAAACTGTACCCCATAGAGGGCTTCCGACGTATGCCGAACCGCAGCAATGGGTGCGTTCATGGTATGGGCAATGACCTCGAACCCGTCCGGAAGACGCGTTAAATGGTCACCGTGACTCATCCACACGTTCGATCCCTCCGGAATGCCATCGAACAGGTCGGTGCGGGAATCGATCACGATGGCTGCCCGCCCAAACTCCCGCCGCTCGGCGCGTTCGACGGCGCCCCCGAGCACCTGCGCCATGGACTGGAGGCCATAGCAGATACCGAGCACAGGAACGGGCGACCCGTCTTCCTGCTCCAGCCGGAGATAGGCCGGATCGAGGCTCGGCGCGCCCGGATCATACACCGATGAGGGTCCGCCCGAGAGGATCAGTCCCCTCGGATGCAGTGCCCGGATGGTCGCCACATCCTCTGTGCACGGATAAATCTCGGAGTACACCCCCGCTTCCCGGATGCGCCGCGCAATGAGCTGCGTATACTGCGATCCGAAATCGAGGATGACCAGGGTTTCGTGCATTTACTGACCGACCATGTCGGCATAATCCGAGGCGGACAGAAGATCTTCGACGTCGTCCGCATTGTCGAGCGTCATTTTGATGAGCCAGCCTTCGCCGTAGGGATCGTCATTGACGAGTTCCGGGCTGGTGTCGAGGGCCGAATTCATTTCCGTTACTGTGCCACTTACGGGCATGAACAGTTCCGAGACGGTTTTGACCGCTTCGACCGTGCCAAAGACATCGTCCTTGCCGACAGCGTCGCCGACCGTTTCAACTTCAACGTAGACAATGTCTCCCAACTCGGACTGGGCGAAGTCAGTGATTCCGATCGTGGCCGTGTCTCCTTCGACACGTACCCATTCGTGATCTTTTGTGTAGTGGAGTTCGTCAGGAAATGTCATGTTCTTTCGGTTGGAGTGTGAACGATTCCAGGAAGCGGGTATCGAAGTCTCCGGCACGGAAACGTTCGTCCTGCAGCAGCTGGATGTGGAACGGAATGGTTGTCTCTACGCCCTCAATTACAAACTCGCGCAGTGCGCGCAGCATTTTGGAAATGGCCAGCTCGCGCGTGCGGGCACGCACGATGAGCTTGGCAATCATGGAGTCGTAGTGGGGCGGAATGACGTAGTCCGAATAGACGTGCGTATCGACCCGGACGCCGTGCCCACCTGGCGCGTGGAAGGCGGTAATGCGGCCTGGCGACGGCGAGAAGTTCTTGAACGGATTCTCGGCGTTGATTCGGCACTCCATGGCGTGCCCGTCGAGGTGGATGTCCCGCTCGCGGATACCTTCCCCAGCCGCAACACGGAGCTGGTATTCGATCAGATCACAATCGGCTACTTCTTCTGTTACCGGATGCTCGACCTGTATCCGAGTGTTCATTTCCATGAAATAGAAGCTGTGCTCCGCATCGACCAGGAATTCGACGGTGCCAGCGCCCTCATAGTTGACGGCTTTCGCACCCTTGATGGCGGCCTCTCCCATGCGCCGGCGCAGGTCATCGCCGACTACCGGCGAGGGGGATTCTTCGAGCAGTTTCTGGTGCCGGCGCTGGATGGAGCATTCGCGCTCGCCGAAATGGATGACGTTGCCCTTACCGTCGCCCAGGATCTGGATTTCGACGTGGCGTGGGGAGGATACGAATTTTTCGACGTAGCAACCGCCGTGGCCAAAGGCCGCCTCGGCTTCATTGCTGGCGGCGGTGAACAGCTTCTCGAAGTCTTCTGGGTTGGCGACCATGCGCATGCCGCGGCCGCCGCCGCCCGCGCTGGCCTTGACAATGACCGGGTACCCGATTTCGTTCGCAATCCGGGCTCCCTGGGCAGCACTCCCGACTTCGCCGTCGGATCCGGGTACGACGGGTACGCCCGCCGCGGCCATGGTGTCCTTGGCCAGACTCTTGTCGCCCATGAGGCGGATGGTTTCCGGCGATGCCCCTATGAATTTGATGTCGTGATCCTCGCAGATGGCACTGAACTCAGCATTTTCGGCCAGAAAACCATATCCCGGATGAATTGCATCCGCGCCCGTGACCTCGGCGGCGGCAATGATGCGGTCGAACCGGAGGTAGGAGTCGCGACTTGCCGGTGGGCCAATGCAGACCGCTTCATCGGCAAACCGGACGTGCAGCGAGCTGCGGTCGGCAGTGGAGTAGACGGCTACCGTCTTCAGGCCCATCTCATGACAGGTCCGGATGATCCGCAGCGCAATTTCACCGCGGTTTGCAATCAGGACTTTTTTCATCAGGACGGGTCGATGATGAAGAGTGGCTGGTCGTATTCAACAGGCGTGGCGTTCGCAACGAGCACCTCGCGGATAATACCGCCGGTCTCGGCCTCAATCTCGTTCATTAGTTTCATAGCCTCGATGATGCAGAGCACGTCGCCTTTCTTGACCGAATCGCCGACACGCACAAAGGCCGGAGAGTCAGGGGAGGGGGCCTCGTAGAAGGTGCCGACGATAGGTGCGCACACCTCTTCCCCGCGGGAAGGGGGCGCGGGTTCATCTGCGGTGGGCGCATCAGGAGCCGCCGCGCCAGCGGGCATCGGCGCCTGGGCCGGTGCCGATTGGGCGACCTCCCAGGTCTGCGTGACCGGTGCAGGTGGCGCCTTGCGCACGACAATCCGGAAATCTTCTTCTTCCAGTTCGACCTCGGATACATCCGATTCGGAAACCAGATTCAGTATATCTCTCAGGCGTTCAAGATCCATGGAGTCCTCTCTTGGGTAGATGGGCGGGTCAGGACGTGCTTACGCGAGTAACGTAGTCACCGCGTTCGGTGTTGACCCGAACGACGTCCCCTTCGTTGATGAACAGGGGGACGTTGACGGTGGCACCACTTTCGACAACGGCGGGTTTCGTGGCGCCCGTGGCCGTGTCTCCTTTCAGACCCGGTTCCGTCTCTGTGATTTCAAGGTCTACAGTGGCAGGGATTTCCGTGGATAACGGCTCCTCCGTTTCGGCGTGGACAAGAATATCGATGGTGGACCCTTCCTTGATGAATTCACGCCCATGAATGGCGTCAACGGGCAAATTCATCTGCTCGTACGTCTCGGCGTTCATTAAGTGGAGGCCGAGGTCGTCCTCATAAAGAAACTGGAAGGTGCGGCGTTCGACACGGACCTGTTCCACGCGTTCTCCGGCCCGGAACGTGTTGTCTTGGATACGGCCCGAACGCACATTGCGGAGCTTGGTGCGCACGAAGGCACCGCCTTTTCCAGGCTTCACGTGCTGGAATTCGATGATGGTCCAGATGTTACCATTCCACTCCATGGTAAATCCGTTGCGGAAATCACTGGTATCGGCCATGAAATACTGAATTCAGAAGATAAAAAGGCAACTGGCGGGATGGAATCAGGTCCACCGACAGAAGAGTGAATATACCGTTGTAAGGGCTGTTGGACAAGTAACTTATGCCTTGCTGAACGTTGCGATCAGCTGCTCGATGGTGGCATCATCGAGTGTCGTACTACCGGAATCGACCGGCGGCGGTGCCGCAGACGCTGGCGCTGCCGCTGGCGCCGGTGCGGCGACCGGGGCCGCGAGCGCCGAGGTCCGGCCGGTGCCCGGTCCGGCAGTTTGGCGTGGCTGAATCTGATTGCTTGGCGGCACCGGCCGGACGGGTCTACTCCCCGCGCGCTCGCGGAGTCGGGCCTCGATTTCCTCCATCCAGGGCGACGTTTTCCGCCTGTCGGTGCCTGTGGGGCCGGCGCGTGACGGTACGCCGCGCGACCCGGGACCGCCGCGCACGGCCGTCGCGGGCGTTTTGCCTTCATGAATGGGCTGCGTCTCGAACGCCACGCGCTTGATCTGTACCAGGTGCAGGGGTGAAATGTTGTCGCTCGTAATGGAGCCACCGAGCGTTCCGGGTCCAAGTGTCATGGCAGGAAAGAGCGATGTCGTGTGGCCGACCGATCCCAGCGCTGCCACCGTGTTGACCACGATCCGCATGGCCGGTTTTTCCCGGGCAAAAGCCTCAATCACTGATTCCTTCTGTGCGTGGAGTCCAAGCGTGTGCCCCATGCCTCCGTGGGCCAGGATCCGCTTGCATGCGTCGCATCCAGCCTTCCAGCCATCGGCCCGGTACCAGCTCAGTATGGGAGAGAGTGTCTCCATCGAGAGCGGCTCACCGGGTCCAATGTCTTCGACTTCGGCCACGAGTACACGCGCGGAGGCGGGCACCTCGAAGCCAGCCAGTTCGGCAATGCGCTGCGGCGACTGGCCTACCTGATCAATATTCAGCCTGCCACCGGAGACGACGAGTGCGCGCAGCGCCTCTGTTTCACGATCGTTGAGGAAGCAGGCGCCGGCAGAGCGCATGGCCGTTTTGAGCGCGGCCGCGATCGGCATGTCGGCCACGACGCTCCGCTCGGTCGAGCAGAGCGTTCCCCAGTCGAAGGATGCCCCATATACAATGTCACGGCTGGCTTTGTCGACATCGGCCGAGCGGTCCACATAGACCGGCACGTTGCCGGGGCCGACGCCGTAGGCCGGCTTGCCTTTGGAGTAGGCCGCGCGCACCATGGCGTTACCGCCGGTTGCGATAATGAGGTCCGTGTCCGGATGTTCGAGCAGGGCGTTGGTGCCCTCAAGCGAAATTTCCGTGAGGCAGCCAAAAATACCCTCGGGGGCGCCAGCCCGGTACGCAGCCTGGGCCACGATACGAAGGGCTTCGGCCGTGGAGCGGGCGCTGCGGGGATGGGGACTCACGACAAGAGCGCACCGCGCCTTGGCAGCAATGATGGCCTTGTAGAGGGCTGTAGATGTCGGGTTCGTCGACGGAATGAGAGCCGCCACGACGCCCATGGGCGAGGCTACCTCCCAGACGGGACCACTCCGGTCAATGATGCCACACGTTCGCATGCCTTCGATGCGCCCGAGCAGTGTACGTGTTGCGAAAAGATTCTTTTCCGTCTTGCTGTCCACACGCCCGAACCCGGTCTCTTCGTGGGCCAAACGCGCCAGGTCGACGGCCGCCTTCTCGCCGGCACGGGCCATTTCGCGCACCACATGGTCCACGGCATCCTGATCGAAGGTGTGCCACGATGAAAAAGCGTCACGGGCGCGGGCCACGAGCGTACGGGCCTGCTGAATGGAGGTAAGGTCGGTATCCATGCCCGCAATATGCACACCCGGCGTCAAAAAGTCGACACCGGCGGCAGTTCCTCGTCCACTTGCCAGGCTTCAGCCGTCCGTTGCGTCAATACCTAAACGACCCGTGTGGCGCGCGTTCCGCTGGAATGTGGGCCATTTTTCACGCGCCAGACCGACCGATCCGGTTTCGAATGCGAACAGGGCACCGTTTTCGCCCGCCAGGATGAGTTCGCCGGACCGGTTGATCGTCAGTGGTCCGTCCGATTCCGTGTTCAGGTCGAAGGTCCAGAACGGAGTATTATTCGGGTTGATGGCGTAAAGCGTCTTGGAGCCCACAAAGTAGACGATCCCGTTCGAGTCAATGGCCGGCGTTCCCACGTCCTGGGCCACAAAGACCCAGCGCAGGCGTGGCGTGAACGAGTCGGCATCTTCATTCAGGGCAATCAGCCCGGTGCTGGTGCCGACGTAGACCGTGCCGTCGGGTCCCACAACGGGCCCGGAGCGCAGCGGTCCGGTGAGCGGATAACTCCACAGCACCGATCCATCCTCGCCGGCAATGGCATAGAGCAGCCCATCGTTCGAAACGGCATACACCACGTTGGCCGTGGTTGTACGCGTCTCGCCCGTAGGCAGCGTAACCGATATGTCCTTTTCAATGAGAGCCATGCCGACCATGACCGACCCGATATTCTTCGTGGTTTTCCAGAGCAGTTGTCCCTGTGGATCGAGAGCGTACAGGTGGCCATCGGTCGATGCCACAATAATGGTGCGGTCCCGCGCAATCACGGGTGGCACGACAATCGCCGCATCGGATACTTTTTTGGGCCACCGGCCTGCGAGCGAGAGTCCGTCGAACGAGCCGACGGCGTGCACACGGCCTTCGCTGTCGCCGAAATAGATGACCCCGTCCACGCCGAGCGTGGGGCTCGAGCGCAGCGACGCATTCGAGTTGTAACTGGTCGATGCATTCCACAGGCGCGCTCCCTGGCTCGTGAGCCCGTAGAGCCGCCCGTCTTCACTGACCGTGAACACGTCCTCGTTGTTTCCCACGAGCGATGACGAGCGGATGGGGCCGAAGGTGGCAAATTTCCATTTCAATGCGCCGTCGGAAGTGAAGGTGTAGAGCGTATCGGAGGACGTGCCTATATATATGTCATTGTTGAACCCGATAGCCGGAGCGCCTTCCACCTGACCATTGAATCCGAAGGCGCGCCATTTGAGGCTGCCTGGTCCGCCGCCCGTGCCGTCGGCACCTTCCGACTTGCGAACCGTGATCGGGTCGGAGATCCGGAATACGTTGGCGCCACTGAACGCCTTGATTTCCAGGACGTGTTCGCCAAGGGGTAGATCGATCGTATCCCAGTCGAATATGAAGGTATTGCCGCCAACCGATTCGTTCCTGGACGAGATGGCGACGCCGTTGATGAGCAGATCGGCGCGTGTCACGACCGGCTCGCCCGGTTCGGTGCGGGCCACGACGCGTGTGACTCCGTTGACTTCATCCTCGACTTCAGGGTCGACAATGGTTACACGTGGCCCGACGCCATCACTCTCATTCTGAATGGTGACAAGGATTGCAGAACTGATTCCGCGCGCCTGGAATTTGTCGAATGCGACGGCTTCAATCCGATACAGTCCGTCCGGAAAGTCAAAGGAGTTGAACCGGAAATTGAAAAAGGTGCCATCGAACTGCGCTTCGCCCGCGCGTACACCATTGATGTTGACGTTGATGAACGAGATGAAGTTGCCTTCTCCGAGGGCCTCGCCGTCCAGTCGAACCAAAACGTTGCGCCCGGCAACCGTCGACTCATCGACGGGTTGGAGTATTTCAAGGCGGGGCGCCCGCTCATCGACGGCAGTACCGAAGATGTCGCAGCCCGACGTGGCAAACGCCGCGAGCATGACCACAACGATCCAGCTGCGGACAGGCAGGCGCCGGATCGGGTTACGGATGGAGCGGTACAGGGACATGATTCGATTGCAGATAAAGCTGTTTCTGGTTGATTCCTTACAAGTATCGGACCAAACTCGGCAAGCGTAACCCCCTCACGTAGAAAAATGCACGTTAAGTGCCTGTAGACGGGTTTTCATGGCCCTTTACGTTTTACTTCCTGGATTCATGGGCGATACATGACCCGGAAGGCGTCTCAAATCGGGATCCTAAAAGGTACTGATAGTGGCCCTCGATACTCCCAATCATTCGTTCATGGCACTTTTGACATATATGGCACGGCTTTTGTTAAATCGAGTCCTGCACCTGCGCATGCATTTCATGCGACAGGCACCAATATGCCGAATGAGTCATGAACGCATCGCCTATTTCACCAGTGAGCTTCGCTCCTAAACATCAGTCAGGAATCGACGTTGTCGACAACGCCTGGGGCGGCCTCTACCGCGGAGGGTCCTACCTTGTGTACGGGCGTGCCGCGAGTGGCCGGGGCCTTCTCACGTTGGCGTTCGCACATATGGGCGCGGGGCTGGGCGAACCGGTGCTGTTCGTATCGCCCGACAGACACAAGGATCTGATGATCCAGGCCGCCTCGATCGGATTCAACCTCCGCGATGCATACGAGTCGGGTGTCGTGCGACTCATGCGTGTGCCGCCGCTGATGAACCTGCAGAATATGGGCGATGACGGCGTTGCCGGTGCGCTCTGGGACCTGGTGAACCTGATTCGCCAACACCGCCCCACACGGCTCATCATGAACGATTTCATGCCGTTTGTGGCATTTCGCTCGTTTGATCGCTTCCGGAACGAGTTCATCCAGTTCCTGGAGCAGATCGATTCACTCGAGACGACGACCATGCTGGTCATGCCTGAACCGGCGAACCAGCAGTCGCGCCGCGTAATTGAGTTTATGGCGAGCCAGATGACTGGCTCCATGCATATCGAGTTGGCAGATGATAATCCGTCGACGACGAAGCGCCGCATTACGCTGGTGCCGCATATTGGCCATATCAAGCGACAGGTCGTGGATTACTGGGATCTGGAAGACCTCATTGAGGCCAATGGTGACGATTTCCAGAATGCTCCTCCTGCACCCCCGCCAGCGGCTCCCGCAGCGCCGAATCCGAGGGAGCCGGTGTCCTGGCGGGACGAAGCTCCTTCATGGGCCGACGATTCGTCCACCAGTGTGCCTACGGGTACGCCACCGGCCGATACCGCGGGACGGTTTGTACCTTCATCAAAAGTGCCGGTATGGCCATCCCAGCCACCGCCGCAGCGGCCTGTGCCGCCGCAGTCTCCGCCACCGCCGCAGCAGTCTCTGCCGCAGCAACCAGCACCGCCGCAGCAGCCTCCGCCTCCGCCTGTGTCGAAAACGCCCCCTCGTGCCGCTCCGGATGAGGATCCGAATGCCCGGTATGTGGACCGTACCCGCTTCGAGAAACGACTTTCACCCCTGTTGGCGCAGCGTGGCGACACGTCGCGCCCGTTCCTTCTGCTGGCGCTCCGCATGGACCAGGCAGGCGGCACGTCCGCACGTCCATTTGACTTCGATTTCCTGATGGATCTGGTGCGCGAGGAACTGCGCCCAGAAGATGACATGCTCGTGCAGCCCGAGCGTGAGCGACTGGTCATTTACCTGGCGGACAGCCCGGCCGATCAGGCCCAGCGCTTTTTTGCGCGCCTGAAGGACCGTCTTCGTTCAGAATCTCCCGTTCAGGCCGATCATCTATTGCATTCGGTATCGGCCATTGTGGTGCCCGACGGCAAGCCGTTCGAATCCGTGTCGGATTTTCTCACTTATGCGCTCAATGAAGAATGATGCAGGTGGGCCGACGAATATATACCGTGTTTTTTCTGTCCGTTGTGGGCATTCTGGTTGTGCTGCCGGCGGGGGCACAGGACCTTGTGGCGCAGGAACGGGCGGCCGAACTCCTTGAGGAAAACCGCTACAGCGAGGCCATTGTTGTCCTGAATGCCGTCATCACGGCTGACACGCGCGATGCGCGCCTGTTTCTGCTGCGGGCAGAAGCACATGAGGGACGCGGAGACTACCCGTCCGCGGCACGTGATTATGAGAAGGCGCTCGAACTCAATCCCGGATCGAACGAGGCACTCCTGGGACTTCGCCGTGTTCAGCAGCGCCAGCAGGCGCCGACCGTCAATGCGTCGAACCTGGAAAGCCTGCGACGCCTCGTCGAACTCAATCCGACGAATTTGGCGTACAAAATCCGGTATGCCGATGCCCTTTTCTCGGCGCGGCAGTTCCGAACTGCGGCCGACCAATATGGCGACTACCTGGAGGAGACGCAGGGGACGCCAGACATTGTACAGTCCTACCTGATTGCCATAGCCGGCTACGAGGGTGACAATGTGCTTGGCGAGCGTGTGGCGGAGAAGTACACGCGCCTGTACAGTAATAATGACGATCTCTGGATGCGGCTCGGGTATTTCCGGATGTGGCAGGGCAAGAACCAATTGGCCCAGGAAGCTTGTGACCAGGCCCTACGCCTCAATCCCGGGAACCGGGAAGCGAAGGACTGTCTGGCCGCCTCTCAGGATCCTGGATTGACCGGTGGTAACCAATTGTCGCAGTATCCGATCGATGTCCTTTTCCGCGAACTGAACAACAATCCGTCCGATGACGACGCGCGCTTCCGCCTGGTGGATCTGCTCGTCGATGCCGGCCGTTATTTTGAGGCCGGACAGCAGCTGGACATCCTCGCTCCCCGTCACCGCGGCACAACGGCATGGTCGGAACGCTTTCGCCTTGTGGAAAACCGGTTGCAGGCGGAGCCTGGCTCCCAGCAGGGGTCGTCCCAGTTTATCGTGGACCGCCTGCAGCGCGCCGTAGCGGCCTCGCCCTCCAACAATGAGTTGCGATTCGATCTCGCCGAGGCCCTTATCAAGTATGATCGCTTCTTTGAGGCCTACGACGAACTCCTCATCCTTGAGCCCGATTTCGGCACGACCGATCGCTGGTTGCGGGCTTTCGTCCAGGCTGATCAGGGCCTCACGCGCCAGCAGGGCGATTCGCCCATCTATCCCATTGACCGGCTTACGTTTTTACTGCGGGCAGATCCCGGCAACAAGCAGACGCGGTACAATCTGGTCGATGAATTCGTGGCAGCCGGGCGGTACGCTGAGGCCTACGACACCCTCATCGACCCGCGCTACGCCGATCCGACCGATCCCGGGTACCGGGGGCGCTTCGAGTCCATTGAGCGCACGCGGCAGACCATGGCCCGTCAGCGGATCGATGAACTCACACTCGTTCTTGCCGAGAGCCCTGATAACGTAGCGGCACTCCGCGAGATTATTGAAAACTACAACATTGTAGGACGCACGGACGATGCCATTCGCGCCTACGTGCGTCTCATTGAGTTGCGGCCGGAAGATCGTACGCTCCGCGCCGCGTACATCGATGCCCTTCGTCTGGGTGGCTACGCAGCCCAGTCTGTAGAGCAGGCACGCTGGCTGGCCGACCGTGATCCGGCCAATCCCGACATCCAGCGTTTGTACGTCATGACGCTTTTTGCCGACGGCAAACTCGATGCCCGCGGAGAATCGTTTCTGTCGGCACTGCTGGCCGGACCGGGTGCCCAGGATCCGGAACTCCTTTTCGAAGCCGCCAGCTACCGCCTGGCGACACGCCGGGTTGACGAGGCCGATTCGCTTCTTGAACGGTTGGAGGCAGTCAATCAAAGCGAATACGCTGGGCGCATTGACACGCTCAAGCACCTCATTGCCCGGGCACGCATGCGTCTGAACGAGGAAGAGCAGACGGCCATTCTGAACGAGGCCCGTCGTCAGGTTACCGCCAAACAGTACCAGGCCGCCGTCGTTTCCTACGAACGCTATTTCGAGGTGCGGGGAAAGCGCACGCGGGGTGAACTGGTTGAATACGCGCAGGTCTTGGCGGCGGCCAACGACTTTGACCAGTCTCTGTCCATTTTCAGCGCGCTCATGAAGCAGAAGTGGGAGTATCCAGTAGCCAAGGAAATGGCTCGCACGCAGATTACGCGGGAGGACTACTCGGGAGCCCTTTCAACGCTCGAGCGGCTGCAGGCGGAAAATCCCCGCGACTACGAGGTCCGGTTCATGCAGGCCGAAGCGCTCCGCCAACTCGGTATGTACGCACAGGCGCAGGCCATCTATAACGAAGCCCGGGATCTGGCCGAGAATTCAGATTTCGTAGAAGGACGCGTCGTGGGTATTGACGGCGACATCCGGGCGTCCGTTGCCGAAAGCGGCGAATGGACCGGGTATGATTTCTCGGGCGTCATCGTGCCGACATCCAGTGCCACGCGCTCCAGGGGCGGCGGCACCCAGTACGACCGATGGGCACAAGGCATGCAGACGCAGGTTACGCTGCCCATCAACGCGGTCCTGACGGCCGGCGTGACATCCCACTTGATCAGGGGGTCGCGGCGCCTGGTGCCGGGCTCGGAAATTGTTCGTGGGCGCGTGAACCAGATTTTTATGGGTGGCTATTTCGAACTCACCCCCCCCGTGCAGTCGGATCGGGCATCCTATTCGAACCGGATTTCAGGAGAAGTCGGACTCTATGACTATGAAGGTGCCCGCACCGTGTTGTATGGGGGTATCCGGTATTGGCGACAGGAATTGGGTCGATACGAAGGATCCGTTGGCCTCCGCACGGGAGAGGGATCCATTGACCTCTGGTCGCCTGCCGGTGGACAGTTCAACCTCAAGCTGACCCAGTTTGACGTGAAGGGGTCGTCGATTGCCATCATGCCCGATTCCGTGCTGCGTGTAAACGGATCGGTTGCGTTCAATGTGGTCCGGGACAACTTCGGAAATACAGCGAGCAACAGCGACACCAACTTCGGTACCGTCATCCAGCTTGAAGCCGGGTACAAGATCGTCGATTACACCTATCTCGGCATGACCTACTACAATCAGCAATACCGCTCGACGGTTGACATCTACTTTTCCCCCCGCGACTACCAGGTATACGATTTCTTTCTCGAGTACGAAAAGGAACTCCCGCAGAACTGGTATATCCGCCTCCGCGGCGCCATGGGTATCATTGCGCAGAGCAGCGGGTTCATTTCCCGGCGCTTCGAAGCGGATTACATCAAGCGTGTGGCCGACAGATTGTCGTTGACGATATCCACGTCCATGGGCGCATCGACCCGTACGTTGGGGTCCGGCGCGACTTCCTTCAACGACAAGTACAACACGTTCATCTTCTCAGGGGCACTCTACTGGACGCTTTAAGCGACCAGATACAGCATGGCTGACCAATCGCCCGACATATCAGAAAACACCGAGACGCGGACGTCATCCTCGACCAACCTGAATGTGACATCCTCCGGCATTCCGGTGACGCGCACACCGTTCACCCCCGTGCGTCGTCGCGAGGATGATTTGCCGACGGCCGCCGAAACGGAGGAATCACTGTTTCGACGGGTTTTCCTGTTCGGTTTCCTGTCGCTGGTGCTCTTCGCACTGATCTACATTTTTCTCTACGATCCCGGTGGATACCTCTTTCGGCTGACCGGTTGGAACTCCAATCTGCGGGGAAGTGGACTGATTGTGTATTCGTCCATTGTGGCGCTTGTGCTGTTTCTGGTCATCCTGCTCTTCCGGTATCTCTCGCTCATGAACCTGGCCTACCTGAACACGGTGCGGCATACGGTCAAGACGGGGCATGACACGAATTTCCTGCCGGGCATATCCATCATCGTCCCGGCCTATAACGAAGGTAAACTGCTGCAGTCGACGGTCATGTCGCTCGTGCAGATGGACTACCCGAATTTCGAGATCCTGGTGGTCGATGACGGCTCTACCGACGACACGCGCGAGGAGGCACGCCGACTGGTCGGTTATTACCGCGATGGAGCGGTAGAGGTACGGCTCGTGGAGAAGAACAATGGAGGCAAGTCCACGGCGCTCAACGCCGGCATTCAGATGTCGCGCTTTGACTTTGTGTTGAATGTGGACGGAGACTCCCAGCTTTCACCCGATACGCTTCGCAAGGCCATCCGCCACTTTGTGGACCCGCGGCTCGGCGCTATTGCGGGCAATGTAAAGGTGCTCAACAGGGACAACATCTGGACGACGCTCCAGGCGCTCGAATACGTCGAGGGCCTCAACATGGCGCGCTCGGCACAGTCCATTGTGAAGCTGGTGAACATCATTCCGGGTCCGCTCGGTCTGTTCCGCAAGCAGGCCATTCTGGATGCGGGCTGGTACAGTTCCGATACGTTCGCCGAGGACGCGGACATTACACTCAAGATCCTGCGCGCTGGCTGGCGCGTCGAATACGAACCCGATGCCAAATCGTACACCGAGGCGCCTGATCGCATTGTAGACCTGCTCAAGCAGCGCTACCGTTGGACACGGGGCATTCTGCAGGCGGTACGCAAGCACAAGGACCTGTTTTTCAACCCCACCATCAACTTTGGTGGCACGGTGGTCATGTGGTCCATGGCTTTTGAGTCGCTGATCTGGCCCATCATGAACGTGTTTGCGAACGCCTACTTCATTTTCATCGCCGTGGTCTTCAACATGAGTTATTATCTCGTGTACTGGTGGCTGTCGTTGACGCTGCTGGACCTTGTGGCGGCCCTCTACTGTATAGCTGTGGAAAAGGAGGAGATCCGGCTCGTGTTCTATTCCCTGTTCTACCGGCTGTTTTTCATTCTCATCATTGATGTCTGCAAGACGTTCGCTACCATCGAGGAATTTCTCGGATTCGGTATGAACTGGGGCAAGCTGGAGCGCATTGGTACTGGAGCCCGGCAGACATGACACGATGCGGACGCACGGACGCGGCTTCTCGTCCCAAAATGGTAACCACAATGAAAATAATTTCATCCCAGTGAGTCCGTCAACGCCCATCAGGACTCGTTTTTGAGAATTTCGTCAGGATGGCACGATAATTGGTAAATTCAGGACACACTCATTCAACGCTTACGCTGAGACGACGCCATGGAACTCGTTCCGATTCTCTCGACCATCATTCTCGTAGGTACGATCGCGACCTTCATTCTGGCCGTGGCCGCTTACGTGCTTTACAAGATCCGTGAGCGTCGTGCCCATCAGGGTGGCGACGTGCGACATCAGATTGCACCCGATCCACATGTGCTTGTTGCTCCACAGCAGTCGCAGATGATCGGTGTCCACCAGCAGCAGCCACAGTGGCAGCAGCCTCAGACCAATGTCTACGTAGGTCCACAGGGCGCTCATGGTGCATACGGGGGCCACGACGATTCTGACTCGGAGCAGGAGCAGACGAGCGTGGTGGCGAGCCACGTCCCGCAGGTCGCTCAGCCCTCACCGCAGAATTCGCTCTTCTGGGAATACACGGACGAAGGGTTTGTCCCCGTCCGTCCTGATGAACCTCGCAAGGAAGACGATAAAAAACAATCCCAACAGGGCCAGGACGATGGTTTCGCCTGGCTCTAAGCCCCATGCGCACCCTACAACTTGAAAAAATCAGCACGATATGGTTCCTGACGCTCGGAGTAACATCCCTGGCGGCAGGAATCCTCGTATATATCCTGCTGCTCGAAAGTGCGCTGGGTGCCTTCAGTATCCGGGAGGCATCGCCCGCACGCATTGGCATTGACACGCGCCCTCGCGTGGCGCTGCTCAACAGTGACTACACCCGGCGTACGCATCGTATCCTGAACCTGCGTGACACGAGTACGGTTTGGGTCGACCAGACGCTTATTTCCTGGCGCGAGTTTTTCCTCAACCAGAGACCGCTCATTCCATTTGAAGACATCAGCGACGACCAACTGGAGTATGGCGACCTGTCCGGATACGATGTGCTTGTGCTGCCGTCGACGCGGGCCATGAGTGATTTGCAGATTCAGCGCGTCCAGGAATTCATGGAGAACGGTGGGAGTGTGATGGCGACATGGACCCCCGGTCTCTATCGCCCGGATGGATCCTGGCGGGGATGGGGCTTCATGGAGGAAACGTTTGGTGTTCAGTTCGAAGGGTTCGTTGAGCGCGGCCAAGGTAACTTCCGCGTCTACGCCGACACGTTTCCCGGACAGATGTTGGACGGTATTTTTCTACCCCGTTATCTGACGGAATCTGACCGCTTTATTCCCCCAACGACGGGAGACGAGGGACATGAAAAGTTCCAGCAGGCCCAGCGACTCAGGGCCGAGACCTTCGACTTTCCACCGCTTCAGGATTATGTGTGGTTCGACACGTTGAATGCTGCCCAACCCACCGTGGACTGGGCCCGGGCACGTCAGATCCGTGCCGAACTTCGAGACATGAATGGCGAGCTGAGGGAGCAGGACGCCGTTGTAGTGTCCTATTTCACGTGGACCGGGCGCGGCGTGGGCGACCAGATTCCATTCCCGCGCACGAGTGGCGGTGTGCGCCGCATGACCATTCGGGCGGGTACCCCCATTTCAGCTCAGATCCCACCCGGTTACCGCGTCAAAATCCAGGTCTACAACCCGGGCGTGAAGGTTCGCGTGGTAGAAGAGCGCACCAAACCGGCCGCATTCTGGTTTGATTTTGCAACGGAGGATCTGGTTGGCTTCAATCAGGTGGAGGAATCGAGCAGTGTCGTGTACGGCGAGTATGGGGAGGGTCGCTTCATCTATATGGGATTCCAGCGTAATGCCATGGGCGTGGGGCCGGAAGACGCGGAAGACTGGGAAGTGCTCAAGTTCTATTTCCGAAACTCGCTCAATTATCTACGTCGCCTGCCGACGATCTGGGTACACGATTGGCCGTACAACTATAGTGCGGCGGCCATGGTGGTGGGTACGGCCGAGTCACCAGCCGGCATACAGCGTTTTGGTCCCATTGCCAATGCCCTCGACGAAGCAGGTATTCCGGGTACGTATCTCGTCAAGCCGGAAGAAGCTGCGCCATTCACGTCGCTTTTGCAGCGCCTGCACAGGCAGGGTGATGTAGCCGTGTATGATACGCTGCGCGTCGAGGCCGACGGACGTCCGGATGATCAGGGCGTGCGACTCAGACGATTGCGCCTCATTCTGGAAGACCTGGTACGCGGGCCTGTAAAAGGCTACCGCTCGACCGAGCGGGGCATTCTTGGTGTCAATACAATGGGAGGTCTGGTCCGCGCCGATTACACATACTTCCTTCCGGACTCCATTGGGCGCCGGATTGCGCCAAAAATCATGGGATTCCCATATGAAACACTGACTCGCATTGGCACCACGGTAAAGCAGCAGAGCGACATTCTGGACGGTCTCGAAGAGGATAGCCGCGACCTGCTCACCGGGCTCATGCTCGAAGACCTGGAGCGGGTCAAGTACGAGGGCAGTCTGTACAATCTGGTCTATGACCCAGAGCAGATGGACATGGTGACCCTCCGGACACTGCTGGGAGGCGTGAACGACGGAGACTTCTGGGTGGCATCGGGCGACTCCGTGGCGCTTTGGTGGCGACTGAAGCGGGGCCTGAATGCCGACGTCGAACAGCGTAGTCCCTCGCGCATTTTTGTCCGGGTCTCCAACGACAACGGCCATACGGCCAAGGAGGCGACCGTATCAATTGCACTGGGACGCCGTGTGACATCTGTGAATGTGCGCCCGGAACTGATCAATATTTTCAAGCCAGTACCCGACAATGTGGATGTTCCGCCCTACAGATTGCGTGAAAATGGAACCGTTCTGGAGCTTTCCATCCGGGAGCTCAAGCCGCAACAGTATCGGATTTTCCATATTGACCTGCTCGGTGACCCGTTGGTCCATGCCATGACGCCCGATGAGTAGCAGAGTGCGAACATATCACGGGCGCGTGCTCACCGTTTTGGCCTGGTGCCTTCTCGCGTCGCTGTTCGTGGGTCGAGCGGCCACGGCCCAGCCTGTGCACAAATTCGTGAGCGCGCAGGCTCCGGCACGCACCGTAGCAACCGATCTGTCTGTGCTGCTCACAGACAAGCGGCCGCGCCTCGCACTGTTCCGCTCCGAGCAGACAGCTACCTATGTCGGGGGTAATCCGCGTCTCGTCGAAGATGCGGTATATTTCTGGGAGTTGTTGCTCCTGGGCCTGCGCATTCCCTACGAAATTGTCGATGACCGGGCCATTTCCGGCCGTCTGGATCGTGACTGGGATATTGTCGTGATGCCAGTGGCCGAAGCGCTCTCGGACCGCCAGAAGCGGCGGTTGCGCGAGTACGTGGAAGACGGCGGCAACCTGATTGTGTCGGGTCGCTTCGGCGTGTTCGATGAAGAAGGAAACCGCAAGGGCGGAGACTTTTTCCGCTCCATGCTGGGGTCGGAGTACGTGGACAACGTACCTTCCCAGCCGTTTGGATACCTGCAGAGCCTGACGGGCCGCGGACCGGTATCGGCTGGCGTGGATCCCGGCTTTCAGCTGAACATTGCGGCCCAACAGCCCCTCGTGGCGGCCAAACCCGTCGAGGCGTTGGGGCTCGGGCGCGTGGTGACGTATCAACCCGCCGATCAAACGGCGTTCGATTCGCTGACCACGGCCGTATACAACCAGAAGGGAGACGGTCATGTGCTCTGGACGCGGTTTCACGCGCACGAAGTGTCGCGGGAGGGTATACAGCAGTACATGTGGCAGCGCCTCGTTGTGAATACCATGGTCGACATGGTGGGGGGACTCAGCGTGTCTGTGGCTCCGTGGCCGAACGCGGCACCCATGGCGCTCAGTGTCGCCGCCCTTCCTACCGTGGGCTTTGATCCGCTTTCGTTCATGAGCGGCACGCAGCAGATGCTCGATCTACTGCAGACAGCGCGTGTACCGGCCAGTTTTTATCTGACATCGACCGAACTTTCTGCGCTCAACGACCTGCGCAACCGGCTCATTGAAATGGGCGAGGTGGGGCTCACGGCCGAGAGCGACCGCGTGCTCAAGGGGCAGCCCATGGAAATACAACGTGAGCGTATTCTGCGGGCCAAGCGGGACATGGGTATAGAAACGTTCCACGGCATCTATCCTCCCGGAGGGTTCTTCGATGGAAATACGCTCCGCGTGCTCGACGACCTGAATGTAGATTACCTTATTCTGCCGGGGCTTTCCAGTTGGTCGCCGGGTGAAGTGGACTGGTGGGAGTATGTGGACTACCGCGAAACCATCGAAGAGGCCCAGGTCCCGGAAGAACCACAAATTGCATTGTTCGTGCCCGGCCAGGATCCGTCGGCCAGCCGGTCAACTGCCCCGCAGCCGCCCGCGCCACGCGTGGAGCCGGACCGTATTATTTCCGTCTCAATCATCGATGGGGTCGCTCCTTCGTTCGAGGAAACCTATCGTCTGGTACGCGATGTGAACGGGCATTATGTCCTGCCCTACTATCCGGAGACGTATTCTGCGCGCTCGGTCAGCGCCGCCGACTTCGAGCGGACCATTGCCCGAGCGCGCAAAGAGCGGGCCTGGATTGCCACCGTGAGCGATGCCGTCATCTGGTGGCGTCAGCGGCAGAGCATCCGCCCGCTGGTCGTTTCCCGGTCCGGTCAGGAACTGCACATCGATGTGCACAACGACAGTGAATCGGTGGTGGACGGAGCGGTGCTGGAGATCAAGATGGGCGACGAAAAATTCCGGAACATGCGTGTTGCCGGGGGCGATGGCGTGGCCCGCTTCAATGAAGAGACCGGCGTCATGAATGTGCACCTGCCCACGCTCGCTATCGGCGTCCGGCGGGTTGTCGTGACGTGGGACCGGCGCTGACATTCAGCGGAACGGCTTCTTTTTCTCCAGCATCCCGAACAGGTCGTCTGTTCCGATGGGGCCGTGCCTGTAAATGAACGGCTCCCCATAGGCGGCGCCAATCCGGTAGCCGGCGACCTTCATGCGCGCCTCAATCCAGTCCATGAATGCCGGGTTCGATACAAAGGTCTCGGGTTCATCCGCTCCCGCTTCGTATTCGGTAGAGTGGAACTGAGAGGCATACGCCCGGAGTGCCTGCATACGCCGCTCCCACACGGCCGATACGTCGACTACGAGTGTCGGCTCAAGATCAATGGACTGGATGTAATGGAGCACATGATGGGGCCGCCATGGTTCCTGCAGCTGGCCGTCCGCATCCAGGGTCTCAATTTTTGTCAGTCCGGAATAGAATACGGCACTGGCCACCAACCGGGAGGCCGCCACATGATCCGGATGTCGGCATTCAGGGGCATTGATGAGTGCGATCCGGGGCCGGAGTGTGCGCAGCGCACCAATCACGCGCCGGCGGTTCTCCGCTGTATCCTGGATGTCGCCGTCGGGTATGCCGAGATTGAGGCGCACGCTGGCGCCCAGGATGTCGGCCGCCCGGCGCGCCTCCTCTGCCCGGATCTCCGGCGTCCCGCGCGAGCCGAGCTCGCCACGGGTGAGATCCACCAGTCCTACCCGGTGCCCACGGTTGACGAGCGTGCAGATGGTCCCCCCTGCAAACAGCTCCACGTCATCAGGGTGGGCGGCGAAGGCAGCGACATCACACGTCATGACACCACCAGGTTGACGAGGCGTCCGGGCACATAGATTTCCCGCCGCATTTTTTGGCCCTCCGTATGGCGCTGCACGTTTTCATCCTCCTTGGCTGCAGCCAGAATAGACTCCTTATCCGCATCCGGAGCCACGCGGATGCTCGCGCGGACCTTGCCGTTGACCTGGACGACGAGTTCCATCTGGTCATCCTTGACCAGAGCCGGATCGGCCACGGGCCAGGATTCGTGGGCCAGGGAGGTTGTGTGTCCCAGCCGCTCCCAGACTTCTTCGGCCAGGTGGGGAGCAAGCGGTGAGAGCAGCAGTACGAAGGGTTCGGCCACTGCGCGTGGAATAACGTCGAGCGGTACCAGTTCGGAGGTGAACTCGATGAGCGCGGCAATGGCCGTATTGAAGCTCATGCGGTTCATGTCGGTCGTGACGCGGTCTATCGTCTTGTGGAGCGAGCGGAGCAGCTCCCGTGGCGGATCGAGCTCGGCGACCAGGATCTCGCCGGAGTCCATATGGACCATGTTTCTCCAGACCCGTCTCAGAAATCGGTTGACGCCGACAATATCGCGCGTATTCCAGGGTTTGGACGCTTCGAGCGGCCCCATGTACATTTCGTAGAGGCGGAGCGTGTCCGCACCGTAGCGTTCGCAGACCTCGTCGGGGCTGACGGCGTTCTTGAGACTCTTGCCCATTTTGCCGTATTCCTGCGTGACCGGTTCGCCGTTCGAGAAGTAGTGCCTGCCGGGCTGATCCTGGACGTCGACCGCCGGCCGCCCGTCCTGGTCTACGACATCCTCCACGTCGACGGCCACGCCGCGCGCATCGCGGTAGGCCCAGGCCTGGATATAACCCTGGTTGAAGAGCCGGCCGAAGGGCTCCCGGGTCGACACATGGCCCAGGTCGAAGAGTACCTTGTGCCAGAACCGGGCGTAGAGCAGGTGGAGCACGGCATGCTCTACGCCGCCCACATACAGGTCAACGCCGTTCTGGCCCATCCAGTAGCGCTCCATCTCCGGCGAAACGAAGGCGTCCTTGTTTTTGTTGTCCAGGAAGCGAAGGTAGTACCAGCATGAACCGGCCCACTGCGGCATGGTGTTCAGCTCGCGCTGCCAGGTCACGCCGCCCACGTCCACTTCGCGCCAGGAGGCCGGCGCGCGGCTGAGCGGCGTGCGCGGCGCGGCATCGGGATCATCGCTTGCCTCGGGACGGAAATTTTCCATGGGGGGCAGCTTGACAGGGAGGTCCTCCGCGTCGACCGCCCGGATTTCCCCATTGGGCCCGTGCAGGATGGGAAAGGGCTCGCCCCAGTACCGCTGCCGGCTGAAGAGCCAGTCCCGCAGTTTGTAGGTCACTGTGCCCTTGCCGTGCCCATGCGCCTCGAGCCAGTCAATCATGCGGGCCTTGGCCTCGGCCACGTGCAGGCCGTTCAGGAAATCGGAGTTGATGGCGGGCCCATCGCCCGTATACGGGGCATTTTCGTCGTAGCCCTCGGGTGGCCTCACCGTTCGCACGATGGGTAGGTCGAATGTATTGGCAAACGCCCAGTCCCGTTCATCCTGGGCGGGAACAGCCATGATGGCGCCCGTACCGTAGCCCATCAGGACGTAATCTGCCACCCAGACGGGAATGCGCTCCCCACCGGCCGGATTGATGGCGTAGGCGCCCGTAAAGACACCCGTTTTGTTTTTGGTGTCGGCCATGCGGTCCATGTCGGAGCGCTCCGCGGCCTCGCGGCGGTAAGCCTCGACCGTCTTCTGCTGCGCGTCTTTGGTGATGGCATTCACGTAGGGGTGTTCGGGCGCCAACACCATGTACGTAGCACCGAAGAGCGTATCGGGCCGCGTCGTAAAGACGCTCAGCGTGCGGTCGAGGCCGTCTATGCGGAAGTCCACGTGGGCCCCTTCGCTGCGCCCGACCCAGTTCCGCTGCATGATCTTGACCGGTTCCGGCCAGTCCACGAGGTCCAGATCCTCGACAAGACGGTCGCAGTAGGCTGTAATCCGGAGCATCCACTGCTTGAGCGGACGCTTGAACACGGGATGATTGCCGCGCTCACTCCGGCCGTCGTTCGTCACCTCCTCGTTGGCCAGCACAGTCCCCAGCTTCGGGCACCAGTTGACCGGCACTTCGGCCAGGTACGCCAGTCGGTGCTCTCCCAGCACCGCCTCCTTTTCCATCTCGGTTTTCGCGGCCCACGACGCGTCTTCAGCCGCCAGACGCGCTTCGAGTTCGGAAATGGGCCGTGCGCTCCCGGTTTCCGCATCGTACCAGCTGTTGTAGAGCCGCAGGAAAATCCACTGCGTCCACCTGTAATAGTCCTCGTCGGTCGTGGCAATGGCGCGGTCCCAGTCGTAGCTCAGGCCGAGCGCCTTGAGCTGCCGGACCATGTTGCCAATATTTTTTTCAGTCGTCTCGCGCGGGTGCACCCCATGTTCCACCGCAAACTGTTCGGCGGGCAGGCCAAATGCATCGAAGCCCATGGGATGCAATACATTATGACCCGTCATGCGCTTATAACGCGCTACAATGTCGGTGGCTATATAACCGAGCGGATGCCCTACATGCAGCCCCACACCACTCGGGTAGGGAAACATGTCCAGCACGTAGAACTTGGGGCGGGACGTGTCGGGATGCGTGGGCATGCGAAACGTCTCGTCGTGCTCCCACCGGCGCTGCCACTTCGATTCAATATCCTGGTACGGGTAATCGGCCATGCAAAAAGGAATGTGGGGCTACGTGTTGACAGGCCCAAAAATACGGATCAGAGCGATACAACCTGGTGCGTGCCCGTATCGGTCGAGAGCGTCTCGAGCAGCCTGTCGGACAGATCCATGCCGTACTTGTTCAGATAATAGATGGGCGAGAGGAAGCGTTCCTGGAGCGCACCTTCGGGCACGAGGTTCGCCTTGGCCCGCCCCAGGTGTCCGCAGACCACATCCTGCTTGCTCCGCTCGGCCTTCACGACGCGCTGCTTGAGCTTATTCCACTCCTTCATGAACGATGCCCGTGTAGCCTCAGTGGCGCCCACGAGCGATTTGTCCACGCCCAAAATGACGGGTTTGATGGCATTGACGGCTTCATGGATGTGCTTGCCGGCTTCACTGAAGGCATCGTCGAGGTCCACATCCATGTTGGCCACCACGACGCGGCGAAAAAGTCGTTCCAATTGATCCTCGAAATCGGGAATATCCAACGCATAGCGCTGCAGGATTTTGTCGATGCGACCTTCCACGAGCGTAACCCCCGCCCGTGGCCAGATGATGGGCATGGGGATGTGCGCCCATTGGTAGAGGCTGCGTAATTGGGCGAAATAGGCAATTTCTCCGGGACCGGCGACATAGGCTACCGTGGGTAGAACGGCGTCCTGGAGCAGCGGCCGAAGTACGACGTTTGGACTGAAAGACCCCGGGTTCGATGCCAGACGGTCCATGAGCTCGGCTTCAGTGACAGGACGGCCATCGGGAAGGACCAGCGCGCCCTCCTGCACCTTGACGCCCTGCCGACCGGATTCCGTGTGCAGGAAGAGGTTGGTGGCCGAGGGGGCCACCTGGGCATGCCAGCGTTCCGCGAGCGCAGCGCTCGTTCCTTCGAGCCGTGCGAGGCTGCCTGCCCAGTCGTTGATTTCGTGTTCGAAGACGTGCGCACCGAGTGCTTTCAGCTCCGCGTCGTCGGGCGAAATGAAAATCACGCGGCCGGGACCAATAAGCTGGTCCATGAACGCCACAAAGGCATGAAGGAGTCGGCGTCCCGGCACCCAGGCGCTCCGCAGCGCCTCCATGAGCGCGGGCTTGAAGTCGGTGGGCTGGAGCAGCTCTTCCACGCGGTCCAGTGCATCGGTAATCGATACATCGAGCACCATGCGACCTGTGGCCCCACCCGCACCCTCCGAGGGGGGTGCATATTCAACACGAACCGGGTCGTCGCCGTCGAGAAGTCCCGCCCAGGAAATTTCCTCAAAATCGTGATCTTCGCCCTCGAGCCAGAACACAGGAACGCAGGCATGACCGGTTTCCACTTCCATCTGTGCCGCCACCTGGATGGCCGACAGAGTCTTGAAGAGCGTGTAGAGCGGACCTCCGAACAGGCCCAACTGCTGCCCGGTGACCACGGCCGTCGCACTGGACTGTTCGAGCTTTGCAATCAGGGGCTCGCTGCTGGCGTCAATGTCAAAGTCCCGGGCCTGGCGCCGCAGGACGGCGGCGAGGGACGCTCGGTCGCGGGGAGCGGAGAGGACCGCATCGACCCGCTCTTTCCGGAACGCTGCGTCACGGAAGTCGCCGCCAAACCACTCGGTGAGCGCGTCAGGACGGGCAATGAAATCTTGGAAGAGGGCAGAAAAGGATTCGAACGAGGAATAGGGTACGCGTCTCAATTGCTTTCGCCTTTCAGTCGTGAAATGTCGTCCCGGATGCGGGCCGCGCGCTCGTAATCTTCCTCCTTGATGGCGGTGTGGAGGTCGGCTTCAAGGCGCTCCATGTCGGATTGGGGCTCCTGCACGGCTGTTTCTTCGGCGGCTGCTTCCAGGTCTTCCACCGGCGCATCGGCTGCGCCGTCATCGATCGGGATGCCGGCTTCATCGAGCACGGGGGCCGACACGAAGATAGGTGCGTCCATGCGCACGGCAAGCGCCACGGCGTCGGACGGCCGTGCGTCGAGCTGACTGCGGGCGCCAGCCAGGATATACCGGATTTTGGCGAAAAAGGTGCCTTCCCGGAGTTCGTCGATCACGACATCTTCCACGCCGGCTCCCACGTTCTCGAACAGATCGCGTAGCAGGTCGTGGGTCATAGGGCGCGGGGGCTGGATTTTCTCCAGTTCGAGGGCAATGGCCTGGGCCTCGAAAGCACCGATTATGATTGGCAAACGCCTGTTTCCCCCGACCTCACCGAGCACGAGAGCATAGGCGCCGCCACTCGAGGGGCTGGTCGAGAGTCCGATGATGTCGACCTGGATAAATTCCATACAGGGCGTGGTGGGAATCTGTTTAGAAGCGTGACGAAGAACCAGCGTGTACCAAGATGCGAGCGCCGGAGTGACAGATGCAAGGCGTCCCGACGCCGCAGAAGGGTGTGTGATGGTTTTTCAACACGCTTTTAGAGATGTCGGGTCAACGCAGTCAAAAATGCAGAGTTCTCAGACGGCGTGCCGGCATTGACACGGAGATACCCCCGAAGTTCCGGATATCCTCCCATGTTGCGTACCAGCACGCCGTCGTCTGCCAGATTTTCGAGCAGTGCACCCGGGTCCGACTGACACTTGAAAAGCACGAAATTGGTATCGGTTGGACGCACGTCTACGCCGTCCATCTGCTGAAGGGCCCCGGTCAATTCCCGGATGGATGCGGAGATCGCTGCCACACGTTCGCGGATGAGATCGGCATGACCGAGGAGGGTCTGCCCCGTGATATCGGTCAGGCGGTCGACCATGAACGGCAGGCGCGCCTTCAGCATGTCAGTTACCACATCCGGGTGCGCCATGAGATAGCCTATACGAAGGCCTGCCAGGCCGAAGGCTTTGGAAAGGGTGCGCAGAATGATGACATTCGGATGCGTTTCGAGCAGGTGCTGGGCCGAGGGTTGTGGGTTGAATTCGTGGTAGGCTTCGTCCACGACCAGAAATCCGTCCGAGGCATTGGCCAGGCGGAGGATGTCTGCTGCCGACATGGCAAGCCCCGTGGGGTTGTTTGGGCTGGCGACGATGGTCAGGTCCGGTTTTTCAGCCTGAATGGCCGTAACGAGGCTGTCGGTATCGAAAGCCAGCGAAGGCAATGGCGCCACAGGCACGACGCGTCCACCGAAGAGCCGGATGACACTTTCAAAGAGTGCAAACATGGGACGAGGCACTACAACCGGCTCGCCGTCCCTCACGAAGCAGAGGCCCAGCGTGTGGGTCAGTTCGTTCGATCCATTGCCGACCAGGATGCCGCCCGCAGGATGCCCAGTGTGCTGTGACAGGGCCTGTACGAGTTCGGTGGGCTGCTCGTCGGGATACCGATTGAACGGGATGTCCAGGAACGCCTCCAACAACTCCTTTTTGAGTGCCAAAGGAAGGTCGTAGGGGCTTTCGTTCTGATTCAGTTTGTGGGGTACACGCCGGGCACCGGGTACCAGATATGGCTTTTCCGCGCGAACCTGTTCACGTATACGGCCAAGGAGGCGGGTATCTGGAGACTTCACGTGGGATCGAGGAGGGTAGCGGTGTCATGTGGAGGCCTCAACACCCGGACAGGTGCGAACAGGTTCCCAATTCATCCAATGTCCGATCCAATGTCCGGCCCTGTGGCGGTCACGTGCGTCTCTCAGAGATTGTCAAGGGACAGGCGCGGGAGTTCAGACAGGGCGCTGGGGGCCAACTCGGGATGGGCAATGGAACGCGTCAGGCGGCGCGCCCAGTAGGAGTCCAGCCTGTATAATGCACTGGTAATCTGTTTGGCGCCCACGGCGTTCCCCTTGGCCAACTGCACCTGGCCCAGGTCAAAAAATGCCGGCGCAAAGCCCGGGTCACTGGCCAGGACCTGGTTCAACAGCGATTCCGCACGGTCAAACTGATGGAGGCCCATGGCTGCGCGCGCCATCCCGTAGGTGGCGAGGTGCCTGAACGGACCGCCTGAAGCAACCCGCGCGAAATGTGCATCGGCCGTGACCCAGTCCTGTTCGATCACATTCAGCAGGCCAGACAGGTAATTCGCCCCGTAGTGCGCCGGATCGGCTTTGAGGGCGGCACTGTAGGCCTCGCGTGCGAGCCCCCGGTCACCTGCGTGCTGTGCAAGGAGGCCGAGCCTGTGAAGCAGATCCGCATCCGGAATGGGAGCCAACTCGGCCTCTTCCAGAAGCATGAGCAGTTGCTCGAGGAGAAGGGTTCCTGTAGACTGACGACTACCTTGATTCGTGGCAAGCGCTGTTTCCACGTCCATGACCCGATTGTAGAGGTCATCCAGATTGTTCAGGTCGTCGATGGGTCGGGGCGATACGCCCGTAACCACGGGCTCGAAGAGCGGTCGGGGATCGTAGGCGAGCATGAGATCTTCGCGCAGCACGTCGGGATGCTGTGCGCCGGCCATACCAGCGGCAACAATGCCCACGATATGCCCGTCACGGGAGAGAAGCGGACTTCCGCTGTCGCCCGGTAGGACCCTGTTCGTGGCCAGCCAGCGACGGGAATCCGTGTTGTCGGGAACGACGTGAAGCCACCCGGAACTGATGCGCGTACCCGTCACGGCGTACACCCAGTCCCCCGGCGCCACCGTATTGTCAGCGGCCATGGACAGGGGAGCAATCCGTTCCTCGGAGATAGCCACGGGATCGACGTACAACAACGCAGCATCCCGTTCCGCATGCGCCGACCACCCTTTGCGCACCGATAGCGTGCGTCCAGATGGTAGTGTGACCTCAATGCGATCGGCACCGCGGACCAGATGCCAGGATGTCAACAAGGCCATCCCATTGACCACCGTGCCGTACCCGCCGCGACGATAGGCAATACCGCCACCGGGATGCAGGACATCGGCCGTGAGGGGGAGCACGGCACGCGCAACGGACGGGTGAAACATGGGGCGTTCGGCTACACGAAGCGGAAGGGCGGTCGCTACCACCGGTCCCTCTTCCGTGTCGAGTTGCCACGGACCGAGCGTTACAGGACCCGGTGCTTCGGCTACGAAGAGGAGGATACGGGCATACCGGTAGACCAGCTGGTCCATGATGGAATGGCCATCCCGGGATTGGGAGCGACCATTGGACACGCGCCGGATGGGTCCTTCGATGGCATAGGCGGCTACGTCGTCGAGGGCCCGTCCCGTACGAAGGGCATCGGACGAAGACGGTGCCGTGATGTACGCCGACAATTCAACACGGATGGTATCACCGGGAAGGTAGACGGCCCGGTCGGCCTCGGCCTGCAAACGGACACCCGTCTGGCCGGAAAGTACCGTGAATTGCAGGAATAGGAGCAGTGTGGCCATCATGTCTCCAATAACGTGTTGTGACGCCCCATCTGCAAGTCAAAAGCGTTTCCCTGGGGACGAATCGCCCCCTTCACGCCACGACCGGACACGCCTCAGGACGCGATCGTCTTCTCCACGACGCCCAGTACCAGTCGCTGCAGGTCCTTCTGCACACGCCGGCCCGTTTCGAGTACCTCGTCATGGTTCAGAGGCTCGGTTCCAAGCCCTGCAGCGGCATTGGTGATCGTCGACAGTCCCAGGACGCGCATACCAAGGCTGTTGGCCACCAACGCTTCCGGAACCGTACTCATTCCGACGGCATCGGCGCCCATGGCTCCCAAAGCCCGGACTTCGGCGGGTGTCTCGTACTGGGGACCACGCGTCCATGCATACGTACCATTAACGGTGGCAATGTTCATCGTACGTGCCACCTCCATGGCGTCGCGGGTCCAGACGCGGTCGTACACAGGACGACTGACCGCGCCCGGGAGCCGGGGCACTTCAAAGGCCCAGTTGATATGATCGGTGATCCACATGAGCGTACCCGGTCGAAAGTCGATATTCACACCGCCTGCGGCGTTCGTGAGCAGAAGGCGCAGAACGCCCAGTTCCGCAAGCAGCCGAATGGGAAAGGTGGTTTTATCTAGATCATGCCCCTCATAGCGATGCAGGCGGCCCTGCAGAAAAACCACGTCCATGCCGGCAAGCGTTCCAAATACCAGTTTTCCGGCGTGTCCGACGACCGTGGAGGTCGGGTAGCCGGGGATGTCGGTCGTCGCCAAAGCAATGGTCCCGGACGCGGCATTGGCCAGGCTCCCGAGGCCAGAGCCCAGAACGAGCGCAAGGGTGGGGCGTGTTTGAATACGGGCGCGGATATACTGGAGGGCGCGTTCCATGCTCATGCGTCCATGCGTCGCTTGATGACCATCATGGTCATATCATCGGCGCGGCCCATACCTTCAATGAAGTGGTATACATCCTCTGTCAGCATCCGGAGCATGGCCGATGCCGAGCGTGTGCTTCCGACATGTGCCGCCTTGGCAGCCAACCGATCGTCTCCGTACAGTTCTCGTTTTGTGTTCATGGCTTCGGAGAAACCATCCGTATACAGAACGATCATGTCGCCTGAATGGAGCTGAACGGTTTCCTCGCTGATTCCGCTGTCGAACAGCCCGCGGTCGACAAAGCCTACAGCCATCCCTGCAGGCTGAAGGAACGTGAACTCCGTGCTGCCGGCCCGCAGCAGAATGGCGGGGTTGTGGCCGGCGCGGACAAAGGTGAACTCGCCCGTCTGGATGTCGAGTACGCCGTATATGAGCGTGATGAAGGTACCCGAGGGCACATTGATGTAGAAGAGATGATTCAGTTGGCGCAGCACCTCGGCGGGCGAGCGACTGGTCCGCGATGCTGATTGAAGAATGCCTTTGACAAGTGTCATGAAAAACGATGCGTGGATACCTTTACCGCTGACATCCCCGATCACGACAGCCAGATACCGCTCGTCCAGTTCGATGTAATCGTAATAGTCGCCGCCAACTTCATTGGCCGGTAAACACATGCCAGCCAGGTCCAGTGAACTGATGCGGGGCATGGTGCGCGGCAGAAAGGAGGCCTGGACCTGGTAGGCGATCTCCAGTTCGCGCTTGACGCGCTCCTGGCCGGCCATCTCGGTGACATACTCCGGGACGTACTCCTGGATGGTACGCGATTCTGCCCCGGCAACAATTCCGAGAATGGCAAAAATAACCAGGAAAATGAGCAGCATAATGGCAAGCAGACCATCGATCCACGACTCGGCACCTGCAATCAGGATTCCTTCCTTCTGGGCCCAGAGCAGGGTCGATGAGAAGAGGGCGACCAGTACCGTGAATAGATCCCACTTCAGGAATGCCACACCCAGGACAAGACCTGCCGCGGTATTCAGGAGCAGTCCCTCCCACGACATGAGGGCCCCGGCCGGGGACAGTTGGAGGAGGGCGGCTCCCAGCGCTACAGCAGAAATGACCATCCACCCTTTTCCCGTGGAGCCATAGGCGACCATCCCGAAGCCCATGCAGAGTAGGAGGGTATTCATGTAGGACACAGCGGCACCGCCCAGGACATCGGCCATGACCGGACGATACATGGCATCCGATATCATGAATTCGTCCTGCCTCAGGATGGTACCATCAAGCAGCCAGAGAGTCAGTGTCACGACCCCGACCAGCAGGCCACCGATCAGAATGCCTCGAAGCAGACTTGACCCCACCGATGGGTTGTGCAGCTGTCCGTGGCGTAGCAACACGAGCGTCCGGATTTTCGACGGAAAACGATCCCGTGCAAATGAATCCGTGACGCCCGACAGGATGAAAACGAAGAGCGACGTGAAGACACCGGCGGTCGAGAACACGACGACGCGCAACAGTAACAATGCCCACGTGGGCCAGTACAGCCCCTCGAACATGCCCTCCTGGCTCAGCAACCAGATGGAGCCGAACGCAATACCAATGACCACGGCATCGATGCCCGCGCTCCGGAAGTCGACAAGCCGCGCAATCATGCGCCGGAAAAAGAGTACGATGAATACGATGATGAGCACGGCATAGGCGCCCACCCGGACGAACGTCAGCATGGTAGACGCTGTCGTACTGCGGGCCACCTGGGGCTCGTACGTGACGGACAGGTGGGTCAGTGCGCCGGTTACACTCACGCCCAGCTCGGCCGAGAGCTGCTGGCCGGCCAATGGCGTGTCCGCCCCCATCTGGATTCGTGCCCGGCGGGTTCCGCTGGGGGGCGCCGTCTGATTGGCATCCATGGACCACGAGAGCGAGGACAGCGCCGTCTGCGAGAGGTGATACCGCGCCAGTTGTACCATGCCCAACGAATCGACACGGGCCGTGCCGTTCGTGGATTGCAGGGCGCCCACGCCCGAGGTGGTGCCTGCATAGTCAAATACAAGGCGTGCCCGGAGCGTCGCGTCGGGAACGGTGTTCAGCAGCGCCCGGACACTGTCCGGCGACGTGGCCGCCGACGCCAGTGCGTGCGCCACGGCATCACGCACAATAATATCCTTGTCGGAAGCGGAGCCTGTCTCTCCGGAGCCCGCGGAGCCGGCGCCCTCGTTTTCAAATGCCAGCAGGCTGCCCGACTGCGACATTCGAATCGTGTACACGATTCGCGACGAGGCAAATTGGGTGCCGTTCATCGCGCGGTCCTCCTGTTCACGGAACTGCACCCTCCAATGGTAGGCACCAATGGGCTCCGAGACGGGTGAAGACAAAAACTTGACAGCCTCCCTGCGACCCAGCATGTGCTGAACATCAGCGAGTACATCCACGTCACGCTGGAGTCGCGCAGACACGATCAGGTTGTTCGTAGGGTATCCGTTGTCGACCAGAAACGCCTCTGCCCGCTCAACGGCCTTCTGTTCGGACAGAACGTATTCGGCCGAACTGTCCGGATGCAGGGGCGCAATGAACAGTGCAAAACAGGAATAGCCCAGTATGCCCAGAGCGACAAGCAGCGCATCGATCCCGGAGAATCGGAAAAACGCACTATGTTTGCTTTCTGGCATGGTAAACGTGATTTGTACCGATGGATAATACGGTTTATCTGGCAATCCGGGCGAGGGCAGCCTGGATTCGCTCCAATTCATGGCCTCGTCGCATCAGATACCTGATGGTCTTCTGGGAACGCAACCGCGGATTGCTCTCCGTCCGGTAACGGGTGTACGCCTTCTCAACAAGTTGGGCCATGTGTTCGTCCGGGTCCTCGTGTGGGTTGCACCGCACAACCGTTTTTTCTGCCAGGGCTTCCGGAATTCCTTTCTGCACGAGTTCCCGGACCACGCGCCGGGGGCCGTAGGCCCGAAGCCGGCCACGCGCAAATTCCTCCGCATAGAGCGCGTCATGGACCAGGTGCATGGCGCGGACTTTCTGCATGACCTGTTCACTGGTAGATACATCCACCTGCAACCTCCTGAGACGATCTTGCAATTCTTTTTCCGTCCGGGGCTTGTATGCCAGGTAGCCAAGAATGCGTTTCAGAGCCCGGTGGTAGACGTCTTCCTGTAGCACGGCCACGCAGGCGTCTATGGAGAGCACCACACCCGGGCGCAGCCCGTGAGCCGAAACCACGTCGACGTGCAGGCCGAAGGCGAACGCTCCGTCCAGAAAAACAGAGCACCGGTTGGGGTCTTTTCTCTGCCACGCAAGCGAGGTCACGGTGCCGCCGTGTTCCGGCGGTTCGGGCACAAGAATGGGTTTTATTTGTCCAAAGCCCACGGAAACAGTTTCCTCTATATTCAATTTCTGATTCGGACACGTACGGTATCGATGGCGATACCCCCGATGAACCCGGCAGCGCCCTGAACGTTACCTGCACCTGCCGATGCCATGCCCGAGGTCCGCGTGCTCATCCAGGCGGCGAACACGGAGTCTCCGCGCGTAATCGAGACCAGCAGGTCGTGTGACGGGAGCGACGACGTACTGTCCGCTACCGGGACAGCATAGACGCCCTTCCAGGTCGCCGACTGTCGACCCGCTTCCGGCATGACTTCTGCAGTCAGCAGAAAGAAGTCCAGCACGGACGACGAGAACGATTCTTCCGGATCCAAGCTCGTAGCCACCCAATAGTCCTCTTGCAGGCTATTCCAGATCAGTTCAATCTCTACGGGAATAATGAACCCGAGCCGTGCTCCGAGCCCCACGTCGAGCGAATCAATGCTGAGGCCGAGGGAATCAACGAGTACGGCCTCGACAGCTGACCGTGCAGGTACTGGTGCGATGCGAATCAGCGATATATCCGGTGGGACCGTTCCCCTACCCGTCGCCCGGATGCCATCCCGTTCCACCTCCACGAGGAACGGATCTCCCGCGCGGATGGGCGTTTCCGCAGGCAGAAGCGACGCGTATCGGCCGCCACCTACGTGATGGTAGGCATGCGACACACCCCCGACATGCACCGTCACCACGGCATCTGACAGTCCCCGGAGAACCGTATTCCGGTCAGCCTCCCGCCCGGCGGTCTGGCTTACCCGTACCGCCGGTAGCTCTGCACCCGCCTGTACGAACGCTTCTACGACCAGCGAGGACCGCGATTCCGCACCCGTCGAATCGCACGCACTCCACATGAGGCCGAGCGCCAGAACGAGCGCGAGAGCCGCACTGGTGCGTTCCGGTCTATAATGGCAACGCGTACTCATCGGAGGTTCACCTCGATCTCGAACAGCGGAATCAGGGGGAGTCCCTTCCGGTTCCGGGGCGCGATGATCGGGTCAGATGCATTGAAAGACTGAAAGACAGTGTTCCGCCGGATGGTCGTGTTGAATATATCGATACCGGCCTTCCAGTCCGCATTCCATGCGCGGAATCTGTACGACGTATGAACATCCGCACGAAAGTAATTGGGCAGCCGACCGTTGTTATCCTCCGGTACATGCAGGATCAGTGTGGTCTCTCCGGTGGCTGGATGGGTCGATACGAAGCGGCCGGTGGGCTCCGTCACGGGAAAGCCCGATCTCCAGAGCGTAGAAATTCCCCATAACCACGCGCCCGAGGCACGCTGCACCACGACCGATGCGTTCCGGGGCGTGTCAAACCGGGCTGGCCGCCAGGGTGCCCCGTCCGGATCTTCGGGCCGGTCCTCGGTGCGGGAACGGGTGAACGATGCCACAATCCGCCACCGGACATGCTGGTAATCCAGCCCCAGTTCAAGCCCGCGTGATCGCTCGTTCCCGGATACATACTGCGCCAGGAGGCCCGAGACCTCGATGCCGGACCCCAGTAATTCATCGCGGGCCTGGAACCCGTTGTCCGGCAGCAGCACGTTCCGGCTGCGCCGCACGTAGACATCGGTCGTGAGCGTGAGCCCCCGGATGGGCTGGTACTCGAGACCCGTTGTCAATTGACCAGAGCGTGACGGCGGTACTGCGCTGTCGGCCGGCACCCAGCGGCTGGATACCAGGTCGTAGAGGCGGGCCTGGCGGTCCTGGATCCGCTGCAGGTATTGGACCTGGGTAGTGGCGGCGGCCCGAAGTGACAACCGCTCCGGATGTACGACAAACTGGGCATTCAGGCGCGGTGCCGCCCGCAGATAGCGCCCCCCGCCAAAATAGCTGACACGGACGCCGGGAAGAACGCGCCATCTCGGCGTGGGGCGCCACAGGTCCTGGATGTAGGCAGCAATTTCGGGGCGCTCCACTTCAATCTGCTCATCTATGATTTCGTCGAAACCCGGGGAATAGGTCAGCAGTGCGTTCACGTCAGAATGGAAGCGCCGCTCCACCCACTGGGCGCCAAAACGGATGTGGTGGCGCAGGGAGAGGTACCAGTCCATGTCGGCCCGGAGCCCCAGGTCCTGCACACTGACCTGGTAGGAGGATGCCACCGAGGCCGTCTGTGTGGGCCGGATAAAGGTCCCTTCTTCGGCATCGTACCTGGATTCGTACAGGATGGTGGTCAGGAAGAGGCGCTCCGAGAGCAGGCGTTGGAAGCGGGCACTCACCAGGCGGTTACCCCAGGACTGGTCCACCTCGAAAAACAGGTCCGCCGGTCGCAGGAAAGAAGAAAAATCGAGCGAGACGTCGAACGGCAGTCGCAGGTCCAGCACATCCCGCCCCGAGTACCAGGACAGAGATAGAGATGATTTCTCATCCGGTCGGTAGGAAAACTTGGCACTCCAGTCATAAAAATAATATCCCGTGCGAAGCGTATCTCGCCGGCCCGCGCCATCGGACACGGGGTGACGGCTACCGATCAGCCGGTCGATGTAGGACCGCCGACCCGAGAGCATGAACGAGGACCGGGGCGTGACGGGAGTTTCGATCAGAAAGCGCCCGTGAAGCGCATTGATACCTGCCTGTACGTGCGGCTCGGAGCGCCCTCCGTCGCGCAATTCGGCATCGAGAACCGCCGAGAGGCGCCCCCCGTATTCGGCCGGAAATGCACCCCGGTAGAGGTGGATGTCCTTGAAAGTCCCGGTCTGGAAGGTCGATACGAGGCTGAATGCGTGCCAGGGATGATAAATGGGGACACCATCGATCAGATACAGGTTCTGGTCCGGTCCCGATCCCCGGATCATGAGTCCACCCGTGGCCTCTCCGGCCCGTTCAATTCCCGGGAGCCACCGAAGCGTCTCCAGAACATCGTTCGAACCCAGCGCACCGGGAAGTTCTCTGAGGTTGGCCGGGGGCATGGATACCAGCCCAGGCGTTGTGTCCAGATCCGCTCGCAAGGCCGGGGTAGATTCCACGGTCACGCCTTCGACCGTAACGGGTCTCGGCTTGAGGGCCAACGACAGGGCGCGCCCGTCGACCGTGACCAGGGAATCGACGGTTTCGAAACCGAGATAGGAGCCTACAAGCCGGCGTTTACCGGAGGTTACACCGGGCAGGGCAAAATATCCGGCCTCGTTTGTGACCGCGCCAGCGCCCATTTCGGGTAGCTGCACGTGCGCGCCGATGAGGCTTTCTCCGGACGTCGCATCGACCACAAAACCGCTCAGGACGTGACTTCGAATGCGTTTCGGGTCGGTCAGCAGGGGAATCAGCACGAACTGGCTGCGGGAAATTTCCTGGACTCTGAAGGGCAGATCGGAGAGGAGGCAGACCAGGGCATCGCGTGTGCTTGAACCCTCGTAGGCACACGTCGTGGTCCATTTTTCGACCTGCGTACGGCTGAAGACCACGTCGACGCCCGACTGGACCGTGAAACGGGAGAGGGCTTCCGTGAGGGGGGCCTGTTGCTCGTTGACACGGTACGACTGAGCCAGCGCGTCAGTGGAGCCGGCAACACAGAGCAGGTGGAATATGATAACGACGCGGTACACGGAGCCTTATAGACTCCGTTCCGGGGGGCGTTCCTGGAAGGTCCCCCAGCGTACTACCCGGCGGCAGATTCTCTTCGGACCAGGCGGTACACGGGCTGCCTATCCGGCAGCTCGAGGTCGGCACCGAGGGCGGCTGCCACGATGGTCAGGATCTCACCGACCGGTTGGTCGCGGTCGAACGTGCCCGTAAGGGTCTCGTCGCGCAGGGAGTCTTGAACGTCTATATCCACGTTGTAGGCGGATTCGAGGGCCACGGCGACCGAATCGATCGGGGTATCCCGGAAAATGAAGAGCCCCGTCCACATGAGCGGATCCAGACCTGCCGGCGTGATGTCCGGCGCGTTCACGGCCGTTGGCGTCACGCGGGCTGCCTCTCCGGCTACGAGGAGCACATCCGTCCCGGTGCCGAGGGGACGCACGTGAACGCGCCCCGAAAGGACGGTAACGTGCGTACCTGCATTACCCGATTCCACGCCGAATTCCGTCCCTGAAACGGTTGTGACGGCGTGTTCTGTGGTCACATCGAAGGGGTCTGAATGCGCGACTACATCGAAAAAACCTTTGCCTGTCAGGAATACGCGACGCGTAGAACTTTCCTGCCATGACAGGTCGGCAGGTCCGGCCAGCAGTACCGTTGAACCGTCGGCCAGTTGAACGGTCCGTGTGGCGCCCTCCGGCACGGCAATACGCAGCGTATCGGGAGCGCGCAGCAGGAACAGGGCCGCTACGACGATGAGCACCACCGAGGCCGCCGCCGTCCACATGAGGGCTGGGCGCCCGGCTGGGCGCAGCCGTCCCGGTGCCGCTGGTGTAGGCGGTGCTGGCGTGCGCAGGGCCCGGGTCCGCGCGCGTGCCTGTGCATCTTCCGGCCACATGTCCTGGAAAGCCCGGGCATCGGCCGCGATACGGCTCAGAAGGGCGTTTACCGACGGGTGATGTCTGCGCACGGGTTCCAGTGCCTTCTGCACGTCGCGTACGCGGGACAACTCCGCCACGTCCGCATCGCCCAGAAGTTCAGCCTCGAACAGGGCCACGGCAATCAGGTCTCCGGTAGGCGGAAGGCTGCTCGTGACGGTTTCGGCGGTGCGCTCGCATACCGATGCCCATAGGCGCGTCTGTTCCAGAAGGACCGGATCATTGGTCAGGGCGCGGCGAAGCGCTAAGCGTGCCTCGCCCGACGGCGCTTCCTCCCGGAGAGATATGTGGGTCGTGGGATCCATCATACAGAAAGCCGTTACGACACCTGGGAAAGTAACAGGATGAGTGCTGCCAGCAGGTCGCGCAGTTTTTCGAAGGCCCGCTTGACCTGCATTTTTACGGCGGCTTCGGAGGAATTGACCACGTCGGCAATTTCTGTGTACTTGAAACCGAGTTCGCGCAGTTCAATGATGCGCCGGGCAAGGGGAGTCAGTCCGGCGAGGGCCCGGTCCAGGTCAATCCGGTCGCCGGCGCGATCCGGCTTGACGGCGGGTCCAAAGGGCTCCAGGATGTCATACAGCGTCTCGCGCGCCGAGTAGCGGCCCCGGTAGAAATCCTGGAGTTCATAGAGTGCGCCCTTCATGGCGAATGCCTTCAGCCGCGACACGTCCTGCAGGTCGCCGATGCTCCGGTGTACGCGAATCAGGCTGTTCTGGACCAGGTCATCGATCTCCGTGCGGTGGCCTATGCGGCGCGTGAAGTAGCCGCGCATGATGGGCTCCAGACCCCGCAGTACGGCGTCGACGGCCGTCTGGTCCCCATCTTTTGCCCGCTGCACGAGTGCATTGCTGAACTCCATACGTCTCAACCACCGGGCATGCTGTCCCAGGTCGGGCCTTCCACGTAGGATCCGAGGACGGTGACATAGGCGGCAATCTCTTCCAGGTGGCGCAGCGCGTTCATGACGGCCTCTCCCTGTGCGTCCCCGGCCAGATCAAGGTGGAAAATGTACTTGCCGGGGCTACCCACGAGCGGACGGCTCTCGATTTTGAGCAGGTCAATGTCCCGTAGCGCGAAAACGGCAAGGCTCTTGAACAGGCTGCCGGGAATATTTTCGCTCTGAGCGAAAAGAAGACTGGTTTTGGGTGATCCTGAGGTGGCTTCCGGGGGAAGACCGTCGAGGCATGGATCATTCTGCCGGGAAAGTGCCAGAAAACGGGTATAATTGAGCGTATTGCTTTCAATATTCTCCGCTAACAGGGAGAGTGTATATTCGCTGGCGGCACGTCGACTGGCGATGGCGGCGTGGGCGGGATTGGCTGCCCGCGCGACGTCCCGTGCGGCTCCAGCCGTGTCGTAGGCGGGCGTGACGCGGGCATGCGGGAGCGACTTCTTCAGGAAATCGCGGCACTGGCCGAGCGCCTGGGGGTGGGAGAAAACTGCCGAGATGTCGCTCAGCGAGATGCCGGGAAGGCCGAGTAGCTGGTGGCGAATGCGGAGTTTGCCTTCAGCCACAATGGTGACGTCGTGTTCGCGGAGCAGGTCGTAGTTACGGAGCACACTTCCGTGGAGCGAGTTTTCGATGGGAATGACCGCCCGGTCGCATTTTTCGGAAGACAGCGCGTCGAAGACGTCATCGAACTCCGGAAACGGTACCATCGTGGCTTCTGGATAGAAGGCGGCCGCAGCCTCTTCACTGTAGGCCCCAATTTCCCCCTGGAAGGCAATGCGCATGGCAGCTTTATTTATGGTCTCAGGGACCCAGCATGGACAGGTCCCTACATGGAATCGGGCGCGGAAATGCCGAGCACCGTGAGTCCGTTTTTCAACACGATACGCGTCGCTGAGGCCAGCTGCAATCGGGCGGTGGCCAACGCCTCGTCCTGGCCAATAATGCGGCATTCCCCATAGAATTTTGAAAAGGAGGTGGCGGTTTCGCGAAGCCACGTAGCCAGTTTCTGTGGTTCGGTCAATTCGGCAGCCAGGTGAATGGCTTCCGGAAACCCCAGAAGCTGCTTGATGAGGGCGGTCTCGGTAGCATGTGAAAGCAGTGACAGATTTGCCTCCTCGTTGGCACGCAGCCCGGTTTCCTCCGCTTTACGCAGGATCGATGCAATGCGTGCGTGCGCATACTGCAGGTAGAATACCGGATTTTTTTCGGATGCTTCCCGGGCCAGATCGAGATCAAATTCGAGGTGCGTGTTGGCCGAGCGCATGAGGAAGAAGAAGCGGGTCACATCTTCTCCCACCTCGTCCATGAGTTCGTCGAGCGTGACATAGGTCGCCTTGCGCGTGCTCATTTTGACCGGTTCACCGCTGCGTACGAGCGTGACGAACTGGTAGATCAGGACCGAGATGCGCGAGGCGTCGTAGCCGAGCGCTTCAACGCCGCTCAACACGTCGGGGAACGTGGCAATGTGATCTGCGCCAAAAATATCCACAATCCGGTCAAACCCGCGTTCAATCTTGTTCACGTGGTATCCGATATCCGGAAGCCGATAGGTCGGCTCCCCGGATGATTTCACGAGCACGGTGTCCTGTTCCTTGCCGAACTGCGTGGTCCTGAACCAGACCGCACCATCCTTGTCGTAGGCGAGATCCAATTTCCGGAGTGCCTCCACAATATCCCAGATGGCACCCGAGTCGTAGAGCGTCCTTTCATTGAAATAGCTGTTCATACGGATTCCGAGGCGCTCAAGCGTGGCTTCGATCTCCGCAAAAATGGCTTTTTCGGCCGCCCTCTTGCAGATGTCGGCGGGCGAGAGATCGGCGAGTTCAAGTCCCGCCACGGCGCCCTCATCCAGAAGGCTGTCCCCGTATTCTTCGAACACCTTCGTGGCTATATCCGCAATGTAGTCGCCCAGGTAGCCATCTTCTGGAAAGGAATCCGGTACGTTGACGCCATCAATGGTCCTGGTCGGCACATTGGGCCTTGCTATGGCCTCGTACCGGGCCCGTACCGATTCCCCGAGGACACGCATTTGCCGTCCTGCGTCGTTGAAGTAATATTCCCGTGTGACGTCGAAGCCCGTCCATTCCAGCAGTGTGGCCACCGTGTCGCCCAAGACCGCATTGCGGCCGTGTCCGACCGTCAGTGGTCCTGTCGGGTTGGCACTGACAAATTCCACCAAAGCACGCTGTCCCGCCCCGTACTGCGTCCGGCCGAATGCCCCACCTTCAGCGAGGAGATTCCCGAGCTGGGTGTGCAGCCACGTGTCGGCAAAGCGGAAGTTGATGAAGCCCGAGCCAGCCACTTCCACGCTGGCGATGAGATCCGGCTCCGTTACCATGTGCTGCGTAATACTCTCTGCGATCTGCCGAGGCGCCCGGCGGAAGTGCCGCGCAAGCTGGAGCGCGGCATTCGTCGAGAGGTCCCCGTGCTCCGGATGGGCCGGCACCTCGAATTCGGGCTTGAAGCCTTCGGGAGCGCCCCCAAGCGCGTCCAGGGCGGCAAGGAGTTGTCGGGTGAGCGTGTCGTGCATGGTCCTTCTGATGATGTGGGCGCAGGTCTACTCCGGAACCCCAGAGGCAGATCCGGCCTGCACCGTGTGAAAATCTGCAAGCACGGGCAAACCAAGCGGGCGGGCATCCGTATGAGGGGCAATCCGTGTCTTCGGTCGGTGTACCCTGTGCCCATGCCAAATATACTTCCGCGCTTTCTGTTCGTTTTCCCCGCGTTCTGCCTGAGTGCATTCTGCGTGAGTGCGTTCTGCGTGGCCACGCTCGCGCTGGTTCCGTCGGCCGCGAGGGGACAATCGACCCCCCCGGAGTCAGGCAGCATTCCCATTGCGCGGCTCAAGTATGATGGCGGCGGTGACTGGTACAACGGTCCCCAGTCCGTACCCAATCTGCTCGCCTTCGTCCGCCAGAACACGCTGCTCGATATCAAGCTTGAAGAAGAGGTGGTGGAGCCGGACAGCGATCTGCTCTTTTCCTACCCGTATATTTACATGACAGGGCACGGGAATGTGCGCTTCTCCTCCGTGGAGGCGGACGCCCTGCGGCGGTACCTCGAGCAGGGAGGATTCCTGCATGTCAATGACGACTACGGACTCGACCCGCATCTCCGCCGGGAAATGGCGAAGGTGTTTCCGGATCGGGAGTTCGTGGAACTGCCGTTTTCCCACCCGATCTACCATATACATTTCGAGTTTCCAAGCGGACTGCCGAAGATCCATGAGCACGACAATGGAGTGCCCCAGGGATTCGGAATTCTGGACGATGCAGGCCGGGTCATGATTTTTTACAGTTACGAGTCGGATATTGGCGACGGCTGGGATCCGCCCGGCGTGCACAACGATCCCCCCGAAAAACGATTACAGGCACTGCAGATGGGGACGAACATCCTTGTCTATGCCATGACACACTGACGAACGTACATGAGCGAATTACAGGAAAAGGATCCGGAGTTGTATGCGGCACTCGAGAACGAGGCTCGGAGGCAGAATGAAGGACTGGAGCTGATTGCATCGGAGAACTTTGTGTCCCGTCCCGTGCTGGAGGCCATGGGATCGACGCTCACCAACAAGTACGCGGAAGGACTGCCCGGAAAGCGGTACTACGGGGGATGTCAGTACGTGGACGTGGCCGAGGACCTTGCCCGGCTTCGTGCGCGCAAGCTGTTCGGATGCGACTGGGTCAATGTGCAGCCCCACTCCGGTGCATCGGCCAACGCGGCGGTATATCTGGCCTTCATGAAGCCGGGCGATACCTTTCTCGGTCTGGACCTGGCTCACGGCGGTCATCTCACACACGGCTCACCGGTAAACTTTTCGGGTATACTCTACCGGGCCGAGTACTATGGCGTGGAGCCGGAAGGACCACTCGGAGGCCGCATCGACATGGACCGGGTACGTGATAAAGCCCTGACAGTCCGGCCCAAAATGATCTCGATCGGAGCGTCGGCGTACAGCCGGGACTTCGATTATGCCACCTTTCGTTCCATCGCCGACGAGGTGGGAGCGCATTTGTGGATGGATATGGCGCATACGGCCGGGCTCATTGCCGCGGGCGTGCTCAGCGATCCCATGCCGCACTGCCATGTGGTGACCACGACGACCCACAAGACTCTCCGCGGGCCCAGGGCCGGCATGATCCTCGTCGGAACGGACTACGAAAATCCGTTTGGGAAGGTAGCGCCCAAGTCCGGTCGCGTGAAGATGATGTCCGAACTGCTCGACTCGGCGGTGTTTCCAGGCATGCAGGGCGGACCGCTCATGCACGTAATTGCTGCCAAGGCGGTTGCCTTCAAGGAGGCACTCGAACCGTCGTTCACGACGTATGCCCGGCAGGTTGTCCTGAATGCACAGACCATGGCCCGGTGTTTTGCTGAACGTGGTTATGACGTGATATCGGGAGGCACGGACAATCATCTGGTGCTGCTCGACCTGCGCAGCAAGGGGTTGACGGGCAAGGCGGCGGAGGCGGCTCTTGAAGTGGCCGATATCACGGTCAACAAGAACATGGTTCCCTTCGATACCGAGAGCCCATTCGTGACGAGTGGTATCCGGATCGGGACGCCGGCCATGACCACGCGCGGCTTCGACGAAGAAGAGTTTGAAGAGGTGGTGGCCCTCATGGACGAGGTGCTTCAGGCACCGGGCAATAACGCGGTAGCCACCCGCGTACAGGGCCGTATTCATGAGATGACAGCGTCGCATCCACTGTATGACTTCGTGACGGTCTAAAAGCGTGTTGAAAAACCATCACACACCCTTCTGCGGCGGCGAAACGCCATCTACTGCGTTGTCCCTCCTTCTTGCGCCGGTACCGGCGCAGAACGCGCTGCTATTCGGCGTCGGGACGCCTTGCATCTGTCATTCCGGCGC
>JAJCYR010000068.1 GCA_029262775.1 Bacteroidota bacterium
GGGAAGAGTCAATGGGCCGTACTGCTGGATCCGAATGGAGCGGCGTTCGGGATCATCCCAGTCGTTCCTGCGGAGGCGGTCCCCCCGAGTGACGGCGCCGCGGCGCGGATGGGGCGCATCTCTTGGCTCGACCTGACGGTCTCCGATGCCTCAGCATCCAGTGACTTCTATAGACAGGTTGTAGACTGGTCGGTGCAGGATGTCGAGATGGAGGATGCGAGCGAGCGTTACGCTGACTACAACATGTTCTGCGATGATGGATACCCGGCGGCGGGAGTCCGCCATGCACGCGGCGTAAACCTGGGTCTGCCGCCTATCTGGATGATCCATCTCCCCGTTGGCGACCTCGCCGAAAGTGTCCGACGCGTACGGGAAGAAGGGGGTGAAGTCATCAAGGCGACACGGGGGAACGACGGGGAGTACGCATGTGCGGTGATTCAGGATCTGGTGGGGGCGTACCTGGCGTTGGTGCCGGGCTGAAGCCGGTGCAGCGGAACATGTGACGAAGGATATCGTGAGCAGGTCCGATAGAGATATATCCCGCGGTTCTGAACCATGGCCGCCAATCTGGCTCAGGCCCAGCTTGCTTCAGCCGCTGCTTATATCTGGTGGTACCGACTGTAGGAAGCAGTAGCGTTTTCGAAGACGGCGAAGCAGCGCCCTAAGCGTCTGAATGCTTTCCCCACTTCTGGTAGCCACGTTCGGGAATACCCCAGCAGTTCACGTCCTCATGACAAAACAGGTACTGGATTTCGATTTCCGGCAGTTTTTTGAACTCTCGGCAGATCTGTGCTTCATTGCGGGGTTCGATGGATACTTCAGGAAGGTGAACCGGGCCGTTTGCGAAACACTCGGATATACAGAGGAGGAGTTGTACTCCCGTCCTATTGACAGCTTCGTGCTTGAGAGTGACCAGTCAGCCACGGCACGGTACCGTCAGCGCGTCCGGAGCGCGCAAGCCCTGTACCACTTCGAAAATCGCTACGTTACGAAGCAGGGCGAAATCGTGTGGTTGTCCTGGACTGCCAAGGCCGTCGATTCGGATGAACTCGTTCTGGCCATTGCCAAAAACGTGACAAATCAGAAACAACTCGAATTCGAGCGCACGGCGCTGCTCGCCGACCTCCAGAATGCCAATCGCGATCTAAAACAGCTCGGTCTCGTCGCATCGCACGACCTTCGCTCACCGGTGTCCAGTCTGATGTTGGCGTTTGACCTTATTGATGTCGACGCACTCCCCGATGGGGAGGCGAAAGAATTGATCGGCATGCTCAAAGAATCCGGACACAACATCCACATGTCGCTGTCCCGTTATCTGGATATGTTGTCCGATGTTTCACCGTCCAGTCCAACGATGGAAGAAGTGGAATTGGACGTGTGTTTAGGATTGGTCAGAAAGGGTATTGCCAATCTGCTGGACAGGTCCGGTGCAACCCTCACGGCCGATTTTTCCGAGGCCGAGACGGTCTACTTCCACAAGTCGTCCATGGAGAGCATTTTCCTGAATTTGATCACGAACGCGGTCAAGTATGCCCGCCCCGGGGTGCCACCGGTAGTCACCATCCGAAGCTCTCCCGGGCAGCTGGTTTTTTCGGACAATGGGCAGGGGATGGACATGGACAGCATCGGCGACCGACTGTTCAAACTGAATGAGACGTTTCACGACCATCCCGACGCAAAAGGAGTGGGACTGTATCTGGTCAAACGCCACGTGGAGCAGATGGGGGGTGCGATTTCTGTAGAAAGCCGGGTCGGTCAGGGCACATCATTCACGCTCCGATTCCCGGAATAGGATTGGAGAAGTGGTTTTGCAGCTGCCTTCCATGATTTACCCCCGCTTCAACCGCCACGGACTGAAGCCCGCACCGCGCGACGCTGCGTGCCCTGGAGCCGCGCCGTTCGTCCCAGCACCGGTTCCTGCCGCGCCGCCTGCCCCGCCCCCAACGCCTGCCCCACCCACGGCTCCGGCGCCCCGCCCTGCGAACTGGTCCACGAAAAGCGCGGCGGCCATGGCGAGCACGTCGTCGGGCAGTTCGTCGCCGCGCTCCAGATCCTCGGGTGAGAAATGGTCGTCCACGAAATGCGTGGAGAACTCGCCGCTCGTGAAGGCCTCGTGGTCCATTACGAAGCGGCAGAACGGAATCGTGGTCTCGACGCCCGCCACCTCGTACTCGTCGAGGGCGCGCCGCATGCGGCGAATGGCCATGTCGCGCGTCAGGCCCCAGGTGGTCAGCTTTGAGATCATGGGGTCATACTGGATGGGGATGGTGCCGCCTTCCTCGACGCCCGCATCCACCCGAACACCGGGTCCGGAGGGCGCCACGTGCCTCAGGAGCGGTCCGGGATCGGGGAGGAATCCGGATCTGGGATCCTCGGCGTAGACGCGGCACTCGAGGGCGTGCCCATGCATGGTGAGATCGCGCTGCGTGTAGCCGAGCCTTTCGCCCGTTGCCACTCGGATCTGTTCGGCGACGAGATCAAGGCCTGTGATCCACTCGGTTACCGGATGCTCCACCTGCAGGCGCGTGTTCATTTCCATGAAGTAGAACCTGCGATCGGCATCGACCAGGAATTCGACCGTGCCCGCGCCCACGTAGCCGCATGTGCGGGCGGCGCTCACGGCCGCCGCACCCATTTCGGCGCGCAGTTCGGGCGTAAGTATGGCCGATGGGGCCTCCTCGATCACTTTCTGGTGGCGCCGCTGAATGGAGCATTCGCGTTCGAAGAGGTGCACCACGGCGCCGTGCATATCGGCCATGATCTGGAATTCAATGTGTCGCGGCTCGTCAATGTATTTCTCAATGAACACGCGGCCATCGCCAAACGCGGAGGTCGCCTCGCGGCGGGCGGCCTCCATCGCTCCCTCGAAATCCTCGGCGCGGCGCACAATGCGCATGCCCTTGCCGCCCCCGCCGGCGGCCGCCTTGATGAGCACCGGAAATCCGATGTCTTCGGCGATGGCGCCGGCCTCATCCGCGTCGTCTATGGCATCGACCGTGCCCGGCGCCATGGGTACGCCGGCCTTTTCCATGAGCTTGCGGGCTGCCGTTTTGTCGCCCATGGCCCGGATGGCCGGGGCCGGCGGCCCAATGAATACGATGCCCGCCTCCGCGCAGGACTCCGCAAATTCGGCATTTTCCGACAGGAATCCATACCCTGGATGCACCGCGTCGGCGCCCGTTTTGCGCGCAACGTCGAGGATGCGGTCCGTGCGCAGATAGGAGTCCGCGCTTGCCGCACCGCCCACACACCAGGCCTCCGTGGCCATACGGACGTGCGGCGCGAGAGCATCGATATCGCTGAACACGGCGACCGTGCCGAGTCCGAGTTCGTGGCACGTGCGGATAATGCGTACGGCAATTTCGCCGCGGTTGGCCACGAGGACCTTCCGAATGGGGCGCACGGGTGGCACGCCTGTAGGAGAACCGGCGGGGGCAGCACGGGGAGATGTGGAGCGGGAGTCTGCCATTTCGTCGGAGCGGATGTTTTTGGCATGTTTTTTACGGCGCTACAAGGTACGTTTCGGACTGCATCCATGTCACAGCAACTCGACCTATACAAGATTCTTGGCGTTTCGGAAGACGCTGCGCCGGGGGCCATCAAAAAGGCCTACCGGACGCTCGCGCGTACCCACCACCCGGATCGCAACCCCGACAATCCGGCAGCCGAAGACAAATTCAAGGAGATCCAGGGCGCCTACGAGGTATTGTCGGACGCCGACAAGCGCAAAGCCTACGACCGCATGCGCCGCAATCCGTTCGCGGGACAGGCCAGATCCCGTTCCGGGGGGGCAGATGGTTTCGGCCCGGGCGGTTTCGGCCCGGGCGGTTTCGATCCCCGCTCCGCGACGAGTGCCCACGATTTGAGCGACCTGTTCAACCAGATTTTTGGCGGCGGCGGCAGTGTGGGCAGCATGGGCGGCGGCATGGGTGGCGATCCGTTTGGTGGGAGCGTGGGCGGCGCTCGCCCGGGCGCGGGCGGCGCGGATCCCTTTGGCGGCGCGCGGGAATACCGCCCGCCCCGTCCACCCCCAGAGCCGAAGGATCTGAATCTGAAGCGTACCATCCGGCTCTCGTTCGAGCGCATGATGAAGGGCGGCGAAGCCCGTTTCTCGCTCAGCGGCCAGACCATCAAGGTACCCTTTCCCGCTGGCGTGCGCGACGGCTACAAGGTCCGTATCAAGGGGAGAGGACTCACGGAGGGCGGCCGCAAGGGCGATCTCTACGTCACCTTCCGGATTTCCGAAGACGGCCGCTACCGGCGCGACGGATACAACATTCTGACAACTATCGACGTCGATGCAATCGATGCCATGGTGGGCGCGCGCATCGAGCTCGAAGCGCCGGGTGACCAGCGACTCGACCTCGCCATCCCGGCGGGTACGCAGCACGGCGACAAACTGCGCATCAAGGGGCAGGGCATCCAGAACGAAAACGCGCCAGGCGATATCATTGCCGAGGTCCGTATTGTCATTCCGACCATGCTCACAAAAGCCCAGGTCGAAGCCCTGAAGAAAATCCGCGGATAGTCGATAACAGAGGACATGACGTACCATGTCTTTACACTCGATATCCTGAAATACGCCCTGCAACGGGCTCTACGACCCGCCCTCGCTACTGCGGCGGTGGCTATCGTACTCTTTTTTCCGGTCGATGCGTCGGCCCAGACCGACTTCTGGGCTGCGGTCGAAGGGCCGTTTGGCGGGGCCACGGTGCGCGACATGGCCCAGGAGCCGGGCGGAGCGCTCTTCGCCGCAACGACGGGCGGGATATTCCGCGCCGAGGGCGAGCGCTGGGAGGCGGCCTCGGGCGGTCTTCTGACGAGCGATGTCCGCGACCTCCATGTGCGCGCCGACGGCAGTCTCCTCGCGGCAACGCATGGCGATGGTCTCTATAAGTGGAGCGGTGAGGCGTGGGAGCAATTTGCTCTCCCCGCCCAGTTTACCACCTCCGTAACCGAAACCCCCTCGGGCCGGCTCCTCGTCGCCACGCTCTCGGGCATCCGCTACTCGGACGACGGTACGACGTGGCTCTTGTCCTCGCTCGACGGCATCCAGGCCACTCCGCGCCGCGTCGCCTCGGGCGATTCGTTTGTTTTTGCGGCCACCAATGTCGGCGTATTCCGCTCATCGGACGAGGGCACGACCTGGGATTTCGCCTCCTTCGGCATGGCCAGCTTCGACGTCACCGCGCTCGCCGCCGGGCCTGGTGGACTGGTGTACGCCGGTGTCAATGGGGGGTCATCCTCCTCTGGCAGCTCGGGCGGCTCCTGCACCATCTACCGCTCACGAGGCAACGCCAACCTCTGGACGTGCGTCGAGCCGGTTACCGACCCTGTTTCCGTGACCTCCCTTCTGATAGATGCATCGGGGCGCGTCCATGCCGGTGGCTTTCGGCACATATTCTCATCTGTCGATGAAGGAGATTCCTGGTCGGCGCGGGTGGTTGCCCCGACCACGATCGGCGCCCTCGCCGAAACATCCAGTGGCCGGCTCGTAGCCGGTACAACAGGTGCCGGGGCGTACATAAGTACACCATCTGCGATAACATGGGAACCGTGGCAGCTCGGCCTCTTCGCACCCATCCGGGATCTACTCGTTTTGCCGGACCGGGCCGTGGCCGCGACGGAGGGTGGCATATTTTACACCTCCAATCAGGGCGCTACGTGGCAGCGCATGGACGAAGAGAATCCACTGCTGATCGATACGCGCACATTGGCTGTTGACGCAGACGGCCGTCTCCTGGCAGGGACGGTATCGGGCGTCTGGCGCTTTTCCGAGACCAGCCGCTGGGAATTCCTGGGGCCCGCCTCCGGGCTCCGCATTGGCGCGCTGTCGGCGGGCCCCGACAACCGGATCTGGATCGGCTACCATTCGGGCGTTCAGGTCATGTCAGCCAGCGGCTCCTGGACGGTGATGCCCATCCAGGGCGATGACGGCGCGTTCCGCGACATCAGCGCCATCGGCGTCATGGGCGACGGTTCGCTCATTGCCGGCGCGTCGTGGGATTCGTGGCGCCTCCCGGCAGCCCAGGTGCCTACCGCTCCAGCCGGGGCGGTCGTCGCACCGTGGAGCCTCGTATCGACCAATGAACTGCCCTGGTTCGACATTCAGACCATGGCGGTCAGTGGCAACCGGGTGCTTGCTGGGACCCGGTTTTCGGGCGTGCTCGAGACGACCGATGGTGGGGTGACCTGGCGGGTGGCCGCCCCCGGGCTGAATGGACAGGAAGACGTGCAGGACATTACGTTCGACCGGTTCGGAAATCCGTTCATTGCCACATTCGGAAGCGGCGTGTTTCAACTCAGCCCGTTCACGCGCCGTTGGATACCGGCTAATACCGGCCTCGGCAACCACCTGCGCATCCGCTCTATCGCTTTCGACTCGGCCGGCAACGCCTGGGTCGGCACCATCAGTGGCGGCCTTTTTGCACACCTCGTAACGAGCGTCGGCGTCGAAGATGAGGCGGCGGGACTGCCCGGCGATGCGGCTTCCGCAGGCGGCGGCGATGGTCGTCAGGAGCTCCAGATCTGGCCCAACCCGGCCCGGGCACACATTAGCGTACAGTCGCCCATCGGCGCTACCATCGAGGTCTACGACGTCACCGGACGGCGCGTGATCATGGCGCCCGGAGGTGTGGAAACGCCGCAGCGCCTCGAGACGGACCACCTTGCGCCCGGCGTCTATTTCGTCCGCGTCTCGGGCGGTGGCACGGCGCCTGGCGCCGGCGCGACGGGACGGTTCGTGATCACCAAATAAATGTAACATTTATTGTTACATATCGATTGATAGCGTCCTGGACGCCGTTCACGCACCAAATTGGACGTTTTGCGGGGTTGAGGGCCATCGGTGGTAACCGGAAGCGTACTCTTGGCTGATCTGGATTGACCGTTGAACGGCCTTCTATGGACATACCCAACATACCCACATACCCAAATGCGCCGCATCTATCGTTTTCTCACGCGCCCAACTCCCGCTCTATCAGTCGCTCGCAGCGTGTTTTTCATAGTCCTTCTGTGCGCAGGCGCCGCTGGCACGACCCGCGCCCAACAGCAGGAATTCCGCGCCGCTCTTGGCATGCTGGGCCAGGGAAACACGGCGGATGCCATCGCGGCCCTGGAGGAGTTGACTGCACAATATCCGGAATATGTACCTGCCTGGAACACACTTGGCCGGGCGCACGCCAGCGCAGGACATGCCGCCGAATCGGTGGCTGCGTACCGCCGAAGTCACGAACTGCAGCCCACGCCCGCAAGCGAGCTGAACCTGGGCGCGGCGCTCGCCGTCGCGGGTGATGTGGATGCGGCCTATGACTATATTTTGAACGCAGTGGGCACGGGAGAGGTCGATGTGACGTCGCTCGGAAATGGTCAGGCGGCGGAGGTTCTCCAAGCGGATGCGCGGTGGAAAAACGTATGGCCGACTGACGAGGCGTTTGCATATCCGTTCGCGGAGGAAGGCGTGACGGTGATTCGCGATTGGCGCGGCGAGGGGCAGGGCGATGTGTTCGGGTGGATTGCTCGGAGCGTTGGCGACGTGGATGGGGACGGTGTGGATGACGTGACGACATCGTCAAACGGGCTCGTGGCGACGGGGAGCCAGAGTGGAAAGGTGTACACCTATTCGTCGCGGACGGGAGAGCTGCTCTGGACGGCGACGGGGTCGGTGCCCGGTGGCCGTCTGGGCATGGGCATTGAAGCCGCGGGTGACGTCAACGCGGACGGCGTGCCGGATGTGGTAGCGGGAGCGCCCTATGCCGGGTACGTGGAAGTCTATTCGGGACGCGACGGGCGGGTCCTCCACCGCTGGACGTCTGACGATACGACGAGCGGATTCGGCGCGAGCGTACGGGGCGTGGGCGACGCCGACGGGGACGGCCATTCGGACATACTGGTGGGCGCACCCATGCAGATATGGGGCGGTCCTGTGAACGGCGGCGACGCCGGACGGGCAGGAGAAGTGACGCTCTATTCCGGCGCGACCGGGGAGGTTCTGATGGCACTTCGAGGCGAGCCGGGGCAGGCCTTCGGCGCAAACGTGCATGGCAGCACCGTGCAGCTGCACCGCGCCGACGGCTCCATTGACGTTCGCTCTTGGCTCATGGTCGGCATACCGTCGGCGCCAGGCGGCGGAGTAGTACAAATTTACACCATGCCTTCCGTTTCGATTGGCGCTGCCGCCGCATCTCCCAATCCCGAACCGATTTTTACACTCGAGGCGGGGGCCGAAGGGGCTTCACAGTTCGGGGCCATGTTCATGTCTGTCGTGGGGGACGTCAATGCCGATGGATTTCCAGACTTCTATGTGGCCGATTGGGGGGACAATTCAGCGGGCCAGGGAGCCGGCAAGATTCACGTTTTTTCGGGTCGTGACGGCGCCAAACTGTTCGACCAAGTTGGGGAAGCGGCCGGGGACGGCTTCGGAATTGGCGTGGCACAGGCGGGCGATGTGAACGGCGATGGGCACGATGATCTTATCGTGGGCGCGTGGCAGCACCGATCTGCGGCGGCAAGTGGCGGCAAGCTGTACGTGATTTCAGGCCGCGACCAGCGCGCGCTGCGCACCATCACGGGAAACGTACCCGGCGAAACGCTTGGGTTCGATACCACGAATGTCGGCGATGTCGATGGTGACGGGCACGTCGATTTTCTGGTGACCTCCGCCTACAGCGCAGTGAATGGCTACCGGAGCGGCCGCGTCATGATTATTTCCGGGAAGTAACGGGCTTGCCGCGCGCCCGTGTGGGTAGTAGGTTGCATGTTACCAACAGGAAAACGACCAACGCCCATGCATATTGACCTCGCAGATTCGAATATTCTCGTAACCGGCGCCAGCCGCGGCATTGGCAAAGAAATCGTACGCCAGTTGCACGCATCGGGCGCGACGGTTGCCCTCCACTACGGCCGCTCGAAAGCTGAAGCCGAGACGATTGCCACCGAACTGGGTAGCCGGGTTCATCTCGTACAGGGCGATCTTGAGCACGTCGACGAGAGCATCGCCGTGTGGGAGCGCGGCCTCGCTGCGCTCGGCCGCATTGACGTAATCATCAACAACGCCGGCACGAGTATTCATTCGGCCATTGACACGGACACGCGCGTCTGGGCACGCGACTGGCAGCGTACGACGAACGTCAACCTGCTCGCGTGTGGCATCCTGTCGAAGCTCTTCGTGGAGCACACGGTGGCTGCACACGCAGCCGGAACGCCCACCGGCGGGCGCCTCATCAATATCGCGTCGCGGGCCGCTTTTCGGGGCGATACGGAGGACTACATTGCGTACGCCGCATCGAAGGGAGGGGTCGTGGCCATGACGCGTTCCATTGCCCGGGCATTCGGCAAGCGGGGTGTAAAAGCGTTCACCATAGCCCCCGGTTGGGTCATGACCGACATGGCCAAGCAGTTCATGGACGAAGGCGGCGCCGAGACCGTGCTCTCGGAGCTCGCCCTGCCCACTCTCACTGAGCCGACGGACGTCGCGCCCATGATTGTCCTGCTTGCAAGTGGTCTCGCGGATCACGCAACCGGCTGCACGATCGACATCAATGCGGCGAGCTACGTGCACTAAGGAGGCTTGGAACAACCCTTCCCAAGGAATTGCTCGATCCTGCCACGGTTGTGTACCAGGACGGTGCCGATATCAACGATTTTGGAGTCAAGCAGTTCAAGTGGCACATCCGTGATTCAGAAAAGCGCGGCTTCGACCCCGAGGTATTCAATCAAACCAGAATCCTCAGCCAGCGCTCCTACGCTAGCTCTATCATTCGAATTTCAATCCACTCAGCCAAGTCTGCTTGCGTGACATTACCAGCCGCCAGCCCCAGAAAAAGCTCTTCTTGTTCATCTACATCGGTCGAAATTTCATAGCCATTCAGCATCAGGAAGGACTCCATGGCAGCATGACCGGCACGCTTGTTACCATCGATAAAGGGATGGTTGTTGACGACACTATAGGCCAGGGTTGCTGCCTTCATCGCCAGGGTTGGGTACAAGTCTTCTCCGCCAAACGATGCTTTGGGTTGATGCAAGGCCGATTCCAGAGCACCGCGATCGCGGATACCATCGGACCCACCGGACGCCTCGATAATAAGCGAGTGTAGCGAAAGTATATGTTCAAGAGTCGGATACCGCACTACTGAGCTAATCTACGGTACAACTCCTTGTTTTTTGTTAGAATACGCGCGGCTATGACGTCGAAATCAGTACTGGGCTGACTGGCGACGTGGTCCGTCATGCGGCTGATGTACTCCTCTACAGACAGATTCTCGCCTGCTGCCAATTTTTTGAGTCGCTTAAGAGTGTTGTCGGAAACGGGTACGTTGAGCATTGTCATGGTTTTGTGCCGGGTCCGTGAGATTGCGAATTCAACGATTCAGAGCCGTATGGTTTCCTGTGACGTCAACAGAGTGCTCTTTTCATTCGGCCGGAATTGTCCACTTGAATGATCTCATGGGCATGTACTGTTCGGATCGACTACCTTTCAGAGCAGAAATGGTCGCATCACAATAGATACGCTTGCACATGAGCCTTGTTAAATCAAAGCAGCGCGTTGCCGACCACGGGGAGGT
>JAJCYR010000069.1 GCA_029262775.1 Bacteroidota bacterium
GTAGAGGACAGGGTCTCCGCCGTCCCTATATCCCGGAAGACCCACTTCGTTGCGTAGGGTACGCATTTTTACCCTGTCGGCTGCCGGACCCAGGCAGACGAGCCGACGAGTATCTGCTTCGCGCACACGCAGCCGCTGATATATTTCGTTCTACGGGCAGATTTCTTATACTCGGGAGAACCCACAACCTGGTGCCCAACATGGAATCTTCTTCACCCCGCACGCCCTGGCATGTCTGGTTCATCGGCGGTCTTACGCTCGTCTGGAACAGCTTTGGCGCCCTTGATTACCTCATGACCCAGACGCAGAATGCGTCCTATATGTCCAACTTCACGCAGGAGCAACTGGAATTCTTTTATGGTTTTCCATGGTGGGTGACTGCCGCCTGGGCTGTTGCTGTTTGGGGCAGTGTCGCCGGTTCGCTGGCACTCCTGTTTCGCCGCGCCGTCGCGGTTCCGCTTTTCGCTGCATCGCTCCTTGCCATGACGGTGACCACCTTCCACAATTATGTACTGGAAGATGCGGCGGCCATCATGGGCGGCATGGGACCACTCATTTTCACGGTCGTCATTTTCCTCGTTGCCGTGGGACTCTTCCTGTACGCCCGGCGCATGCGGACCGTGGGCGTGCTGCGGTAGCACCTGGTGCGCACAGGGAGGCAGAACGTTCACGGGCGGACAGGTAGCGTTCGGCGGCGGACAGTCCTTCCCGGTTGAACGTACATTATGTACTCGCAGGCGCCGAAATCGACGTCGGCACATGGTTTGCGTGTGATGCGTTGAACACAACAACATCCGGAGTGGCTCATGTTCGCAAACTTTCTGACCGTTACGCTGCGCAACCTGGTACGGCGTCGCGCCCATACAGGCATCAACATCGCCGGGCTTGCCATAGGCATGGCCTCCTGCTTGCTCATTCTGCTCTACGCCCGCAGTGAGTGGTCATTCGACACCTTTCATGAGGCCGCAGACCAGATATACCGGGTCAATATCCGCGCCACGACCCCGGGGGGTGACCTCGAAGTCAAGGCTGGGCAACCGCTCCCCCTCGCCCGGACGCTCCGCCAGACCGTCCGGGGCGTTGAGGCCGCGACGTTGATGGTCACCGGTCGTGATCTGCTGGCCAGCGACGGACTGGACACCTATTCCCTGGACGTTCAATTCGTCGAACCTGACTTTTTCCGCGTCTTCACGTTTCCACTCATTCGGGGCGATACAACGCATGCGCTTTCCAGCCCGGCCACGGCCATCGTGACGCGCGCAACCGCCATCCGGTTGTGGGGCACGGAGTCGGTCACAGGCGAGACCCTGCGCATGCGCGTGGGCGATACGTTCCGGGATTTCCGCGTCACGGCTGTGGCAGAAGACCCCCCGGGTCATTCGAGCATTGACTTCGATGTCCTCCTGCCCATTGAGGCGCATGAGAAATGGACCCCATGGGCCGATTCCTGGACGAGTTGGGTGACGAACACATTTGTTCGCCTCGCTCCGGATACGGATCCGGATGATGTGCGCAGTGAACTGCCAGCGTTTGCTGCCCGGCATTTTGCACCCATGATCCAGACCTGGCAGATCCTGCAGTGGATTGGTACGGATGCAGGGGACTTCGCACTCGAACTTCAGCCCCTTGAAACCATCCATTTTACGCCCTGGGTGACACAGGCGGAAACGCCCACGACCCACCCCTGGTGGCCCGCATTCCTGCTGGGACTCGCCATCGCGGTGCTCGTCATGGCGTCCATCAATTTCACGACGCTCTCACTCGGGCGCGCCTCACGGCGCGCCCGAGAGGTAGGCCTGCGAAAAACGATGGGAGCGGGCCGTGGGCAGTTGGTCATTCAGTTCCTCGGAGAAGCCTGTGTCCTCAGCCTGGTCTCGCTCGGTGTGGCCATGGCACTCACCGAGGCGCTGCTTCCGAGCTTCTCCCGACTGGTGGAGACGCCACTCGCGTTGACGTTCTCGACGGGCACGGTGGCACTGCTTCTTGGCCTGGCACTGTCAACCGGACTCGCGGCTGGCGCCGCGCCCGCTGTCGTCATGTCTCGAATTGGACCTGGCGCCGCGTTCCGCGGCGCCTTTAGTGCCGGAAGACCGGGCAGCTTCCTTCAGGTGCTCGTGGTGCTACAGTTTACGTTTTCGATTGGATTCATCATGGCCGTACTCGTGGTCGGCAACCAGGTCCGCTTTCTGCGTCAGGCCGACCCGGGCTTCCGGCCCGAGCGCGTGCTCGTGGTCGAAACCATGACATCGGATGTGGAGGAATCGGAGCGACGGGTACGGCAGCTCCGGGACGTCTGGGAATCGAATGCGGGTGTCGTGGCAGTCGGCGCTGCATCGACCGGGATCAACAAAGACCTCAGTTGGGGTGCATTCGGCAGTGCGGATGGAGAAGCGCATACGTTGTTCACGAGCCGTGTCGATACCGCCTGGCTGCGCGTTATGAATATTTCTTTGGTTGCCGGACATGATTTTCCGGCGGGTAGCAGCGCGTCCGATACGACCTCGGTGATCGTGAACGAAGCATTGGTGCGCGAATTTGGATGGGACGACCCTATTGGACAGACGGTCAACAATTATGGTCAGGTGGTGGGTGTTGCCCGAGACTTTCATTTCAAATCCATGCATTCGGCGGTCGAACCCATGCTGCTGTCGCTGGCATCGCGCGGCGATGCGCCCTTCCGATACGTGTTCGTTCGCCTGGCTGGTGGCGACATGAGGAATGCCGTAAACGCACTCGAAGCAGGTTGGCGTAGCACGGTCGCCGACGCTCCGTTCACGTGGTCGTTTCTTGATGACGACATGGACCAGTTGTACGCGGACGAGCGACGAGTAGCACAGCTCATGGCCGCGGCCGCTGTGCTCGCAGTGCTTATCGCGTGCCTGGGACTGTTCGGGCTGGCTGCGCACGCGGCCGAGCGAAGAACGAGGGAGATCGGTATCCGCAAGGTCGTAGGGGCGGGTACGTTCGCCATTTTGCGACTGTTGATTACAGAATTCGTCGTCTTGGCGCTGGTGGCAGCAGCCGTGGCCGTTCCATTGACATGGGTGCAACTGCAACGGTGGCTGGGAAATTTCGCGTACCGGATTGAGATCGGCTGGCAGGCGCCGCTCGTGTCAGGACTATTGGGGCTCACCGTGGCCCTGTTGGCGGTTTCCTGGCATGCTGTCCGGGCCGCGGGGGCGGATCCGGTCAAGAGCCTCCGCTCAGAGTAGCAGGCGGCAGGGCGGTTCGGCGCAGCGTCTGACGAGGGCCTCATGGACGACGTGCAGGCGAAGGAGTTCGCAATGCCCGAACTTGACACGTTACTCCGCCGCCGTTCCCGATCGTAGTGGTCTGGAGTTTTGGATGAGTGACTCATGTACGGAACAACCAACAACGGCACGTCCCGATCACCTGCCCGAGTCGTACCCGGTGATCTTCCGGAAGCCGTCTGCTCCATGCCGAAGCGCTCCTCCATCCACGCAATGATTTCGCCGCACCGATCCGAGTCGAAATCCACATCAATGTCAGGCGTCCCCTTCGCCGCCGACCAATTCGTGGAGCGTCACGCTCGGCGCTTCGCGATATGGAATGTCGGGATGATCTGGGCATATGTGCGGGATCACTACCGTGAGAATCGGCGAAGCTGTGTACGAACAACGTGGCATACGCGCTGCAGAGCGGGCAACCGTGCAAATTGCTCAAAGACGTCATCCAGCCGGGCCTCGAGCCCTACCGCAACGTCTGTCACCATGTCCAGTACAAGTCCGGGCCGGACATCACATGCCCGGGCAAGGGCCTCCCAGTGCCTTCGGGAGACCTGACCGGGATCCCGTTCACCGCCCACGAACAGGGCGAGTCGGTGGTCTATCCGCGCTATGGCCCGCGTGCACACGAGATCGTAAAAGGGAGCCAGCCGGACAGCGCCGTCCATGCCATACAACATGGACAGATTCTTGGCATGCCCATCCGAGTTCCCCGCAAGCACGTTGAACGCCTGCCATTTCAGCAACAGAAGTACATCGGTCGTTGGCTCCGTCGACATATCCTGCACCAGCCGCAGGCAATCCGGGAAAGACGGACCGCCATGCTCTTCGTATTTCGCGTCCGCATCTATCCCAAGCGCTTGGCAGAAGTCTTCCTGATGGATACGACGGATGCATCCATCATTATCTACTTCCCTGTCGTACCGGGATACGACCAGATATCTGTTCTGCGAGGATCCTTTGAGCTCCACGCGCGCAACCGGCAATCCCACCGCATGAGCCAGGTGCATGGTGAACGCTTCATACAGTATCACATTCCTGAAATCCGCCGACTCGAATTTCAGGATATGGCTCGATGGCGCGTCCCCTTCCGACAGGTACATGGTCCCGTCCTTCAGATAAACCGGAATCTTGTCCTGTGCACCTGCCAACGATAGTCGCGGCCTGTCCCGCTCTGCCAGGGATGTGTACACGTGCCCTCGATATGCGATGAGCCGCTCCAGTTCATCCGTGTCCAGTCGACGGTAGCCTGAAGTTGCTGGCGGCATTTCGCCCACAGAAAGTGCGCCGGCGCACTCCCCGCCCAAAGCCAACAGCAGATCAAAGTCAGTGTCCGGAATCTTCAGATCGCGCACAATCCGCTCCCGCACGGCACCCTCCGGCAACAAATTCGCAAAGAAGCGGTGCGCTGCGCTGCTTTCCGGTCCATACTCCAGTCGATTGATCGGCAAAGACCTGGAAAGAGCGAAGCCACCCTCCTGGATCCAGGAGGTGTGATACCGGAATCCGATCATTCCGGATGGCGAGCGCCAGAGCATGCCCACCTGCTGGCCTTCGTGCCAGACGGCGATGTCGTCCCGCCGTTTCATTCTTCGGACGCTCCCCTCGGCCGAACAATCACATCCAGGCCCAGCACGTGCAGGGTTTTCAGGACTTTTCCCAATTCTGCCGTTTCCTTTCCACGTTCGAACTCGGAGAGGAACCGTACGCCAAGATTACTCAAACCACTGACGGTCTCGAGCGTGAGTTTCAATTGTTTCCGATGGGCACGAACCAGCTTTCCCAGGTCCTCGGCTGTCATTACGTGTCCCGAATGGTCATTCCTGCGTGTCATATGAATACGAGGACTTGTCAAATATTTTACCGTACGGTACATAATATGGCTCCATTACCATCTATACAAAATATTTTACCGTACGGTAGTAAATTAATCTTTCCGGCCCGGTTTCAACGGGGCATGCGACCCACAACATAAAACATGCGCCATGCTGCACCCCATCATAGAAGGCTGTTGAACAAGTAGAGGGCCTCTCGAACGAGAGTCTTACGCGGTCACTTCCGCCCTGTGCATGCGCCCAGCGAGTAAATATGTGCGGTCAACCCTCACTACCAATCCGGTAATTCCCGGTGCAGGATTTTGCCCATGTAGACCTGTCCGCGCCGCGCGTTACCGACGCGGATAACGTCGGGCAGATACCCCCAGCGCTCATATCCATGGCGCTCCAGGAGGCGGAGGCTCGCCCGGTTGCTCTCAATAGTGATGGAGAAGAACACGCGCTTGCGAAGCACGGCGGACTGCGCCTCGCAATGGGCCACCAAGCGTGAACCTATACCCTTTCCGTGGTGCGCAAAATCTACGTAAAAACTGATTTCTGCGACCTCCTCGAGCGCCTTTCGTCCGGGCCGGTGCGGCGACAGGGAGGCCCACCCAACCACCTGCCCGTCCATCTCATACACAAAAAGCGGGTAGGCGTCCGGGACAAACCTGCCAAACCATTCCCCGCGCTCGGCTGAACTCACGGGCTCGGTGTCGGCCGTCAGCAATCCGCACGCCACGGCCTGATTGTAAATGGCATCTATGGCCGGGAGGTCGTCATGTGTGGCGTGT
>JAJCYR010000070.1 GCA_029262775.1 Bacteroidota bacterium
CGTAAATCCCCCAGCCGTTCTACGGAACTCGGTCTCACCTACCGATGTATATCGTATAACGATGTGCGTGATAAACGATGATCCTTTCTTTCGCCGACTCTGGGACCGAAGACCTATTCGACGGGAAGCGTTCGAAACGAGCTCTGAAGGCCTGTCCAACCAATCTCCGGAACGTTGCGAAACGGAAGCTGGACTGGTTGGACCAGGCGGCTGAACTTGACGACGTGCGTACTCCGCCTGGGAATCGACTGGAGAAGCTCAGCGGCGATCGATCCGGTCAGCATAGTATCCGCATCAACGACCAGTACCGAATCTGCTTTGTCTGGACGCCAAATGGTCCAGCGAACGTCGAAATCATAGACTACCACTGACTTATGGCACGACTTCCAAAATATCGGCCGCCTACACATCCCGGAGAGATGCTCCTTGAGGAGTTTCTCAAGCCGCTTGGAATGACACAGGTCGAGCTTGCAGAAAAGATCAACGTTTCCTATCCGCGGGTGAACGAGATCATTAACGGCAAACGCGGCATCACCCCTGACACGGCCCTCCGATTATCTGCACTGCTTGGTACGACCCCAGAAGTCTGGTTGAACGGCCAACGCAACTGGGATTTGTGGCATGCCATGCGAGCTCCGGCGGCCAAAGATCTCGAGTTGATTCGGCGCGTTAGTGCATGAACTTGTCTGATTTCTGGATTCGCAGCCTGCATGGGACCGTTCGGCGGTCCAGGACCGTCCCTGCAAGAAGGCTGTTGATGACCCAGCGTGCACCCTTCTATGGTCCGCTCAATGGGCCGGCTCGACCGCTCTCGCGCAGGTCCCGTGCAGATTGCCCACCGTTATGCGTTCTGAGGCAGCTACTTGCGAGCACGAGTGCATTTCCATAGCTTTTGTCCATGCTCGTCTACCTCGACACGTGCTCTATTCAGCGTCCCTTCGACGACCAATCACAAATCCGCATTGCGCTTGAGTCAGAGGCCGTCTTGCGAACGATTCAGCTTGTCGAACAGGGCGATCTCGACCTGCTCTCCTCCGAAACGCTTCTGCTTGAAACCGAGCAGAACCCACATTCGAGACGGCGTCGCTTTGCATTGGGCGTTCTTGCGTTGGCGACTCGCTTCGCGGAGACGAATTCATAGATCGAATCGCGGGCGCGGCAGTACGAGGATATAGGCATTCGATCCTTCGACGCCTTGCATTTAGCGTCTGCCGTCGAATTGGGAGCGGACGTGTTCTGCACGACAGACGATGAGCTACATCGGCGTGGAGGCCGGGCCGAAACAGAAAGTACGCGCGTGCTCACGCCCATTGAACTAATTGAGGATCTCGAATCATGAATGCAAAGATTCAACCGCTGGACAAGCTTAATGATGAGGCGCTTCAGCTTCTGATGAAAGAATTAGGCGTTGCGAACACGGCGCGCTTCATCCAGCAGTTTACAACGGGGACAGGCAACTACACCGAAGAGCGCAAGGAGCTCTTCAAAGACTGGACGCTCGATGACGTGCTGAAGGAGACGAGGCGGCGTCGCAAGAACGCATAACAATCGCTTGCACACGGACAAAGGGCAGGTCGGTGTTTTCCGTGGTCGGCATTGCTACCGCGCCTGCTCATTGCTACTTTGAGCGAAGGTGCCCGCAGGCCCTTTGCCGGTGAAGCGAAGACCGTTATCCAGAAACGGAAAGGATCGTCTATCGAAAACTTGCGTATTAGATTTGCAACTGAGTAGGTAACACCATGAACAGAGCCTCAATTTATCATTCGGATCCCCAAATCCTGGGCGGTACACCGGTGTTTACTGGAACTCGCGTCCCTGTGGACTCTCTGGTTTCTCACCTTCGACAAGGCATAAGTCTTTCCGAGTTTTTAGACGATTTCCCTAGTGTAGGTCGCGAGCAGGCCGAGTCGTTCTTGTCCCTAGCGCTCAACGACGCTCTCAATCACACACCGGTAGATGCTGAGGCAGCTTGATGAAGGTGTTGTTGGACGAAAACGTGCCAAGGCGCCTCAGATTTCGACTTGAACCCGATCACGAAGTGAAAACGGTTCAGGAAATAGGATGGACGTCTTATCAGAATGGTGCGCTACTTGCCAAGGCAGAAGGCACTTTCGATGTTTTCGTAACCTTTGATTCTAATCTGGAATATCAGCAGGCCTTACTGGTAAAAACTTATCTGTGTTGGTTATTCGGACCTATTCGAACGCGTACAAAAACTTAATCCCGCTGATTCCTTCAATCAAAGAGGCATTGGACTCTGCAGTTGGCGGACAGGTCATAAAGGTTTCTGGATAACATGCAATGAGGTGGTCCTGGTTGGCTGGACAGGTTGAGACGGATTTTAAGTGGATGGTACCGATCTTTCCACCTCAACCGGAGAAAAGTCATGAGACGCAAAATTGACAAGGGAATTGCCGAGCCCGGCCTCCTGGCTCATGTTCTGGCGGCGAAGTATCTGGATCACTTGCCGCTCTACCGGCAGGCGCAGCAGCTGGCGCGTCAGGGCATCACGATTGCTACATCGACACTCGGCGGCTGGGTCAACCAGACGGCAGGCCTTCTGGCGCCCCTCTACGACGAGCTGACCCGGCACGCCCGGGAGTCAGGCTACGTTCAAGCAGACGAAACTCCAATCAGGGTGCAGGACGGCGACAAACCGGGCGCGACGCACAGGGGATGGTACTGGGTCTATCATGCGCCGGAAAAAGGCATTGTGATCATGGATTACCATGAGAGCCGCGGCCGGGCGGGTCCGCTCACATGGCTCAGGCCGGAATACGACGGGCTGCTTCAAAGTGACGGGTACCAGGTCTACAACCAGTTTACAAACGCTACGCATGCGGTCTGCTGGGCACATGCCCGGCGCTACTTCCATGACGCAAGGGATTCCACGGCCGAGCGGGCCGATCATGTGCTGGCCCGTATCCAGGAGCTCTATGCCATTGAGCGGCAGCTTCGCGAGGAAGAAGCAGGACCCGCCGAGCGCGCCCGCGTGCGGCACGAGAAGGCGGCACCCATTCTTGCTGGCCTGAAAACGTATATCGAGGACAACCCCGGGCTCCCGAAGTCGCCCTGGGGCAAGGCCTCGGCGTACACCCTCACGCGATGGGACAAGTTGACGAAATACGTAGACGAAGGGAGGCTCGAAATAGACAACAACCTCATAGAGAACACCATCCGTCCCATAGCTTTGGGTCGCCGAAATTGGCTTTTTGCTGGTAGTCACGACGCTGCCCGGCGCGCTGGTATCATCTACTCGCTCGTGGCGACATGCAAAAAGCATGGCGTGAACCCTGAGACCTGGTTGGCCGATGTCCTGGCACGCATTCCGATGCACCCAGCGAAACGGATTGACGAGCTACTACCCATGAACTGGGAGAAAAACAAGGTGTAGTTCACCGGACGCATACGCTTCGGTTGATCTCCGTCAGGCGACCAAAGAGATCGTTATTTCGGTGGTTCACGAGCGTGGAGACGCGCATACGTGCCCCACGTGCGGTTCTTCGGGCCCAGGATATGACAGCAGGACGCGCCGATGGCGCCACCTTGACACGTGTGACCTGCGCACGATCATCGAGGCCGACGTGCCCCGAATGACCTGTCCGGAGCATGGGATCGTCATGGTCCAGGTGCCGTGGGCAGAGCCCAATGCGCGGTTTACGGTCCTTTTTGAATCGTTTGTCATCGACTGGTTGAAGGACGCCACGGTGTCTGCTGTGGCCCGGCACGTGAATCTGAGCTGGACGGCGGTCAGTAATATCATGGGTCGAGCCGTAAAGCGTGGGCTTGAGCGTCGCAAGAACACGCCTTCTGAGCATATATGTGTGGATGAGACATCGTTCAAAAAGGGGCACGTCTACATCACGGTCGTCTCGGACGGCGAAACTGGCGTCGTCCTTCATGTCGCTGAGCGCCGAACAAAGGAAGCGTTCAAAGGGTGGCTTGAAGGGATTGAAGAAGAACAGCTTGCTGCCATAGAGACCGTCAGCATGGACATGTGTCCTGCGTATATCAATGCTGCGCTTGAGGTTGTGCCGAATGCAGACGAAAAGATCTGTTTTGACAAATTTCATGTCGCGAAGAGCCTCGGCGAAGCCGTCGACAGGGTCAGGCGGGAGGAGAACCACAAATTGATGAGCGAGGGCATCAAAGACCTCACGGGCACGAAGTACCACTGGCTGAAGAACCCGGAAAACATGACGCAACGCGAGTGGAAGGCAACTGGCGAGTGTCTCTCGCCAGAATGGCTGCGTGAGGGATCTCATAAGACGGCGCGCGCGTGGGCCATCAAGGAGCTTGCGATGTCGATCTGGCATTATATCAGTCGCGGCTGGGCCCTCAAAGCATGGGAAAAGTGGTACTCCTGGGCCATTAGAAGCCGATTGGAGCCGATCAAAAAGGTGGCCCGCATGATCAAACGTCACCTCTGGGGCATTATCAACGCGGTCATTCATGGCGTCTCCAACGGGCCCGCCGAGAGCATCAACAGCCGTATCAAGGCTATCAAGGTCAAATGCCGTGGATTCCGCAACAAGCAGCGGTTTGCGAACGCAATCTACTTTCATCTTGGTGGCCTCGACCTCTACCCTGCAGGGGCTCGATGAACGGCGCTACCCACACGAACAATCGTAGAGCCAGGCCGATGTCAAGAGGGCGTAGTTCACCCTCGGCTGTTTTCTTCGTATTCATCTGGTCTGGCTGATGTGTGCGTGGCGCCCACTGCGTATCTCATCGGATCGCTACCCTGGTAGCGTCCAAACACCTTTTCGGGCTCGTG
>JAJCYR010000071.1 GCA_029262775.1 Bacteroidota bacterium
CCTCGACTTCCTTGAAATCGCCCGTGGCATCGCCCGGGTTGTTCGTGCCAGCGTGGCCAAGCAGCACTACACCGCCCCATAGACCACGATTTTCATAGGTCAGGAGGTCCAGGCTTGAGATGTTATCCTGGACGGACGTGAGTATGATGGGGTTGCCGGGCTCACCCATGGCGAAGATCTTGCCGCCGCGGGCGACGACGAGCGCTGAGGCCGACGTGCCCTGGCCGTCTTCGGCCTTCACCACCGTACCTGCCTCGATGTGCAGCTCAGCGCCGTCTTCGACGAAGACCACGCCGTCCAGGATGTAGACGTTGTCGGCCGTCCAGGTCACCGTTTCACCAGCGTTGATGGAGGCGTCCGTTACGGTCACCGTCGGGCGCGACTCCACGTCCGATGCCTGGGCCCAAACCTGGGCGGGCAGTGACAGCAGCATGAGGGCCGCTGCAAAAAAAGTTGTAGTTGTTCTGTGCATGATGTTTGTCAGGTCGTTGTTTTGGTTCGTCAGTAAGCGTCGTAGGTCAGGCCGAACGAAAACGTCGTGGCCCGTGAAAACGACGTGTAGTTGTACTCCACATTTTTGAAGGTTTGGATCTGGCGGTTGTCGGTACCCAGCAGGTTTTTGGCCGTGAACTTGAGCCGAAACCGATGATTCATCTGCTGGGAAACGGTGAGATCAAGGTCTCCCCGTGACTTTTCGAAGATGTCGGGTGTAGCGCCCTCCGTGACGGCCGCGAGCCGATCATCGAACACAGTGTAAAAGAGTCCGATGGCGCTGCGGGAAGCGGGATTTTCGTAGGCCAGGCTCAGATTCAGCAGGAAGGGCGACTGGCCAATCAGGCTCCGCGTGTCGTCCGCGCCCGGGTCCGCCGAGCGGATGATAACGAGCTCCTCTTCGGGAATATCAACGAACGACTCCACGAGCGAGAAATTGCCACCCACCGACATGTGGCGCAGAAGGCGATTCGACGTGAAGGCGTTCAGGTTCTTGCGGGCGTCAAGCTCAAGTCCGTAGACCCGAGCCTCCTCTACATTCTGGAACGATACGAAGCGTCCTTCCCCAACCGTGCGCAGAACGCGCTCAATGGGGTCGTCGAATTCCTTGTAGAAGAGACTCACCGCCATCAGCTCTCCGGGCTGCATGAACCACTCCCAGCGGAAGTCAAAGTTGGAAATCAGCGTCCGGTCCAGCAGCGGATTGCCTTCCTGGATGTCTCCACCAATGAAGCTGAAGTTCTGAAACGGCGCAAGCTCGCGGAAGGTGGGACGGGCGAGCGTGCGCGTGGCCGCAAGGCGCACATTCATGTTGTTGGTAAGGGCAAAAACCGTATTGACCGATGGCAGGACGTCCACCTCATCGAGCCTGCCGACACGGATATCGTCCGGGAGGGTGTCGTCGAGGCTCCTCGTTTCGATGTCCGTTGTCTCGATGCGGGCGCCGGCAATTACCTTCAGGCGGCGTGTGACCGGGATGTCCACCATGCCGTAGCCGGCCCAGACGTTGCGCGCGGCATTATAATTGGCGCGTGCTGGCGAGTTTTCGAGCACAAACAGGCCCGCATTGAAGGCCGTGATGTCCCCCATCTGCAACGTGTCGAGAACGCCGAAATTTTCCGGGCTGAAGAACGCATCGACATCGCCTTCGAAGTTGGCAAAATTGATTTCGCGCCCGGTTTCAAACTCGAAACGGCGCTGCCGGAAGCTCCGGTCCGTGTCTTCAAAACTACCACCCATCTTAAACCGGACCGGCTGTGGGCCCCAGATCCGGACAGGAAAGCCCAGATCCAGCTTGCCGCTGCGGGTCTCTTCCGCGAGGTCCCTGAAGTAGCGCTGCGGTGGCGGGGCATTGCCGCCACCCAGACTGAACGTGGTGTCAATGCCGACACCGAGCTGCTGGATGTTCTGCACGCTCGACATGAAGCGCAGATCGGGCTCTTCCTGGGTGTTTTCGCCCGCCGAGAGAGCCCATTCCACGGTGAATGGTTTCACCGAGTGCTCGCCCCGCAGCTGGCCTGAGGTGAGCGAGCGCTCCTGATAGGAAATTACGCGCGTCAGGAAGGTGGCCGTGGCGTTCTGGTCGCGGAAACCACTCATGACCGAGGCCTCGTTGAGCCCGCTCTGCGACCGAAGACCGGTAAAGGTGATCTCGTGATTCGGAGACGGACGCATGGAAAGCGACGTAGAACCGCCCCAGGAGACTTCGTCGCTGCCGCGGCGGTTGCCGAAGGAAGGCACTTCCAGCACGTCGGCGCGGGTAATGAACTCGGTGTTCGACAGGGCGCCGAAAAACGTGTCGGTCGTCAGGTTGTCCACATCATCGACGCCGCCGCCGGTAAGCGTCCAGCGGCTGAAGACCCCATCGTCCGCGACCGTATAGGTGCGGCCGTAGGTCAGACTTCCAGTGTATCCGAGCGGCACGCCGAACAGCTTCGACTGACCGCCGACGACCGACGAAAAGCTGTAGTTGACCGGGGCCGTCTCGGTCGTGGGGTTCATGACGCCATTGAAAGCGCTGGCAAAGGCGTTCAGCGAGTCGGCACGCGCCGCCCGGATTTCGTTCGTAACACCACGGCGAAGGTCCCGCATGTCCTGCTCGGTGGGCATGCGGTCCTCCGGATCTTTGTCTTCCAGAATCGATGGCAGGCTGCGCGTGCCGTCATCGGTCCCCCTCCAGTCGGAGCCCCCTCCGGGAGCGGTCAGATACGGGTTGCCAGTTGCCAGATCGTCGTACGTGACAGACGTCGAAAACGAGAGTATGAACTTCTCTGGAAAGGTCTTCGTGGACACATTCACGAGCCCGCCCGAGAAGTCGCCAGGCTTGTCGGGCGTGAACGTCTTAAGCGTCACAATATTCTCGAGGAGCGCCGACGGAAACAGGTCCAGCTGGAAGGCCTTTCGGTCAGGGTCGGCGCTGGGGAGGGCCGAGCCGTTGAGCGTCGTGCTGGTGTAACGGTCCCCGAGGCCCCGTATGTAGACGTATTTTCCACCGACCACGGACGCGCCCGTGACCTTCGTCATGGCGGCGGCGGCATCGTCCGATCCGCTGCGGCTGATGGCCTCGGCGCTGATCGCATCCGAGAAAGCGCTCGCTTTCTGGCGGTCACGCAGCAGCGTGGCTTCGTTGTTTCGGATGGCGCGGGCCTCGACGACGACATCACCCTCGAGCTGGTAGGCCTCGAGCGCGAGCGACGCATCGACCCGCGTGATGTCCCGGTCCAGGATGTCGACGCCTTCAACGGTCAGCGTCTGGAATCCGATGAAGGAGAAG
>JAJCYR010000072.1 GCA_029262775.1 Bacteroidota bacterium
ACGCGGCGTATAGACTGTAGATTGAACGCACGATCAATACCCACACCCAGAAGGCGAAAATGAGATATCAGCCTGACGTATTGAAATCCTGTGCCCTGTTTCTCATACTCTCGATGGCTGTGCTGCCGCACCTCGCTTCCGGCCAGAATTTTAATCTGGCGTTTGAAACGAGAGCGAACGGCACCATAACAGGACTCGAGGTGCTCAACACTCCTGACGGAGATCTAATCGTCGCCACAAGCCGTCGGCATATCTACTGGTTTGACCTGGGCCGATCCCTTGGTTCAGTTCAGGTCAGATTTTATTGCTAAAGATGCAACCTCTTCGCCCATGTGGGGAGTTATCGCTGCATCCTATGACGGCCTCTTCATTCTTGACGAGTCCAGCTTGAGTTGGTGGCCATTCGGATCACAAATGGCTATCCAGGAAGTGGCGGCCTCAGAAAGCGGCAGCATCTATTTCGCGGAAGTCAGCACGAACAACATTTGGCGTCTCGACCCGGTTGCGACGAATACGGAAGCGCCCGAACACGCAGTGATCTGACCGCTGGCGTCTATTACATCGTTGAGCAGGCCGTCCGTACAGGCCGCGCAAGCACACCAGTATTTTTCACGAAGACAGGTAGGTGACGATGAAGATGCAGCCTCTCCATTTCTCAGCGCGCGATTACGTTGTTGAAATTCCCCCATCCGGCTGGCGACCGACGTCTTACGAACCCGTTTCAGAGGTTGTGGCGGGGTTTTGACAACACCAAACGCAAGAATGGATACTCGACGCGACCCTCCTGCCTGGGTGAAGGGCCGGAAGACGGACAGGTATTCAACGCCGATCTTGAAGAAGCCATGACCGTAAACAATGTGGCGATAGGCCTGCGATTCACCGCAAAAGATGCGGCTGGAAACACAGTAGAGTGGTCGCTGGAGCCCGCTTTCATCGTCGGAGAATTCGTATTCCCGGTGGCCAACGAGGAGCTCCGTGGCGAAGGGGTGCTTCCTGTCAGGTTCGCTCTTGGAGCGGCGTATCCAAACCCCTTCAATCCGGCGGTCATCATTGGTTTCGAGTCATCCACCCATGTCCCTCCCGTTTTCCTTCTCCCCGGACGAAGAACGCCTCATTGAACGGCTGCAGAAAATCGAGGCGCTTTTTGCCGGCGCCACCACACCGGGCGAGAAAAAGGCAGCTGGCAGCGCCCTGGACCGCATCCGGGAGAAGCTGGCCATCCTCGAGCGCACCGAAAAGCCGGTCGAGTACAAATTCTCGATGCCGGACACATGGTCCAAGGCCCTGTTTGTATCGCTACTGCGGCGCTACGGTCTGGAGCCGTTCCGGTACCCCCGGCAGCGCCGGACTACGGTCGTCGTCTACGTGGCTCCGTCGTTTGTTGACGAAGTGCTTTGGCCGGAGTTCAGGGAGCTCAACAAGACGCTGCATGAACACCTGCACGACGTGACCATGCGCGTCATCAAAACGGCGATCCACGACGGAACCCACGGCCTGGACACCTTGGCGAGAACCAGCAGGAACTGTTTGTAGAGCGCCTTGGGGCCATGCTCTCCGGCATGGAGGTCCGTGTCGTGAACTGGCTGTTCCTGTATCCGCTGACCTCCGGCGCATCGCCAAGCGTCATCCGAACGTTCGGAAGCATCAGTGGTCGACGGGAGGATGGAGCAGAGCGACCAGTGTATACGACGTGGCAGGCATTTGACGTGCCCATAGCGTTCGGGAAACGACCCTCGCCGTAAGAGGCCATCCGCTTATCCAACAGACTTCTGAACCACGCTGCAGGAGCCAATGGCCGCTGCGAGTTCTTCTCCGTCAAACAGCGGGTCGAGGCTCGACTGAACGATCATTCCGAGCAGGATTGACATCAGAATGCGGGCCAGGTGGGCGGGTTCGTCGTTGCCCCATCCGCGAGCCTGGCAGGTTGCCTCAAGGTCTTCCCGCAACTCACTGAAGACCTGTGCGACCTCAACCGCCACGGCCTCGTCGTCTCGCGCGGCAGCCCAAATGGACAAGTCCAGCGCCGCTGTATCGGTATGAATGGACGACAGGATGGCTTTGATCAGCTCGGCGGGCGTTCTGGCGGGTGCGGCGAGCAATTCCCGACGGCGAATGCGACCCCGCGCCACCAGTGCGACCAAAATATCCCGTTTGTGGGGATACAGGTTGTACACGGCACCCGTGCTGAGGCTCGCCTCGGTACATATATCGCGCATGGTTGTAGCGCTATAACCGTTGCGAACCAGACACGCGCACGCCGCATCCAGAATCTGATTGCGGCGCATGGTCATATGGGATTCTGAAACTTTGGGCATGGGGCCTCGTCGTAATAAAGAACAAGTGTTCTATATTGATTGTCCGTATTACCGATCAGAGTGGCCCGCTCATGATACAACCATTGAGACATCGGAATTTTGCCCTGCTGTGGCAAGGACAGGTCGTCAGCCAGTTCGGCAACCAGGCATTTGCCATTGCCACCATGTTCTGGATGATGGAAATGACCGGTTCGGCCATGCTCATGGGAACAGCGATGATGCTGCAGACGGTGCCGTTGATTCTTGCATCTCCTATTGCCGGCGTATTGGCCGACCGCAGTAACCGGAAACACCTGCTTGTTGCCGCCGATCTGGTCAGCGGCGTGACCGTACTGGGTTTGGCGGCATGGCTTATGTGGGGGCCTCGTTCGATATCCGAGGGCGTTGCCGGCATTCTCTTCGCGTCGATGACCATCGGTCTCATGAAAGCACTGTTCGGTCCCGCACAGGCGGCTCTGATTCCGGACGTAGTGCCCCCAGACGAGGTCGCCGCTGCCAATGCACTCAATATGGCGTCCTCGCAGACGGCATCGCTCGCAGGTCAGGCCGGCGGTGGCCTCTTGTACACGCTGTGGGGGGCTCCCTTGTTGTTCGCCCTCGACGGCATATCGTACTTGTTGTCTGCCGCCAGCGAGAGTCTTATCCAGGTATCCCGGCCCGATGTGGCAACCCCAAAGGCGCCGTTAGCCAAACATTGGCACACGTTTCTCGCCAGCATTCAAGAAGGCCTTTCGTTTCTCGCGGCGCGACCTGCTATGCTACGCCTCCTCGGCAATGCGACGGTTGTAAATGCGCTTGTCATGCCCATCATTGTTCTGCTCCCCTTCCATGTATCGGACGCCCTCGATGCTGATGCCACGTGGTATGGTGTACACCTTGCGGCGTTCGGGGCAGGATCGCTATTGGGTACCCTTGGAGCATCGCGGCTGTCGAAGGACCCTCATCGTTCCAGTCTCTGGCTCGGAGGGGCGTTTGCGCTGGCACCCTTGTTGTTGGGCGTAATGGGGTTCATGACCTCAATCAGCCTGTCCATGCTACTGATGACCGGGGCCGGGGCGGCAGCTGGCTTGCTGAATGTAATGGTCATTACGAGGATCCAACTGGCGACACCACCGGAGCTCCGGGGACGCGTCATGTCCGTCGTCATCGCCGCATCCGGAGCGGCGACGCCGATCGGCATGTTTGCTGGTGGGGTGATGGGCGATGTCCTTTACCAGAACACAGCGCTCATCTTCATGGTCTGTGGCGGAACGGCCGCAGCCGTATCGCTTTTCAGCCTTCGGAGCCAGGTGTATCGGGCGATACTTGGTGGTGCTGACGATCTTTATTCTCAAATGCAACCACCCAGCGACCAGGACCATGCCAAGCCGTGACACGCCGTGCCGCAAGGAGCAACACGTCTCGTTCAAACCGGAGACATCATCAGAATCGATCTCCTGGCCGATGCAAAAGCCGCAACATGCAAGTTCCCGTATATTCGGGTAATCCTTCGAAGAGACCGTGGCATATCCCGTCCTGCAGCTGAACAATCTCGTGACATCCTTTTCGGCGCCAGGTGGACGGATCCGTGCCGTGGATGATTTCAGCCTGGAAATCAACACGGGTGAGACGCTCGCGCTGGTGGGTGAATCCGGTTCGGGAAAATCAGTGACGTGTCTAAGCATAATGGGGCTGTTGCCTGAAGCCGGAGTCGTTGAGAGCGGCTCCATCCTGTTCGAAGGGCGCGACCTGAACGGCATGCATCCAGAAGACCGCCGGCGGCTCCGTGGGGCTTCGATGTCCATGATCTTTCAGGAGCCGATGACAAGCCTGAATCCGGTTCTGAAGATCGGAACGCAGCTGGCTGAAGCCATTCGCGTCCATTCAGGTGCCGACAGGAGTGCGAGTCAGGCGAGAGCCGCGGCGTTGTTGGATCTGGTTCGAATCCCAGATGCAAGAAAGCGACTCCGGGGCTATCCGCATGAATTGTCGGGTGGTATGCGACAACGCGTGATGATCGCGATGGCCCTGGCAGGAAATCCCTCCCTGCTCATTGCAGACGAGCCGACCACGGCGCTGGACGTAACCGTTCAGGCCCAGATCCTGGATTTGCTGGACGAACTTCAGAAGGAATTCGGTATGGCCATGTTGTTCGTCACGCACGATCTGGGTGTCGTCGCGGGCATTGCCGATCGGGTTTGCGTGATGTACGCCGGCCAGGGTGTTGAATATGGAACCGCGGCCGAGGTGTTCGATCGGCCCCTGATGCCCTACACGGCTGGCCTCCTCAGAAGCGTACCCTCGCTGGCGGTTGGCGAGGGCGACGCGCGATTGGCCACGATTCCGGGAAACAGTCCCGCGCCCGGAGAAAAACCCGATGGATGTGCTTTCGGCCCGCGATGCGCCCATGCAGAACCCGAATGCCTTTCCGGGGTGATTGCATTGGACTCGTTCGGTTCGCGCCACGCCCGCTGCAGGCGCGCCGGGGAGATGGACTTTTCATGACCAACCCGGACCGCATACTCGAAGTCCGGAATGTGAGCGTCCGCTTTCCGACGTCAGGCGGAAATACGGTCAAGGCAGTCTCCGACGTGAGCTTCTCCATTCGGCGTGGTGAGGTTTTCGGACTGGTGGGGGAATCAGGATCGGGAAAAACGACGCTCGGAAAAGCGGTTATACGACTGAATGATCTGCACTCGGGTACCGTTCTGTTCGATGGAGTGGACATCCACGCATTGCATGAGGACGACTTGCGTCGCCTCCGGAGCAGAATGCAGATCATTTTCCAGGACCCGTTCGGAAGTTTGAATCCGCGTATGACAGTAGAGGGTCATCTCGACGAGGCCATCACGCTGGTGGATCGAAAGAAGGAAGCATCGGAGCACATCACGGAACTCCTCGATCTGGTCGGACTGCCTTCATCGGCAAGGTCGAGGTATCCGCACGAATTTTCGGGTGGCCAGCGACAGCGAATCTGTATTGCCCGTGCCCTGGCGGTTGAGCCGGAGTTCATCGTTGCCGATGAGCCGGTAGCCGCGCTGGATGTGTCCATTCAGGCACAGATTGTTAATCTTCTCCAGGATCTCCAGCGGGAATTGAACCTCACCATGCTTTTTATTGCCCACGACCTGGCTGTAGTGCGTCATATTTCGGATCGAATCGGTGTCATGTACCTCGGCCGCCTGCAGGAGGTCGGGCCGGCCGACGACATCGTGTCCCGCCCCGCTCATCCATACACCAGAGCGCTGCTGTCTGCCGTACCCATTCCCGATCCCTCGGTGCGCCGCAGCAGGACGATATTGGAGGGAGATCTGCCCAGTCCGATAGACCCGCCCTCCGGATGTGTGTTTCGTACGCGTTGTCCCGAGGCGGACGTGGCGTGTGCCACGGAGATTCCTGTTATCCGGCCGCTGGGCACCGACCGGGAAGCCGCCTGCCTGAAACTATAGAATGCACCCTACTCTCTCAACAACCTTCTAACGGGACCAGGATTCGGCCGCCTGGACGCCCCTCGCGTCCAGACTCAGTCCGACTCTTTTGATAATGCCCGTCAGTTCGCGCTCTGTATAGGCGTCAATGAGGCGTCCAGGCGGCCGAATAAACCGATCTGCAATGATGCCCCGTTTGTGATAGACAAACTTGCGATACGCGAGACCTATCCTGGGCTGAAACTCGTACCGGATGAGCGGGATGTACCGGTCAAAAATACCCGCAGCCCGTGCCTCGTCACCCTCGCGAAACGCATTGTAGATAGCGACCAGTACCTCAGGAAATGCGAAGCCTGTCATGATGCCGTTGGCGCCACGGTGCAATTCTTCAAGAAAATATTCCCCCCCCAGTCCGCCGAAAATGCCGAAAGCTTCATGGGCTTTGGATCGGATCCGGGTGAGCTTGTCGAGGACGGGCAGCTCCTCCAGTTTTATGTAGTCGACGCCATCGATTTCGTTGGCCATTCTGGCGATGAGATCCGGTGATAGAATGGTTCCAAAGGACTCCGGGAAATCGTGGATGATCACGGGAATGTCGACTGCGTTGGCCACGGCGGCGTAATGGTCGTACAGCGCCTGGTCATTCTGGATGTCGATGGGAGCGACGAACACCGCAGCTGCTCCCAGTTCCTGCGCTTCCCGAGCCTGTTCAATGGCACCAGCGGAGCCGTAGGCCCGCACTCCAACCCACGTGGGCAAGGCGCCTCCAAGCTGATCCACCACACACTGAACGACAAGTTTTCGCTCGGACTCTGCCATTTTGTGGGCTTCGCCCATGAATCCAAGGATCGAAACGCCGTGGACGCCAACGTCCAGTTCAAAATCAATGAGCCGTCGCAGGCTGCTCTCATCGACTGCGCCGGAAGACGTAAAAGGAGTGGGGAGAATTGGAAGAACGCCTTGAAATCCCATAACGCCAGTCTGCTCAGGTTTTGGATGAAGGGATGAACCTGCCCATGCCCGGTGTCCCGATGACCAGATCCTCCCGAAAAACGCACTGTCCACCCACCCAGGTGGACAGGACCTTTCCAGTCACGGTCCGCCCGCTGTAAGGGCTCACGCCTACTTTATAGTGAAGTCTTCCCTCGTCCACGATCCATTGCGCCTGCGGATCGAAAATAACAAAGTCGGCATCGGCCCCTTCTTTCAGTCGGCCTTTATGCTCAAAGCCAAAAATATCCGCGGGGCCCGAGCAGACGAGTTCGAGAAAACGCGCCAGTCCAATCCTGTTTTCGGCTACTCCTGCGCTGAAGAGCAGGACCCCCAGCGTTTCTGCGCCGGGAAAACCAGCCCATGCATCAAAAATATTCGGCGTGTCTTTTCTGAACAAGGGATATGGAGAATGATCCGACGTTACGATATCTATGTGGCCGCTTTGCAGACGATCCCAGAGACCCTCTACTTCCGCCTGCGATCGAAGCGGAGGGTTACACTTCGCAATGCCGCCTTTTTCGGTGAGTGTATTCTGATTCAGCAGTAAGTACTGGATACAGGTTTCGCCCGTGGCATGAACTCCCTGGGTGCCGTTCCAACGGATGAGGTCAAACGTGCGGCCGATTGTGCCGTGGACCATGTGGAGGTGCACTCCGGTCCAATAGGCAAATTCGAGCAGGCGACCGGCGGCCTCGGCTTCCGCGACCGGGGGGCGAGAGAGCGCGTGATCCAATGGTTTCGTACGCCCTTCGGCCCGGAAACGGTTCGCTTCCGAATAGATGATTTCCTGGTTTTCCTGATGGGCTGCAACGGGTTTTCCGGTTTTCGCTATTTCTGAAAAAGCTTCAACGAAGCGCCCATCCGGGATGCGCGGGAAGCGAACGGGATCGACTTCGATCGTGGACGCCTTGTATCCGGCAGCCCCAAGCCGAGCCATTGCAGGAATCTCGTCGAGCGATCCACTGGGTGAAAACGTCACATACAGCCCAACGTTGACAATTGCTTCGCGCGCAATATCATCGATCTTCTGCTGAAGTCGCTCTGCTGAGTTTACCGGCCTTGCAGGACGGTCAAAGGGCATGTCGATGAGCGTGGTCGTACCTCCAGCCGCTGCAGCATGCGTTGTGGCTTCGATTCCTTCTTCCTCCGACGAGCGGCAGTGTACATGTGCATCGATGAAGCCCGGAAGTACCAGTCGATCTGCCGCCTCCACCGTTTCCTTTCCGTGCAGGGGTGTTCTGGAAATGGTGGCTATTCGACCGTCAGCGACACCCATCCAGCCCTCATGGGTGTTGTTCTCGCCTTCCAACGCGAGTAGGCCGTGAACTACCAGATCAAATGGTCCGGAATCAGTCATTGATTGTTCCCTTCATTTGCAGGATAATCTCCCGGGCTCGTGCCGCGGCCAGATATCCCAAATCAAACACCGGTATTGAGAGTGCTGCGGCGACCCGGTCAACGATGGCCCTGGGATATCCAACATAATCGAGTATGAAAGCATCGCCATGTGCATCGGTGCCGCGTTCGATGAGCCACGTGTCGGCCGGTACGGCCATGGGACGATGGGTCATTGATGTCACATCCGCCCGGAAGCCAACCGCCTCCCATTTTTCCTGGCCGGGAACGACCTGCCCATCGAACGGAACAATGACTGTGATGCGGGAGGCGCCCAAGGCTGAAAGCACATCGCAGGCATGCTCAAAGGGTCGAATAAGTACACCACGCGAGGTAAGGTTCGGAAAGGGGCCGGCGCACAGAACGACATGTATACCGACTTTGTCTTCGGCACGGTCAATATTGGCCTGTAGCAGCGGCTCGAGAAACGACGCGTCTGTTTCAATGCGGGTGCCGTCCGAAAGACGCGTTTCCAGCGGAAATCCATCCGCGCTCGGCGCCGGTATGCGATTGACAGGGTAATTATCCAGCGCTCCCGTGACCATCACACGAGGTGTGTTCAGGGCCGCTGCAATGAACGGCTCCAGATCCGGGCGCGGAGTTTGGCCGATGGAATGAAGGGCAACTGGAATGATCATCGAAACAATAAAAGGCCGCCCGTGGACGGTGTCCAGTTCATCATGTTATTTCCAACGCCAGTGAGGCCAACCGGGTTGTAGAGAAAGAGCCACGGTGCGTCATTGCGCAGCATGGCGTAGGCGGCGCGATACAGGTCGCGCCGTTTTTCAATCCCTGTCGTTGATTGAGCTTCATCGACCAATTTGTCGAATGCAGGATTGCGGTAGCCGAGCCACCACGGACCGGCACATCCGCTGTGGAATTTTTCCCGAAACACACGGAACGTACTGGACGGACTCGAATCGAAACATGCAATATCTCCTATCTCTTTGTTGCGCACCCGGTTGGCGTATCGAGTCCGGTCCTCTTCTGTTTGAATCACCGCTTTCAGACCCACCGCCTCCAGATACCCCGCTATGGCCTTCGCAAGGATGGGCGCTTCATCGGGAAGCACCCGCGGAATGTCCATGCCAACGTGGGTACCCTCCGGAACCCCGCCCGTTTTCAGCTCCAGTCGCGCCGCCGGTGGATCGTACGGCCACGAACGCACCCGTGGATCGAATCCCAGATGCCTACTCGTGAGCGGTCCCGTCAACGGATCGGCCGCGCCGTGCATCACGTCTTCAATCAATGCATCCACATCCACGGCCAGATTGACGGCTTTTCGCAATGCTGCGTTCTTTGCCGTCTCTGAAAACAGATTGAACATGAACGTGGCGCATACCGATGTTGTGCTGCGGACAACACCCGGGGAGCCGGCCCGAATTGTTCTGAGTTTTGAAGCGAGATCGGCCTTGCCATCCAAAAAGGCCTGAAAGCGGGCCTCTTCGTTGCGTTCAGCGGTAAAAACCAGCCTCGTGGTCCTGGATTCCAGCACCGTTCGCCCCTCTGTGGCCTCCACGACGCGAAACCGTCCCGTCCCAGCCGTGAGTTCTCCCTCCCCCGATTCCGAAAGTATGGGAATCCCGCAGAGCAGATCGGCGAGGTCCGCCATGGGCTCCGGTGTTGAGAGCGTCACCACGCCCGGACCACTCATGTCGATGGAGGAGCCCGCGAGATACCCGCTGATCACGCCCGACGTCCCCAGTTCGCCGGGCAGGTCTTCGTCGCGCATTCTCCGAAGCGAAAACACCACATCATCTGCTTTCAGAGGGACGCCGTTGGCCCACCTGGCATCGTCATTCAAGTGGAACGTCCAGGTTCGGGCATCATCAGACAGCATCCAGCTGCTGGCAAGGCACGATTCAAAGGTCCCGTCGAAGCGTGGGCGCATGAGAGGCTCGAAAACGTTTCCCAGAATGGACAACCTGTCCACATCATCGCTTGTGATATGGGGATCCGAAATACGGACGTGCTCCTGAAGAATGCGAATCTCCCTCATCTACCCGCCGAATCCGTCTCAGGGAGGGGATCAAGTCCGAGCAGGCGCTCCGGGTTCGTTTTGATCATCGTACGGATATCATGGGCCGAAATACCCAGATCCAGCATGCACGCCACGAATCCGCGCATGCCCTCGACCGGAGTGGGAAGCGTATACACGCCAAAATCCGAGCACAGGATGCAGTTGTCAGCACCCAATTCCCGAATCTGTTCCGAAACCTTTTTCACGCCGCCGTCCGGCGCCGTGTCCATCCCCTCATCAATGGACATGTACTCCCTTTCGACGTAATAGTGCGTCTTGGGAATGGGTGTGGTGTGGGTGTATGCGGCTAATGTGTACTCTATGAACGCACCTTTCGAGACCATCCATTCAAGCTGCTCCATTGTTGCAATCTTCGTGACCGACGAGGCCACGAGGATCTTCAGGATGCCGTACTCACCGCACAATTCAATGAGCCGGATGGCCTCCTCCACCGAGACGTGGCCAGTGTTCAGGTACACATCGGGATGGGCGGCAATAAGTTCGAGGATTTCGATCAGATCTGCGTGTGGCGGACCCTCGAGGGGAATTCGAATGCAGCGATCCAGTTCTTCCGTTTTGAAACCCGGATACAGTTCGCTGAGCGGTACAAAGCTGCCATCCACAATGTGGCCCTCCCGAGCCGCCTGGAAGTAGGTTGAGTGGGCACCAAAGCTGATGTATTTGGCTCCCGTCCCATAGTGAAGAGCTGTTTTCACCGCCCGGGGATTCATTCCACCGTACACGGTATTCATGATGAGGCCGCCAAAAGTCTCAAAAGGCCGATCGTCTCCGCGCAACACCCGATTAACGATCCAGGATGTGCCGTTTGACATTTCGAAAACATCCATGTAGACGATGGCACGCATGCCAGCGTCCCGCGCCTCAATGGCAGCTTCAACGGGATCCACGCGTCGGGGTGACGAGAATATGTGCGGTCCGGCGTGGACGTGAATATCGATGGCGCCTCGGAGGAGTTCCTTCGAAAGCTCGAAAGAGCGTCCCGGCGGCAACAGGTAGTCTTTGTTCATGCTGTGTGGTCAGAATTCATGCTGTAGTGGTCAGAGCTGTCCCAGCCAGATGAGGAATCCGTCTTTCCTGACCGGCATTCCAATGTTCATGTTCATCACCTTCGCATCTTCCGGCGCGGTGACCTGTTGCAGGACGTTCCCGAAGTAATCCCGGACCACGCCAAGATTGGCACCCTTTTCCACGTCCTGTCCCACGGTTACGGCCGGGAAGTAAATGCCATCCTGATGGGCCGTGAGCCACCAACGATCGCCAATCACAACAGGCTCGGGATATTGCACGGGAGGACCTTCGAGAAAGCCCAACTCCTTGAGCACGTTGATGATGCCGCCGTACATGATCGTGTCGTCGCGGTCTCCAACCTGCCCCACTTCCGGTGTGATTTCGGGGACCCCCAACTTGTCGCACAATCCCTTTTTGGGCCACAGCCACCAGGCGGGGCGTTTGCCCGAGGGGTCTGGCGGTGGCTCGCCCCGGTATGTGGACAGGCTCACGATGCCCACGCCGAATGCGCGAGCCATGCGCATGGCGAGCGCTTCTGCGTCCTCATTTCCAATGAGACGGCAGATGACGTAGGGATGCATCAGTTCGGTGAACTCACCCCCGTGGCAATTGATGATGTACTGACTGCCGGTCGCGGCCTCGAGCATCATATCGGAGATTTCTGGATAGGTCGGAGCGAACTGGATCCAGTTCATCAGCGACTCCTCGTGCGTGGCCATGCTCACCACGATTGTGCCTGTAACGTCAGCCGGATCGATTTCGCGATACAGCCTCATGGTTGCCTCGATTCCTGCGTATTCCGTGCCGTGTTGACCGCCAAAAACGGTAATGCGCTCTCCCGGCGTCGCGCCTTCAATCAGACCGATGGGCATCCGCCGCGTAAGACCGGATTCGTCGGTTCGGGAGAGGAAACAGGATTTCTTCATCATGTGAACCTGTCGGTTGAAGTTTTTACAGCGTTCAGAACGGGATCACACCAGATTTTTGACCAGATCGATAAAAATGCGCTGCCCGTTTATGCATCGATACAGGCCGATGTCCGGATCGGTGAGATCGCCGGCGGTGTTGAACGAAATTCTTCCGAGAGCACCATGGTGCGTTCCGTAGTTCCGGGCTTCGTTCAGGACGGCTGCCCGGTTCAGGCTGGGAGCGCGACGCATGCATTCCAAAATGATCTCTGCGCAATCGTACGCTTCGGGGGCGTACTGCGGCGAATCCAACATGACAGGATAACGGGCAGCGAATTCGACCAGGAATTTTCTGGCGGACGGCTTCACCATCATGTCGATTCCGGCGAGGCTGTGATACGGAGGCTCCTTGTCCAGGCTCGGCACTTCCAGAAACGCGTACGGTTTGAGGGCGTCGCTTCCCAGAAAGACGGCTTCCAACCTGCGGTCACGCAACAGGTGGGCGATGATGTGGGATTGATTCCAGTACACCGCAAAATACACGAGATCAGGTTCAGCATCCATCACCGCATTGATCAATTGGTCATACTGGAGGTTGCGTTCGGCTTCACCATAGCCGTAATGGAGCACGGGTGGCGAACCCAAGCGGGTGCATTCCTCCGCTACAATCTTCGAAATGGGTTCTCCCCAGGCAGAATCCTCGTTGAGAATCGCTATTCGCTGGGCGCCCAGATACCTGGCAGCAACCTGCCCAAGGGCTCTTCCCTGTACTTCATCGTTTGCCACGGTTCTGAAGAAGTGGGTGTAGCCCTTGTTGGTAAGGAGCGGACTGGACGCCTCGGAACTCATCTGAAGAATGCCAGCATCTGCATAGATATCCTGCGAAATAACGGCCATGGCGCTGTTGGTGGGTCCGAGCACTGCAATGGCGTCGTCCCGCTCCACGAAGGCTTCGGCAGCCGCCCGTGATATGTCCCGGTTTTTGCCGTTTACGATCACTTCGAGGCGTACTTCAACGGGTAAATCTCCCCGCGTATTCGCCTGGTGGATGGCCATTTCGGCCGCGCAGTATCCGGCTACTGCATGGACGTTGTCGTCCGAAAGTTCAAAACCTATGGTGACTGAAGCAGGCATGGGGATGAGGTTTTTTTTGCGCAAACGGGCCAACTCAAGGTACTTGCACGGCCGGAGGATGTCCACCTGTCAATCGAGGAGGCGCGGGTCGTACAGGTCCCTGAGCCAGTCTCCCAGCATGTTGACAGAATAAACGCACATCATGAGAACAAGACCGGGAATCGTGGAGACCCACCATGCAATGCGCAGGTAGTTTCGCCCCTCTCCCAGCATGCCGCCCCACGTCGGCGTGCTGGGCGGAACGCCGACGCCGAGAAAGCTCAGCGACGCTTCATTGATGATGTTCGTGGCCAGGGCAAAGCTTGCCACAACAATGATGGGGTTGATCATGTTGGGAATGACATGCCGTATCAGGATCGGGAGGTCTTTGAGCCCCAGTGCATGTGCCGCCGTGATATACTCCTCGTTGCAGACCTGCAGCGTTTGTCCCCTCGCGACCCGGCAAAACGGTGCCCAGGTGGCGATGCTCAAAACGAGAATGACGTTCATCAGGCTGGGACCCACCAACGCCATAATGGCGACTGCAAGCAGGATGGACGGAAACGCCAGTTGAATATCCACCAGTCGCATAATGATCGTTTCAATCCAGCCCCGATAGTATCCAGCCAGCAACCCGAGCAGGGTTCCGACCAATCCACCGATCACGACTGTCGCGACTCCCACGAAGAGCGAAATCCGGGCTCCGAAAATGATACGGCTCAAAACATCCCGGCCCACGTTGTCGGTGCCCAACAGATGGGTCGCACTACCTCCGTCGTTCCAGACCGGCGGTGTGAGGCGCGTCCGGATGTCGATGGCGCCCGGATCATGCGGTGCAATCAACGGCGCTGCGAAGGCAATAACAATGAGAATGGCGAGCACGATGAACCCTGTAAAGGCCACCGGAGACTTTTTCAAGCGGGTCCAGGCTTCATTCATTACGGATCCTCGGATCAATGAATGAATAGCTCAGGTCGACGACGAGATTGACGAGAACAAACATGAGCGCGCCGAACGTGATCACGCCCTGAACAAGCGGCAAATCACGTGCCTGAATGGCTTGTAGCGTCAGGCGGCCGATACCGGGCCAGGCAAAAACGGTTTCTGTTATCAATGCCCCACCCAGCAAGCTTCCAACTTCGATTCCCAGCATCGTAATGACCGGAATGAGAGCATTTCTGAGCGCGTGGACGTACTGAACACGCCATTCCGGCAGGCCGTTCGCCCTCGCCGTCCTGATGAAGTCCTGCCCCAGAACATCGAGCATGGACGAGCGGACGAGACGGGCAATTCGTGCCGTGGAAAACGTGGCCAGCGTGATGGCCGGGAGCAGCAGGTGAGCAAACGTCCCCCGGCCCGATACGGGAAGCCATCGCAGCCACACGCCGAAGACCAGAATGAGCATGATGCCAAGCCAGAACGTGGGCACGGATTGGGCGAAGAGAGCTCCGCTCATCGAGACACGATCGGCCAGTGTATTCCTCCGCACGGCAGACAGGACGCCGATTGGAATGGAAACGAACACAATCAGGAACAGTGCGGCCGCCGTCAACTCGAGTGTCGCCGGAAAGCGCTGAACAATCAGATCCATCACGGGAATCTGCTGGCGAACAGAAACTCCGAAGTCTCCCTGGGTGAGACCCACGATATAATCTCCATACTGCACGAGCAGTGGACGGTCGTACCCCATGTGCTCCCGGAAGGCGGCAATCTGTTCGGCCGTCCAGTGGTCGCCGATCATGAGAGTGGCAGGATCGCCGGATAGAAATGTGAGCGCAAAAGCAATCGTGGCCACCGCCCACAGGATAAAGACGGCCATTACCAGTCGTTTTGCAATATATCTGGCCATCCGGGGCGCTTTATTCGTTGATAGACACGTCCCAGAGATGAACGATTTCGTCCGGACGGGGCTGCCAGTTGATACGGTCGCTCACGCCGTACGCATCGGGCTGAATGTGTAGAAAAATCCACGGTGCTTCCTCATGGATTATTTCCTGCATCCGGTATCCGATGGCCATACGCCTGTCTCTATCGAGTTCCGTCTGGAGTTCAACCCACAGGGCCTCGTATTCCTCGTTTTCCCAGCGATAGAAATTCGAAGGGCTCGTGATTGTGAGATCTGCCGCTTCGGTAAGGAGTTCGAATTCACCGCCGGATCCCTGCATGAACAGACCCGGCAGATTGTACGAAAGCAGCTTCGCCCGGTAGTTGCCCCACTCGAATGCCCGTACACCCTCCCGAAACGTGACGCCGATTTCGGCAAGCTGGGACTCAATGGTCTGAGCGAGCTCGAAATCCTGTATCCATTTCCCCATCGGTGTATCCAGGGAAGACAGTTCAAATCCGTTGGGATACCCCGCTTCGGCCAACAGGGCACGGGCCTTTTCCTGGTCAAACGTGTAGGCTTCCAGTGTTGGATGGTTGAATGGCGGATTGAACATGAACGACATGCGCTTGACCTGACCCCCGAACAGCCCTTCACTGATGGCCTCATGGTCAATGGCGTAGTTGAGGGCCTGCCGCACCCGCTTGTCACGAAGAGGTTCGGCACCTCCTGCCGTAGTGATTCCAATCATCACCCGGCGTCCTCCTTCTGTAACGGTGACGTGCACGCCGGGCGATGAATTGAGCAGTCCGGCCTGATCGAATGGAAGATCAGTAATGATGTGTACCCCACCGGTTTCCAGTTCCGCCATGCGCGTGGAAACTTCGGGGATCGCGCGAAACACTACGCTCTGGGCCAGCGGTGCCTCCCCCCAGTAATCCGGATTGGCGACAAGGCGGACGTGGCTGTCCCGAATCCGTTCACTCACCACATAGGGTCCGGTGCCAACGGCGTGCTCCGCCCGTTCGGCGTCTGAGGCTGACGCGTAATAATCCGGTTCGAGCATGAAGATCTGCGACAGGTAAAACGGCAGCAGGGCTTTGGGTCCGCGCGTCGTGATGTTTACGGTGAGCGGATCGACCACTTCGACGCGGGTAATGTCCGCCGACGGAATCGCAACGGACGCTCCTCCAACCGTCTGGCCTGCAGCGTTGCGTTCATATATCGCGTCGATGGAAAACTTGACGGCGTCTGCGTCAAAGGGTTCGCCATTGTGAAATCGAATGCCGTCTTTGAGGTGAAACGTCCACGTGGTATCGCCCGGTAGCCGCTCCCAGGATTCGGCAAGCAGCGGCTCCACCTGCATGTTCCGGTTGAAAAAAGTGAGCGTCTGATAGATATGATCCGCGAATGATATCTCGACGCGGCTGAACATCCCGTAGGGATCGAGCGTCGAGATGTCGGTGGAGTTGGCTACAGTAAGCTCGTTGGACTGACCGCATCCGGTCAGAACGCCCACAGCGAGAACGAAAACGGCAAGATTTCGCATTTCACCACACCGTTTTGCTTTTTCCACCATCTACAAACAGGGTCGCCCCCGTAATGTAGCGGGCGGCATCAGATAGCAGAAAGGCACCGGCTTCGCCGAACTCCTGGATGGTTCCGTATCGACCCATGGGGATCATCGCGTGTCGCTTTTTTTGCCACTCTTTCAACGGAATACCCAGCTGATCCGACTTGAACTCGTCGTTGGACTTTACGCGGTCGGTGTCAATCTGACCGGGTACGAGGTTGTTGATCCGGATGCCTTCCTTCGCCAGATCCGCAGACAGACTTTTCACCAGGCTCACCACCCCCGAACGAAATACGTTCGACAGCAGCAGGATGTCGATGGGCTCCTTGATGGCCGAACTGGTGATGGTGAGAATTGACCCCGATCCCTGGCGGCGCATTATGGGAAGGACGGCCCGAATCATGCGCACGGCACTCATGAGGGTAAGATTGAAAGCCGATTCCCAGTCGGCGTCCGAGAACGAGTCGAATTTTCCAGCTGGTGGGCCGCCAGCATTCACAACAAAACCGTCAATTCGGCCGAAATCTCCCAGTGTAGCGTCAATCCATTCGCCGATCGATCCAGGGCTTATGGCATCCATCACATATCCCCGCGCTTCCACCCCATGTGCACTGCGCAAGTTGGCGGCGGCCGTTTCAATTTTCTCTGACGTACGACTCGCGATCGAAACGCTGCCCCCCTGCTTTGCGACAGCCTCGGCAATACCAAAACCCAGCCCGGCGGATGCACCCGCAACGCAGACTACCTTATCCTTGAATGAATTCGTATCCAGTTTTCCGTCCTCCGGTTGTGTGGGATATCAAATACAACATTTCGACTGCGAATACAAGTCCGACATCCAAACTGGGCGTATGGCCATTCTACACGGGCAGTCCTCGCGGTGCAGCCGTTCGCCGGCGCGTGCCAAGCGGATGGAGAAAAACAGATCCCATGGCACGACGATGTTCAGGACGAGCCGGAGAACCTCGCTTTTCTGCGTGCTGGCGGCGGCCGAAAGCCACGTCAGACGCAATGGACTCTTCCAAAACTGCCCCTTACTCCACTCATGCTCCCTATGCGACGGTTCAGGCCACTTGGCGCGATATAGGCGTAACGAGGCGTATAGATTGAACGCACGATCAATACCCACACCCAGAAGGCAAAATGAGATATCAGCCTGACGTATTGAAATCCTGTGCCCTGTTTCTCATACTCTCGGTGGCTGTGCTGCCGCACCTCGCTTCCGCCCAGGATTTTAATCTGGCGTTTGAAACGAGAGCGAACGGCACCATAACCGGACTTGAGGTGCTCAACACGCCTGAGGGAGACCTCGTCGTCGCCATAAGTGATCGGCATATATACTGGTTTAACCCGATAAGCTCGACCTGGTCTGAACAGCGGCTCCCGACTTTTGGACATTCCAACAGCATC
>JAJCYR010000073.1 GCA_029262775.1 Bacteroidota bacterium
TGCACCAAGATGCGAGCGCCGGAATGACAGATGCAAGGCGTCCCGACGCCGAATAGCAGCGCTATTCGAAGGAGGGACAACGCAGTAGATGGCGTTTCGCCGCCGCAGAAGGGTGTGTGATGGTTTTTCAACACGCTTCTATGTTGTACTCAAAAATTCCCGGTTTTCAATCGCACGGCGATAGGCCAGTAGCTCAGCCTGTTCCTGAAGGAGACCATTCATATCCGCACCGGACTGTTGTGCCCGATACAATTCCTTTTGCAACCGATCCAGCTTCTGGTGCACGTGTCTGAGGCGGAGTAGCACCATGGCCGAACCTGCCGCTTCCTGCGGACCATCAGACAATTTCGGGACGCTGATGTTGCGCCGGCGCTCCCAATTCATGCTGGGCTCTGACAGCTGCGTCAGCACCTCAGCGGCAAGGCGTTGCACGTTTGCCCCGGCTGCTCCGCCAAGAATGCGCTTCCGGTCGAATGTGTCGGCTGCGTATTGCCGAACCAGCTCCGCGGCGAGATCGCGACTGGGGCCCTCCGTAAATTCTTCCACAGCAAGGTGTCCCATCACGTATTCAACAATAGGCAACCCCACGTCAAGCATCAGAAAGTGCAGGAATTTTTCTGGGGGTGTAGGGTCGGCGTCAGGCACTGGGGCTTCTTCGACTGCGGCAGCATCCGTATGGTGTGGCCCTGCATCGTCAGATGTCCTGACCAGACGGTCCGTTGACGACCTGACTGCCGCTTGTCTTGACGTAGGTTTTCGGCGCTTCATCATCCCGGCCAACAGCGGCCTCAACTGTACGTCCGGTAATCCCATTTTGCTGGCAGCGACCCGCAGGTAGGACTCCCGGACCAGTGGATCTTCAATTTTCGCCAGTGACTCCAGAACGGTGCGCTGCACGGACGCCTGCCCTTCGGGCGCGTCCATACTGCCCGACTGCCGGGCCTGCGTCAGCATGAAGTCCACAAAATCCTGTCGATGCTCCTTCAGAAAGGCGTCAAAAGCAGGCCCTCCTTTGGCGCGTACAAACGAGTCCGGATCTTCCCCGTCAGGCAACTGGACGGCGTACGGTATGAGGCCTGCTGCAAGAATGAGATCAATGGCTCGCAGCGCGGCCCGCTGTCCTGCGGCGTCCGCATCGTAGAGCAGCACGATCGTTTTTACATACCGACCCAGAAGCGCCACCTGCTCCTCGGTCAGTGCTGTGCCGCTGGACGCCACCACATGCTGAACGCCCGCCTGATACAGTGACATCACGTCCGTGTATCCTTCAACGAGAACAGCCTCTTCCCGATGCCGCATGGCGTTCTTGCCATGAAACAGCCCGTACAGCACGCGGCTTTTCGAGTAGATCTTCGTCTCCGGAGAGTTGATGTACTTCGGCGTGTCCTCCTCGCGCAGAACACGCCCTCCGAACCCCAGCACTTTACCAACATGAGAGAAGATCGGAAACATGAGCCGGTGCCTGTACCGATCATACCAACCGCTGCCCTCCCGCCGAGGGACCACCAGGCCGGAATAGGCCAGGACGTCCGGCCCAATTTTCTGCTTTTCCGCCGCCAGGAGCAGCGCATCCCACGAATCGGGGGCGTACCCGACCCCGAATTTCGTGATGGACTGCGCGTCGAAACCCCGCTGCTTCAGATACGCACGCGCCACAGATCCACCATCACCCTTCGTCAAATTGTCGTGGAAATATCGCGCAGCAAACCGGAGTGCATGGTACCCCGCTTCGCGCTCCGATGCATCCTCATCCGGCCCCTCCTCCTCGGGCAACTGCACGCCAGCCCGCTCCGCAAGCAGCCGGACCGTCTCCGGAAAGGACAACCCCTCCACCCGTTCAAGAAAGTGGAATGCGTCACCCCCCTCGCCGCATCCGAAGCATTTGAAGATACCCATTCCGGGATTCACGTTGAAGGATGGCGTCTTCTCCGTATGGAACGGGCATAAACCAATGAAATTGGTTCCCCGTTTTTTGAGTCGCACGTAGTCCGAGACGAGGTCAACGATGTCGGTGAGCGAACGAATCTCCTCGATATGTGTGTCGGATATGCGATTCATTGGTGCGTGTGCATGCGGTGTTGGGCCGACCTCTGTCCTGTGGCCGCCCAATCCGGCTGTCTATGAAACCACCCGTTCCCCCTTACGTAGCGACGGTCAAGGTACGTTTTCCGACACCAACAGGATACGATGATGAAACAGCTGGAAGGCACCCTTTCCTACCACGACCTGGAAGGCGGGTTCTGGGGTCTTTCGGACGCCGACGGCAACCGGTACGTCCTGCTCGATGGCCTGCCTGACAGTTTGAAAAAGGACGGCTTGTGCGTAGAGGCCACCGTTGAGTCCGCCCACGTCCTCGGCACTGCCATGTGGGGCACGTACGTGCATGTCGTATCCGTGAAACCTGTCAGCGCATCATGATCCTCTTGCTTGTCGCCTCTTTCCTGCTGCTCGCCCTCGGTACGGGAGCTACTCGGCGCGCGCCTCTTTTCAGCTTCATGGGTATCGCCGGGGTACTGGTTGCACTCGGCTGGGGCGCAGCCACGGCCTCTTCCCTTCCGAGCTACCTTCTGAGCGCCGCCACCGGGCTCGGCGTCGGTAGTCTCATCCTTGCTGGTCGATTCCACAAACTCCGGCGAGCGAGCAGCGCCAGACCCTGGCTGGCGATGGGAATATTTCTGCTCACGGCCGCCCTCCTGCTGGGTCTCGGAACCGCTTGGCAGTCCACGTCCGACCGTCTTACGTGGCTCGTCGAACTGGGTCCGGACGACGATATCAGCGAAATTGAACCCATCCTTTCCGCCTACAGCCTCCAGTATGAGCGTGCTTTTCCGTCCCTGTCACGGACCGACCAACCCGACCTGGCCCAGGTCTTTCTACTGAGCGGCGAAGCGTCGGACCTGGAGTCGGCCACCGCCCTTCTTCGACTGGATACGGAAAATGTGGACCACCTGGAACCCAACCTGCGACTTCAATTCATTGATCACGTGGAGCAGCCGGGTCCTGTTGGACACGCACCTGATCCCGGTACAGATCTACGAGTAGGCCAGGGTCCGCTCCTTGAGAACGATCCCCTTGCAGCGTCGCAATGGGACCTGGAGGCTACGGGAACGCACCGCACTCACGAGCTCCTCCAGTCCGTTCGACCGGTCCGACAGGCGACGGTGGCCATTCTGGATACGGGCGTTGACGCATCCCACGAGGACCTGCAGGGCGTAGTGGCCTCTGGTGGTATTCGCCGGGATGCGAATGGGCATGGGAGTCACGTAGCCGGAACGGCGGCGGCGGCCACGAACAACCGCTTAGGCGTTGCATCGATCAATTGGGAGGGTTCATTCATCCGGATCGCCGCCTATCAGGCGCTCTCAGACAACGGAACAGGAACACTGGAGGGTATTGCCCAGGCCATCGTTGACGCCGTTTCCGACAATGTGGATGTGATATCCATGAGTCTGGGCGCCAGTACAGGCGGACAGGCACCAAAGGTCATCCGGGATGCGATTGCGTTTGCCCGTTCGCGAAACATCTCCGTCGTGGTATCTGCAGGCAATGACGGTCGGGATGCAGCGCAGCAATTTCCCGCCAACGTGGAAGGCGTCATCGTGGTGGGCGCTGTAGATCGGGATCTGAACCGGGCCTCCTTCTCCAATATCACGTCGTCTCTCGAGCGCGGCATTTCCGCACCCGGTGTGAATATCCTTTCCGTGCAAGCCAATGGGGGCTATGTGTCCATGAGCGGCACGTCCATGGCTACGCCCGCCGTGAGTGGTCTATTTGGTCTGCTACGCTCACTCGATCCCACGCTTACACCGGACGAGCTCTGGACGCTCGTGCGGGAAACCGCTACAGACATTCCGGGCGCAGCAGAAGTAGGGCCAATGATGAATACCGGAGCGGCGCTTATACGTTTTCAGGGCTCCAGAACGGAGGTAGACGGACCGTTGCAGAATATGTAGTCGACGTTGTAGAATACTTCTACCAGTTCGCCGCTCGGCGATACCATGAAGTGGGACCGGCCGTCAAGTTCGCCCGATCGAGGGTCCCAACGCACGCCCTGGAAGATATCCAACACGTCCTCCACGTCCTCTCGGCTGGGACCCGAGATCCATACCACATCCACGCCTCGCAGGTCCTTGGAGTCCAGTGTCGGATCTTCCAGACGGACGGCAAAAATGGTCGAAGGAAACCTTTTTTCGAGTAACTCACGGATTTCCTGGACTGCCGCCTGCGCTGAAACAAGAATGGAATGCATTTGGACGAAAACGGTTGAAAGAGTAACAAACTGTACGCATCAAGAGTACGACGACAAACCGAATATTCGCGGGCGGAACATGCGGAAAATGCGGCGAGTTGATGCCGCATGAAAACCACGCATGAACCCCGTCCCGCCGACGAACGGAAGGCCACGTACGACGCGGTTCGTCATCGTCTTGCGGCGCTTGTCCAGTCAGATACAGATTGGGTAGCCGCCATGGCGACCGTAGCCTGCGAGCTCCACTCCGCATTCGACAACTTCCACTGGACAGGATTCTACCGTACCGTATCGGAGAATCACCTCCAGGTGGGTCCGTACCAGGGCGGGCATGGATGCATTGACATTGCCTTCGGCCGCGGTGTCTGCGGGACAGCAGCCAAGGAGAGAAGAACCATCCGACTGGATGACGTCAGCGCGTTTCCAGGCCACATCGCGTGCTCGTCGACGACCGTATCGGAAATAGTGGTCCCTGTTATGAACCGTGACGGCCATCTGGTGGCCGTTCTCGACGTGGACTCGGATCTGCGCGCTGCTTTCAGCGAAATCGACACGTCAGAATTGGAGCGGATTGGCTCGTGGCTTGGCCGGGGCTGGGCCCCTGTCTGATATTCCATATGGCATGGTTTTACACGCTTGCTATTTCATCCGGTGAGAGCGTGATCAGGGCGTCCCGGAAACGGATGAAGTCGAGCCAATTCCCAGTGTCAACTTCCAGCTCGCATCGGTTACATTGTGGCGGTCCGCTGTGTTGCGCGCACCGCCCTCGTGCCGTGCGGTCAGTGTCATCAGCAGGCAGGCAATGACCACGCTGGGGGCCTGTAGACAGGGTACGAAGAGAAACGTGCAGGTGGCTGTGAGCTCACGAATAATATCTTGCGCTGCAACGTGTTATGAGTTCATTTAAGCGCGCCATATAGTTGAACCGGGTATGAGTATTTCGTATCTTTGTGCGATAGGGTTTTCGCAGCCCACACCCGTTGTTTTCTCCCCCAGCCAAGCACCATGGAACAAGACCTCCCACGCATAATCCCGATCAATATCGAGGACGAAATGAAGTCCTCATACATCGACTATTCGATGTCCGTCATTGTGAGTCGGGCATTGCCTGATGTGCGGGACGGTCTCAAGCCGGTGCACCGCCGTGTGCTCTTCGGCATGAATGAACTCGGAATTGGATCCGGCTCGGCACACAAGAAAAGTGCCCGTATCGTGGGTGAAGTGCTGGGTAAGTATCACCCCCATGGAGACTCGGCGGTCTACGATACCATGGTCCGCATGGCCCAGGAGTTTTCCATGCGATATCCCCTCGTCGACGGACAGGGGAATTTTGGCTCTGTGGACGGCGACTCGGCGGCTGCTATGCGGTACACGGAAGCCCGCATGCACAAACTGTCGGAAGAGCTCCTTCGCGACCTTGGCAAAGAAACCGTCGATTTCCAGGAAAATTTTGATGGCTCTCTGGAGGAGCCACAGGTGCTCCCGGCTGCGGTGCCCAACCTGCTCATCAACGGCACCGACGGCATTGCTGTTGGCATGGCCACAAAAATCCCCCCCCATAACCTGGGCGAAGCGATCGATGCCACGGTTGCGTACGTAGACAACCGGGACATCACGATCGACGAACTCGTGGAAATCTTACCGGCACCGGACTTCCCGACGGGCGGCACCATCTACGGGCACACAGAAGTGCGGCAGGCCTACCACACGGGACGCGGCCGGGTCGTCATGCGCGCCAAATTCCACGAGGAGGAGGTGCGCCCCGGAAAGCTCGCACTCATTGCCACTGAAATTCCGTACCAGGTCAACAAGGCAACACTGATTGAGAAAATTGCCCTGCTCGCGCGTGACAAGAAAATCGACGGCATTTCCGACCTCCGGGACGAGAGTGACCGCGATGGAATGCGCATTGTCATCGAACTGCGCAAGGATGCCGTTCCCATGGTGGTCCAGAATCAACTCTACAAGTACACGCCCCTGCAGGCCACATTCGGCATGAACATGGTTGCGCTCGTAAACGGGCGACCTGAAACGCTGAATCTGAAACAGATGATTGGCCACTATGTGGACCATCGTCATGAGGTCGTTGTCCGGCGTACCCGCTACGATCTGCGAAAGGCCGAAGACCGGGCCCATATTCTGGAAGGGTTGACCATTGCGCTCGACCACCTCGACGCCGTGATCACCATCATTCGGCACTCCAGCGACACGGAAGCCGCCAAAATCAACCTCATGGCGGGGACCTACCCGTCCAAACTCACCGAAGCGCAGCTCGAGCGACTGGGACTCCCCACAGATGGCTCACCCGGTTTTTCGCTCACGGAGGTGCAGGCCAAGGCCATTCTGGAGCTGCGACTCAACCGGCTCACTGGGCTGGAGCGCCAGAAAATCGAGGATGAATACAAGGCGGTCATGGCTGAAATTGCCAGGCTCCTTGAAATCCTTGGAAGCCGGGAGTTGCAGATGTCCATTGTTCGCACTGAACTCCTTGAAATGAAGGAAAAGTACGCGGACACCCGCCGCACGGAAATTGACTATGTAGGCGGGGGCGATATCTTCATCGAAGACCTGATCGAAGATGACCAGATGATCGTCTCCATCTCACATCAGGGGCTCATCAAGCGGACGGCTTCGTCCGAATACGAAGCCCAGGGACGCGGCGGCGTCGGCCGCCGGGGTAGCGCCATGCGGGACGAGGACTTTGTTGAACATCTGTTTGTGGGCAAAAATCACGATTATCTGCTGTTTTTCACGGATCAGGGTCAGTGCTTCTGGCTGCGTATTTTCGAAATTCCGGAAGGCAGCCGCACGAGCAAAGGTCGTTCCATCCGCAATGTCATTCAAATCGGTCCGGATGACCGTATACGCGCCGTTTTACCGGTCTCCAAGGATGACTTTCGGGATGAAGCCTATCTCAAAAGTCACTATGTCGTCATGTCCACGCTACGTGGACAAGTGAAAAAAACAAGCCTTGAATCGTTCAGTCGCCCGCGTGCCAACGGCATTATTGCAATCGCTGTCGATGAAAACGATGAACTCTTCGACGCCGGACTCACCAACGGCAGTGCACAGATCGTGCTCGCCTCCTCCAGCGGCAAGTCCATCCGATTTGAGGAATCAGATGCCCGCCCCATGGGCCGCAAAACCCGGGGTGTGCGAGGTATAGCGCTCGGCAAGAATGCACGTGTGGTAGGTATGGTAATCGTCCAGGATGATTCCCGTGATATCCTCACCGTCAGTGCGCATGGCTATGGCAAGCGGTCAGCGCTCGACGAGTACCGGGTGCAGTCCCGCGGAGGCAAGGGTATCCTGACCATGAAAACGACGTCCAGGACCGGGCCACTCGTTTCCCTCAAGGGGGTCCTTGAGGACGAACACCTGATGATCTCGACCGTCAAAGGGATCATGATCCGTATGGAAATTTCCACGATCTCGAAACTCGGTCGTAACACGCAGGGCGTACGCATCATAAAAATGCGTGATGGAGACTCGATTGCAGATGTGACGAGGATCGTGCTGGAAGAAACACCCGACCAACAACCCGACGTTTCCGACGACACCCTCGAGTAACATTGGCCAAACATTTCCGTCCTTTCTCCGTAGACCTGCGCTCAACCCTGAAAAACACATCAAAGACCCATGCGTCGAATTGTACTTGTCCCACTTTTCCTTCTCCTGGCGCTTCCTGCGCTGGCACAGGATCTCACCTCACCACGTGCCATCATTGAGGGCAATCTGGAAGCCACGGGCGGAAAAGAGGCATGGCAGAGTGTGAATGACATACACACGAAAGCCAATATCGGTATCGTCATGGCCATGGGCGAGATCAAGATCTCACTGGAATCCCACAGCACAGCGTCGGGCCATATCTACGGCCTGGTCAATCTCGTGGATGGTCCGGAGGGCATCCCGGCAGAAGCGGTTCGACAGGAAGTCTACGTCACACCCGACGGCGGGTGGGTCAAAAGTGCCCAGGGCCAACAGGACATCAATGACATGCCAGATGCCGCGCGGGATGGCCTTCGGAATCAATTTGCCGCCAAGCCTGAATTGGCCTATATCGAGATGGCCGACTCCCTGCTGTCGCTGGCGGGCATCCGTGACATGCCCGACGGCTCGCGCGCCTATGAGGTCAAAATCGACATGGGAGGACAAGAGACCACCATCCTGTATGATGTCGAATCCCTGTACCAGGTGGGCCAGGAAGCCACAACGCCCATGGGTGCCATCACCATGTACAGCAGTGAATTCCGCGAGGTCGGCAATGGACTTGTCGTGTCCTTCAAGCAGGAGGGAGACGCTGGCGATGCCGGTTCACAGACCGTCGAACTGGAAACGTTCGAGTTCAACAAGGGACTCACTGCCGATGACATCGCCAAAATGTCCCGGCCGAAAGTGTCTGTGGAATAACCCTGACAGACAATCATAAAAGCGGCCGCCCCCATCAGCCGTCGGTCAGCGCATCCAGCAGATCTTCGTTCTGACGATGGGGGCGGTACTCAGATGCCACTTTCGAGAGGGCATGCTTCAACACCTCGAGGCCCTGGTCAATCTCGTTGGCCGTGATGGACAGTGGGCTTCGGAACCGGATGGAGCGATCCCCGCAGCCAAGAATCACAACTCCTTCGTCGTAGCACGCGTCAAGAACGCGGTCCCGGAACTCGCCTGTGGGCACGTCGACAGCACAGAACAGCCCGCGGCCACGGACATTGCCGACCACGGGCATGTGTTCCGCGATTTCGTGCAGTTTCGACTGCAGGTGGTTACCTATCGTGCGGGCATTCTCGATGAGGTTGTCTTCTTCGATGATCTCGAGAATGCGGTCGAAGCGCACCATGTCGACCAGATTACCACCCCACGTGGAGTTGATTCGGCTGCCCATTTCAAACACGTGGTCGTCTACCTCATGGAGTCGCCGTCCAGCCAGAATGCCACACACTTGCGTCTTCTTCCCAAATGAGATGATATCCGGCTCGACACCAATATCCTGGTGTGCCCAAAAGGCTCCCGTGGCTCCGACGCCCGTCTGCACTTCATCAAAGATGAGCAGGGCATCGTTCTCCATGGCCAGATCCTTGAGGGCCTGCAGGAATTCCTTACGGAAATGGTTGTCTCCCCCCTCTCCCTGGATGGGTTCGATAATTACGCAGGCGATCTCATCCGTGTACGTCCGGAAGTAGTGTTTGGCCTGTTTGAGAGCCAGTTCTTCATGAGCGCGAACCGCGTCGACATGTTTATCGAGCGGAAATATCATTTTCGGATTGGTAATCCGGGGCCAGTCGAACTTGGGGAAATACATGGTCTTCCGGGGATCGGCCGTATTGGTCAATGAGAGCGTATACCCGGTCCTTCCATGAAACGCCTGATCGAAGTGCAGGACTTTGTGTCCCACTTCGCTCCGATACCCCTTTTGGAAGTTCTTGCGAACCTTCCAATCGAAGGCAGCTTTCAGCGCATTCTCAACAGCCAACCCACCACCCGACACAAAAAAGGCATGGGGCAAGTAGTCCGGCTTGGCGACGCGCCCGAATGTATCCAGAAAACGTGCCATGTGGACCGTGCGGATGTCCGAGTTGGTCACTTTGTTCAGGGCGGCTTCCTGCAGTCGCTCCAGGAAATCACCGTCAGACCTCATCTTCGGGTGGTTCATGCCAATTGCATTCGACGCATAAAATCCGAAAAAGTCAAGATAGGACCTGTTATGCAACTCGTCATGAAGCTGAACCCCACCCGAACCGGACATGCCAAGCACCATGGGCATCATACCACGCGCATTGGTGTGCTCCATGAAAATCCGTTCTACCTGATCGGGCGCAATGCGACCTCTGTTACCTGAATCCATGTACGTACCTTTTTCGTCCGAAGTGTTTTAGTCAAGATAGACACCGCAAACGGAAACTTCATTGCCAGCGGATGCGCTTCGGGGGATCTTAACCCAACGCGACCGGTTTCCTCGGCGACGCGAAAAGAGAATGGCGCGTTCTGCGCGCCGCAACGGACCAGATCCCACATGTCAGAAACCAGGAAACAACGACCCGCTTTTCGTCCCGGCCAAATTCAGCTGAGTACGGCAGGAACCGGAGATGGAGACTCGGCAACGATGGAAATGATGGAGCTCCCGGTGATCGACGCCCCTCAGTCGGTCAGCGAAAGGGGCAAGCGCCCGGACTGGTTGCGGGTCAAGCTCCCATACGGCGAGACGTACAAGAACCTGGTAGACATCATTGAGTCCAATGATCTCCATACCGTATGCCAGAGCGCGCGTTGCCCGAACATGGGCGAATGTTGGACCGCAGGAACCGCCACGTTCATGATCCTCGGGAATGTCTGCACCCGCAGTTGCGGTTTCTGTGCTGTCATGACAGGACGGCCTGACGAAGGGCTGGACTGGGACGAGCCCAATCGCGTGGCGCATGCTGCCAAGCTGATGGGCGTCAAACACGCGGTCGTCACATCGGTCAACCGCGACGAACGCAAGGACGGCGGCGCACCCATTTTTGCAGCCACGATTGAAAAACTCCGTGAGGAAATTCCTGGCGTGACCATTGAAGTCCTGATTCCTGATTTCCGGGGACTCTGGGACGCGCTGCAGATCGTGCTCGATGTCCGTCCGGAAATCCTGAATCACAACGTAGAAACCGTGCCCAGTCTGTACAAACAAGTACGTCCACAAGCCATCTACGAGCGCTCCCTGGAGGTTCTCCGGCGCTCCAGAGAGCAGGGACTGCGCACCAAAAGCGGTATCATGGTCGGCCTCGGTGAAAAGGACGACGAGGTGCTCGCCCTCATGGACGACTTCGTTGATGCCGGCGTGAATGTAATGACGATCGGACAATACCTACAGCCGACGCGCATGCACCTCCCGGTGATCGAATTTGTCGATCCGGACAAATTCAAGTGGTTCAAACAGGTCGGCGAGTCCAAGGGAATCGAACACGTTGAAAGCGGCCCACTCGTGCGCTCTTCCTACCACGCTGAACGTCATCTGTAAGCATGTCGGGCACCAGGTCATGGTCGGCTGAACGGCATGCACTTCGTCGTGCCTTGAAGCGGCTCGACACCCAGACCGTGACCGTACTGTTGGTAACAGCCTTCGTGGTCATCCTGCAGATGCAGTTTGGCGACCGCCGCCTGTTCCGCCTTGAAATCGCCCCTCTCCTGGGCATCGAAAATCCCGATCTCTGGTCGTGGGGGTGGTGGTTCGGCATGCAGGGTTTTCTCGGGTTCGTCCTGCCCGTAGTTCTGCTGAAGTTGGTGTTCAGGCAATCATTACAGGAGATGGGTCTCGGCAAGGGCGATTCCCGCCTGGCGTGGCAGATCACTGCCATCTACCTGCCCATTGTGATTGTTGGTACGTGGATTCTCTCGGCCGGCAGCGACTTCCAGGCCCAGTACCCCCACTACGCCCCGGCCGCGCATAACTGGCGCTTTTTCGCCATTTACGAAAGCCTGTTCCTGTTTTACTGGGTGGGCTGGGAATACCTGTGGCGCGGCTTTGTACTCTTCGGGACGCGGCGCACCTTCGGTGTGTACGCCATCTTTGTGCAGGCCATGCCATTTGCCATCCTGCACATGAACAAGCCACTTCCCGAGGCGCTGCTCTCCATCGTGGGCGGCGTCGCGCTCGGCGCGCTCGTGTGGCGCACGCGCTCCTTCTGGATTGCCGTCCCCATCCACGCTGCCCAGATGCTGATCCTCGACTTCTGGGCGACGCTCCGCATACGAAGTGGCGGTACAGGCGGTTTGGGCTGGGACGCCCTGAAGCAGGTATTCTCGACCTTTTAAAAGCCTTTAAAAGCTTTTAAAACGAGTACGTCCCCGTAAGGATGTGCGCGGCGCCACCGAATCCCTCCTCGAACGGCAGCAGCGCATAATCGAATATGAGTCCGGCCGCTTGCAAACCCGCACCAAACGACCAGTTTC
>JAJCYR010000074.1 GCA_029262775.1 Bacteroidota bacterium
CCGAATGCGAACTTGAAGAGGAACGATGGATGCCGGTTGATCTTGGCAAGCGTAATCCAGAGCCACCCAAAAATGGGGGCAAAAATGATGATGAACGTCGAGTTGACGGACTGTAGCCAACTGGCGGGCATTTCCCAGCCCCCGATCATACGGTCCGTGGCGCGCTCGGCAAACAGGTTCAGGCTCGAACCGGCCTGCTCAAATCCGCTCCAGAAGATGGCGGCCAGCACAAAGAGCCACAAAATCACGCCAAGGTGCTTCTTTTCCTGCTTCGTGTGTCCACCAAGCAGGAAGAGGTATAGGAAGTAAAGCCCAACAATGATCAAAATGCTCGACCCCAGACCGCCCGCCACCTGCTGAATGGTCAGCGGAATGATTCCTGCATTGACCAGAAAACCGAATCCAACGGCGGCCATGATGACGCCTGCGGCAACAAGATAGAACCGCCGGGTGCGCGCCTTGATGACGTCCTCAGCGTCTGTCGTGACGAGCTTTCCAGATTCCCCCAGATGTTTGTAGCCGAGCCGGTACTGGATGAGGCCGAGGACCATGCCGAAACCGGCCAGCGAGAACCCGTAGTGCCAGTTGATTTCCTGGCCGAAGTAGCCACAGAGTATGGGCCCCAGGAAGGCGCCCAGGTTGATACCCATGTAGAAGACCGAGAAGCCGGCATCGCGCCGGGCGCCGCCTTCGGGGTAGAGTTCGCCGACGATGGAGCTGACGTTGGGCTTGAGAAGGCCGGTCCCGATTACAATCAGGATGAGGCCCAGGAAGAATGTGGTGTTCGAGGGCAGGGCCATGCTGAAGTGGCCAGTCGCAATGATGATGCCCCCCACGAAAATGGACTGCCGCTGCCCCCAGATTTTATCGGCCACCCAGCCGCCGGGAAGCGAAAGCAGGTAGACGAACGAGGTGTAAAGGCCGTATATGGCCGCTGCCGTGCCGTCGTCGAGCCCCATACCCGGATTGGCGCCCGTGGCGGCGGCTGTCATGAACAGGATGAGCAGCGCGCGCATGCCGTAGTACGAAAAGCGCTCCCACATTTCGGTGAAGAACAGGGTGGCCAGGCCCCGGGGGTGGCCAAAGAACGTAGCGGCGGCTGCAGACATGTACTTTTTTGTCAGGTTCACGTGAAGATAGAAAAACACGCCGGTAAAAAGTGGGGCAATTTGGCGTGCGGGGCGTGAATCCCCGTATCTTGCGAGGAGAACAAGCCGAAACCCATCATGTCCCAGTCCCCCCAGTTCCAGAAAGATGCCCATGGCCACCGCACACATACCTGCGGCGAACTCCGCGCCGAACATGCGGGTCGTGAGGTCGTGCTTAAAGGTTGGGTCGACACGCGCCGCGACCTCGGGGGCCTGATTTTTGTCGACCTGCGGGACCGGTGGGGGCTGACGCAGATCGTGTTGCACCCGCAGCAGAGTCCGGCGGCGTATGCGCTCGGCGAGGACCTGCGCATGGAGTACGTGGTGAGTATCCGCGGGCGGGCCCAGCTGCGGGAGGTGCCGGCCCGGAACGCCGATTTGCCGACGGCAGGCGTAGAGGTGGTCGTCGATGACATGATCGTGCTCAACACGTCCGATCCACTGCCGTTCACTGTATCGACCCATGAAGGGCGCCAGCAGAACGCGTCGGAAGACCTGCGCCTGAAGTACCGGTATCTGGATCTACGGCGGCCGGAGCTGCAAAAGAACGTGCTGCTGCGCTCGCGGCTCTACCAGTCGGTGCGCCGCTACTACGACAGCCTGGATTTCGTGGAAGTGGAAACGCCGGTGCTCATGAAATCGACGCCCGAGGGCGCGCGCGACTATCTGGTGCCATCCCGTGTGCATCCGGGCAAGTTTTACGCCCTCCCCCAGTCGCCGCAGACGTACAAGCAGATTTGCATGATCGCGGGACTGGACCGGTATTTCCAGATTGTAAAGTGCTTTCGCGATGAGGACCTGCGCGCCGACCGGCAGCCGGAGTTCACCCAGATCGACGTCGAGATGACGTTCGCCACGGAAGACCTGATTTACGAGGTGACCGAGGGGCTCATGGCGACCATCTGGCGCGATGCAAAGGGCGTCGACCTGGACATACCGTTTCCGCGGATCAAGTACGACGAAGCCATTCGGCGCTACGGCGCCGACAAGCCCGATCTGCGCTTCGGCATGGAGATTGAAGATGTATCGGAGGCGATCCGTGGATCGGGCTTCCGCCTGTTCGATGGCGCCATCGACGGGGGTGGCGCGGTGGTCGCTATCCGTGTCGAGGGTATGGGCGACATGGGCCGCGGGCAGCTTGACAAGATTGACAGGAATGTGGTCCGCGCAAAACTTGGCGGCGGCGGCCTCATCCATTTCCGCCTTCCGTCCGATGGAGGCGAGGTGCAGTCGAGTGTGAAAGCAGAGGTATTGCCTGCGGAGTACGTCGCGGCAGCCGTGAAGCAGGTGGGCGCCGCAGCGGGCGACCTGGTCCTCGTCATGGCCGGGCCTGCGCCAAAGGTGTTCGAGCAGATGGGCGGGCTGCGCCTGCATATGGCGCGCGACCTCGGGCTTATTTCCGAGAGCGCGGATGGTCCGTGGAAGTTTTTGTGGGTCACCGACTTTCCGCTGCTGGAGTTCAGTGAGGAAGACGGCAGGTACTACGCCATGCACCATCCGTTCACATCGCCGCACGAGGATGACCTGGAGCGGCTGGCCACAGACCCCAGTGCGGTCCGCGCGCGCGCCTACGACCTGGTGCTCAACGGCACGGAGCTTGGCGGCGGCAGCATCCGTATTCACCGCTCGGACGTGCAGGCACGTATGTTTCATGCGCTGGGCATTGACGAGGCTGAGCAAAAGGCCCGATTCGGCTTCCTGCTGGAAGCGTTCCGATACGGCGCGCCGCCTCACGGCGGCATTGCATTCGGTCTCGACCGAATTGCAATGCTGCTCGCCGGCGCGCCGAGCCTGCGCGACGTGATCGTGTTCCCAAAAACGCAGTCGGCTCAGGAGCCCATGGTGGCAAGCCCGGACGTGGTGGACGAGCGGCAGCTCGCCGACCTGCACATTGCGCTTGTGCCACCAGAAAAGGACGCGTCGTGAGCGGGGGTGATGTACCCGGCTGGGTCGACTGGGAGATGTGGGACGGGTTCATCACGATGAACGGCATCACCATTGAGCGGCCCTCGGGCACGGCGCATCCACGGTATCCGGACATCATTTACCCCATCGATTACGGCTATGTGAACGGCACGCTGGCCAACGACGGCGAGGAAGTCGATGTCTTTGTGGGGACGGCGGGCAGCGGTCCTGGGGGCGCCTGCACAGGCAGCGGCCTCGTGGCCGCCATCTTCACAAACGACCCCCGAAAGGGTGACCGCGAAGTGAAGTTCCTCTTCAACTGCTCGCCCCGGGAAATCTACCTCGTGAACGGCTTCGTGAACTTCGCTCCCATGTCCGGGCGGCTCCTCATGCGGCGCCCCATGCGAGAGCTTTGGCCCGAAGCGGTCACAACGCCGCCAACCAGCGACGAAGGAATCGATCGGTGATTACGAAACCGTCGGGCCCCCGATCAATCACATCCTCTGAAAGCAGACCCTCGGCCGCTCGATGGGCACTCGATGCGGCGAGCCCCGTATCGGCCAAAAACCCAGCGGAAAATGTGGAGAGACTGCCGTCGGAAAGCGCCAGGCCGCGGAGCAGCGTGCGCTGATTGGGTGTGAGGCTTTCCCAGAGCACCGTATACGAGTGGCTCAGCCTCCTGAGAAGCAGGTACTCGGCATCGACAAGGTGTTTCTCCGTGACGGCTTCTCCAGCCCCTGTGATTTCCCACAGATCGTGTGCGAAGTGCTGTGTATAGTATGGGTGGCCCTCGGTCCGTGTACAGAGTTCGGCTACATGCGTAGCAGAAACGTGTTTTCCGGCTGCTTTAAAACGGTCCTGGATGAACGGCGTCCAGTCGTCCACATGGATGGATTCAAGGGGATAATGCCCTGCTGACCGGTACAATGGCCTCGATTTGTCTGAAAACATGTGCTGGATCAGGTGCTTCCGGCTGCCGAGGAAAAACCATGCGACACCGGACGGCTCCTGGACCACGCTGCGCAGGGTGCGCTCAACAGCGTCATCTGCGTATTCAGCAATACGCTGAATTTCATCCAGGACGACAACCACCTTCTTTTTTCGGCGCTGGGCCAGCTTGAGGGGTGCCTGGAGGACATCTTCCAATTGGGGCACGTCGGCCACGGCGGCGCGGGCACCAAACTGCACGGACGGGTTACCGGTGTCATCGATCGAAACCGACGGAGTCAGATATCGGAATAAATCTTTCGCCGTGACCAGCATTTTTTCAGCACGCCTCTCGGCAGCCTCTGCTGTCGCTTTGGCTACCTGGACGGAGAATGATCGGGTCCCGTTTGTCGTCCAAAGATCAATGTAAATGGGCAGGTAGGAATCTATGGGTAGTTGCTCAAGGACACGGCGAACGAGCGATGTCTTGCCCATGCGCCGTTCGGCATAGACCAGTAGCCGATCTCCATTGTCCGCCGCACGGCGCAGATCGTTCTGCTCGACTACGCGATTACAGAACGCATCCTGGCCCACAATACCGCCGTATTCAAAAGGGTTTTTCATGACACTGGCCTACGCCTGGTGACTTCCGTTCCATCACCATACGCGCATTCGCAATCTGCGTTTCGCATTTTGCGATTCGCAAAATGCGAAACGCAGATTGCGAAGCAGGCTCACTGCTCCACGAGGCCCGACACGTTGATAATGAAATGCACGTCCAGCCCTTCTCGCCTTGCCGTCGTTGCGTCCGTGGACATCGAGCCGGAGGCGTCTGTTGACAGCGCCGTCGGGTAGCCCATCATGAAGCCGGAATTATCCGGCAACAGATCGAACAGACTCGTCGAGTAGACGCCGCCTGGCGAATCGACAGATCGCTCGCCCAGAACGCGGAAAACAGGGTCCGTCTGGACTTCCATTTCTGCTCTGTTCTGTCCGAGTCGGATGCCGTGCAGCACGGTGCCGTCCGGCGACCATTTAGGAAGCGTCATGCCATTTTCCCACACCGTGATCGGCACGCTGTCCAGGTCCTCCATTGACTGGACCCGTATGGCTCCCTGGTCTTCGTATGCCAGGTATTTACTGTCGGGCGAGAAGGCCAGGTGCCTCGGATTGCCGCCCGGAGCCGTCAGCCGCTCCGCGACCAGCCCGCGGCTGTACACTTCTTCGGTTTCCAGATCCACAATCAGCATATCGGTCGCCGCATCCATCGTCGGCGGAATGCCTGCGGCCATTACCGCCCACTTTTTGTTGGGCGACACATCCAGGTCATACAGCGCAGGAATCGCCGGGTCCACGACAACGCGGGCTCCCCCACGCCCCGACGCGGCCATGATCTTGAGACGGGAGTTGCCGCCAAACTCTACGAAGTACAGGGAATCACCCGACGGGCTCCATGCAGGCGCCATGCTGCGCCCGCCACTTGTCAGGGCCCGCCGCGAGCCCGTCTCGAAGTCCAGAATCCAGATGTCGGACGGCCGTAGACCGCCGCCCGCGCGTACCTCGCCCTCGAGTGCGACGGCAGCGTACATTCCCGATGGATGGATGGCGGCATTGTTGTACCGGCCGGGTGGAAACGAGGCCCTGTCCTGTAGCAGGATCGTAGTCCTCGTTAATGCACCAAAAAGTGGTGTACTGGGACCAGACGCCGTCACGACGCCAGCCTGCATACCAGCATGGATCAGGGTTCCCTCGTCGGAAACCGCCATGCCCTCTACCTTCACCGGCGCGTCGATCTGTACAATGGGCCCCGTCTGGGCCAGGCTCTCCATGTCGAACGGGACGGCCATCACCCTTCCGTCCACATTCACAATCAGATGACCGGATGAAATGTAGTGTGCACGCGTACCCGGCACGTCCAGGAGTTTGAGTATTCGCCCTGTCTCCAGTTCCCAGAACCCGATGCGGTCGGGCTGGTTGCCCCCGTATTCGGCCGTAGCCATGATGGTCTTACCGTCTGGAAGTACACTCGGATAATCCAGATCATATTGTCCGGCAAGCGTATCGAGTTCAATGAGACGACGTCCAGCGGACTCATTCAGCGAGCGGCCATACACCGTCGCTTCTTCTTCATAGATGATATAACTGGACGACACCCACTCTCCGCGCGGCCCGCCCTCGATGGTGTTGCCGAGGTCAATGACGGCGCCGGTCGCCATCGACAGCCGCATGAGTCCCTCGGCTGTCGTAACGAGGAGTTCGGAACCATCTGGCGAGAATGCGAGGTGAACGTACGCCCCTGGAACATCGAATACCTGCACGTCGCCGCTTGCGAGGTCGAGCACGTGGATACCACTGGCCGCAAAAGCCACCTTGTCACCCTGCGGCGAAATA
>JAJCYR010000075.1 GCA_029262775.1 Bacteroidota bacterium
TGCACCAAGATGCGAGCGCCGGAATGACAGATGCAAGGCGTCCCGACGCCGAATAGCAGCGCTATTCGAAGGAGGGACAACGCAGTAGATGGCGTTTCGCCGCCGCAGAAGGGTGTGTGATGGTTTTTCAACACGCTTCTAAATATCGACCTGGCTCTTCCTCAGCATGAACAGCCCGGACCCGATTCCGGTAACGACGATAGTGCCGCTCTCGAAATACGGGTAATTGCTCCACGCACCGCTGAAACCGGCTTCATCATCGTTCGCCTGGGGCGCTACGTCAAAGTAGGCGACCTCCGTCGGGTTTTCCGGGTCGGAAATATCCAGCACGCGCAGACCCGAGTTGTAATTCGACTGGTACATCAGGTTGCCCCGGATGTACAGGTTGTGGTCGGTCGACGCGTGCGTACCCAGGTGCTCCTTGACCAGAACGGGATCATCCAGATCCGATATATCAAAGATCATGGTTCGCGTCTTCTCGGCAAGACCCTGCATCTCGTCCAGTTCGTCGTTCACGTAGTAGTAGCGCAAGTCCTCCGACGTCCACCCCTGGTGCGTGTAACCGGCGTTCGGGTACTGACCAATGGATATGCCCACCGGGTTATCCTTGTCCGTAACGTCCGCAATGGATAGAGCCGTCTCGTTGTGGCCGAAGCAGATCTCACGACCGGCATAGTCAGCGTCAGGACCGTTGTAAATGAGGCACTGGGCATCGTGGGAGTAGCCCGTACCTGCCCGGCCCGTGCCCTCGTGGCCGAAGCATCCTGCAAAGGTTGGGTTGAGCGGATCCTGGATATTGATCATGTGAAGTCCACCACCACAGGTGTCACCGCCCGAATTGACCCCGACTGCATACGCAAAACCACTCTCCTCATTGATCACGATGTTGTGCGCGCTACCGATATCCCCGTACTGGGCATCGGCTTCGAACATCTGTGGCTCGTTGACATCGCGCAGCTTCGTCAGATCGAAGACCTGCATGCCGTGCTGACCGGCACCGTCCGAGACAATAAATGTGTAGTTCCTGTAGACCTTCATGTCGCGCCAGGATGCCGGCTGCGCACCTTCTGTGAGCGGCAGGTCGCCCAGGTAGCGCGGATTGGCCGGGTCGGTTACGTCCACGAACGAGGTACCGTTCGTGCGACCAGCAATCACATACTCGCGACCCGTGTCGGGGTCGGTCCAGCCCCAGACATCGTTCATTCGAACCCCGCGACCACCGCCCAGGTCGGTAATATTCAGGAAGGACACCAGGTCCACGTCCTGACAGGGGAACGCCGCTGCTTCTCCTTCGCCGCACTCGACTTCGCCACCCGTGATGGAGGCGAACATGTCTTCATATGGCGTAGCCACGGTGGCCTCCACAACCCAGCCCTCTTCGCTCTGAGCCAGAATATGGGCTTCACCTGACCCGTTGTCTGCGGCTCGGTTACCTACAACGGCCAGCCCCTCTTTGACAGCGAAGGCTGAACCACCGTCTGCCTCGCCTTCAGCCAGGAAATACGACGCGGAAAAACCGCGCGGCCCACCTTCATACACATATACCGAGCCGGATCCACCGACCCAGACATCCTGTCCGACAACGGCCACAGCCGATCCGGTTCCAGGTTGAGCGGCCGTGAAGGGGAGCAGCACACCGGCCAGCTGGAATTCACCCGCCTGCCCCCTGTACAAGGCTGCGCCACCGATACCACCGCCCAGTTGCGGCGTCCCGACAATCGCCAGGCCTCCTTCAAGGGCAAGACCCATACCAAAGTTGGAGCCGTCGAAGACACCCGGAAACTTGCCGAGGCGGCCATGGGACACAAAGGCATCCTGGTCTTCATGGTAGTAGTACGCATACACATGACCGTCCGCCTGTTCACCAGCGAGCGGAGCCGCCACGAGGACATTGCCGTTGTTCATGGCAACCGTCAGGCCGTAAAATGCGCCCTCCTCGACCTCTTCCTCCTGCAACTTGGAATGCTGGCTCCAGGAGCCGTCCGCACCTCGATGGAATATGTACGCTGCTCCACGACCGTCATCAGCACCCGCGGCACCAACGACCAGCCAGTCGCCATCGAGTGCAATGGAGCGGCCGAACGATTCCTCTTCCGAAGAATCCTCTCCGAGCAGTTTCTGTGTCTCGACCCAGTTGCCACCCGCGTCCTTCGTAAAGACGTAAGCGCCACCCGTGGAGTTGTTCATGAGCGTTGCGCCCACTACGAGCGTACTGCCGTCGGCCGCAAGGGCACGCCCGAAGCGGTCGTCCTCTCCGTTGTTGTCTGACGCGGCCAGCAGTGCTGCCTGCTCCCATGAGCCGTCAGCCCCTTTTCTGTAGACGTAAACAGTGGAATTGGTACTGTTCTGGCCACTCATGCCGACAACGACGTCATCACCGGCAATCGCCGCAGCACCACCAAAATTCTGGGCCGATGCCGGAACGACAAGGAAGACGCCCAGAATCAGGGCGTAGATAAAACGATTCATGTTCTTAGCGGGGTTGGCTATGTACGGGGTTGGCTATGTAATTGAAACCTGGACCTTATCACGATGAAGGCGAGAAAAAGTTACACCCAGTTGGTATAACCGCAGCCATTCAGCCATTCAGCCCATCTGGACACAGATTCGCGGTCGAGCGGGAGGCGAAGCGCGCTCTACACCAGATAGTGTTCATTCAGGATATTTGCGTGGTGTTGGGCATGACCAGCCGTTATCCAGATGAGTGCACGCACACTGAATTCGTTACCCGACGCCACACCACGGCGCGAGAGCATGTCCTCGGATAATCCTTTGAAAAGGGAAATACTGGCACGTCGCACGTTCACGAACTCGGTTACCAGTTCCTGAAAAGGACGCTCCCGGAGGCGCGCCGCCTCCGCCCATGCCTCATGCTCCATGCCCGGCCACGGACCGGCACTTCCACGCGCAAAAGCCAGTACGCGAAACGACATCACCCGCTCGGTATCGTTGATGTGCGTAATCACATCCCGCACCGTCCATTTGTCGGGAGCGTACCTGTAATTGGCACGCTCGGCGCCTGCCAGTTCGAAGATCCGCTCAAACCGGGCAAGCTGCTCATTGAGTGTTTCAAGTATGGATCCGTCCGATACCAGGTTTACATAGCCGGCATAGAAGGGGGCATATTCGTCGGGAGCGGGGCGCACACGCAGTGCATCTCTCATGAAAGGAGGAGGGTTGGTTCAGCCCTGCAAGGTACGAATCAGCGACGCGGTCTCAACAGCCGCCAGTGCTGCTTCCTCTCCTTTGTTTCCGGCCTTGCCGCCCGCGCGTTCGATCGCCTGCTCGGGCGTGTCGCAGGTCAGCACCCCGAAGGCTACCGGAACACCCGTATCGACTGCAAGGGCGGCAAGTTGGTCCGCCACGGGGCCCGCCACATAGTCGAAATGGGGCGTACCTCCCCGGATGACGGCGCCAAGGCATACCACCGCGTCGTAGTTACCGCCGCGCGCCAGGTGCGCCGCCACGACCGGTAGTTCAAAGGCGCCCGGCACGCGCACCACGTTGATATTACCGGGGTCTACTCCAACGCGCTCGAGCGCGGCTACGGCGCCCGCCACGAGCGGGTCGACCACGCGGGCGTTCCAACGCGTCGCCACAACGGCAATGTGCATGTCATCGCCTCTCACCGTTACGTCTCGTGCCGGTCCCGCATCACCCATCGATCAGCCCCACCGAATGGTCCATCCGGTCAATTTTGGTTCTCAGATAATGTTCATTCTCAGGTCGTACGGCGGTCGACAACGACTCGCGGGCGACCACCCGGATACCTGCCGCCGTGAGCCCTTCGACTTTGGCCGGATTATTCGTGAGCAGCCGGACGGCCAGCACATGTTCCTGCCGGAGGATAGCCGCCGCCACGTCATAGGTCCGCTCATCGGGCTCAAAACCAAGACACGTATTGGCCTCTACCGTATCCATCCCCTTGTCCTGCAGAGCGTAGGCACGAATCTTGTTACCCAGACCAATTCCCCGGCCCTCCTGCCGCAAATACACCACCATGCCGCTGCCTTCCGCCGCGATCAGGGCCAGTGAACGCTCGAGCTGATCGCCGCAGTCGCACCGCCGCGATCCGAGGGCATCGCCCGTCAGGCACTCGGAATGAATGCGCACGAGCGGCTGGGGTGATCGGGGCGGCAGGGGTGGGCGGGGCGGCAGGGAGAGCACGAGGTGTTCCTTGCCCTCAACATCGCGGTATACCGCGACGCGAAACAGCCCGTGTCCCGTCGGAATGGTCGACTCAGCCACCCGAGTAACCAGCCCTGGCGCTGAGGGCTCCACAGCCGGAGCTGCTCGTCCCTCAAACAGTGCAATCTCCGCCACACTTGTCAGCGGCATGCCATGCCGACGGGCAAACGCGGCGAGTGCACCACCGCGGAGCATGTCGCCATCGGGCGCCATGACCTCGCACAAAACGGCAGCTGGTTCACACCCTGCCATGCGGGCCAGCGCCACGCCAGCCTCCGTATGGCCACGGCGCTCGGCGAGTCCCTCCGCCCGCGCCCGGAGCGGGAAAATGTGTCCCGGCGACACCAGGTCGCCCGGGCGGCTGTCCGGACTGGCGAGCACCCGGATGGTACGTGCCCGGTCCGGTGCAGATATTCCGGTCGATACGCCGCTCGCCGCCTCCACAGACCACGTGAACGGACTGTAATGCGCGGCCCGACCGCGGACCGGTGCCGGCTGGAGGCCGAGACGGTCCGCGCGCTCGGGCGCCAGCGCCACGCAGACCAGGCCACACGCCTCCCGAACGCAGAAATTCACCAGTTGCGCCGTGGCATGCTGCGCGGCGAAAATGATATCGCCTTCGTTCTCGCGGTCTGCATCGTCCTGGACGACAACCGGTCTGCCGGCCGCAAATGCTGCCAGGACGTCGGTCATGGGGCTGAAGTTCATAAACGCATGAAGTGTTCTACGTATCGGCCGACGATATCCGTTTCCACGTTCACGGCGTCGTCAACCTGTTTTCGGGAGAGTGTTACGTGATCCTGCGTCCATGCAATGAGCATGACGGAAAAATGGGTGCTCCCGTCCGCATCGATCACGGTCAGTGATATGCCATCTACCGCCACATACCCCTTGGGAACGATATACCGGCCGTACGCAGGATCAATGGCAAACCGTATACGGAGGCTGTCGCCGTCTTCTGTGCGGGCCGCAATGCGCGCCGTCGTCTCCACGTGCCCCTGCACCATGTGGCCGTCGAAGCGGCCGCTGACGCCGAGCGCGCGCTCCAGATTTACACCATCCCCGGGCGACAGGCTGCCCAGGTTTGTTTTCTTGAGGGTTTCCGGCGCCAGTCCCACGGTGAAGCGGTCCTCGTCCCGGGACGTCACCGTCAGGCACACGCCATTGACCGCAATACTGTCGCCAAGCCGCGTATCGCCGAGCACGTGAGGCCCGCGGATGGTGAGCGTGGTCCCTCCTTCCGGATCGGAAGAAGCCTCAAGCGCCTCGACGCGCCCCGTCTCTTCTATGATTCCTGAAAACATGGTGCCCTGTTGGTAAAGCCGCGAATGAACAGATCAGCGCCCACCTGTTCCGTTTGCAGGTGGGTGAGTGCATGGGCATCGCCCAATGAATGGGCCCCGGCGCCCGAGACGGCGCATGGGGCGCCGGCGCCGCCAATGACCAGCGGAGCGACGTAGGCGTGGACCTCCGTGACGAGGCCGGCATCGAAAAACGCGCCGTGGACCCGCGGCCCACCTTCCACGAGCACCGACAGCGTGCCCCGGCGACCCAGTTCGTCGAGGAGGGCGGCGACATCGACCCTTGTCGGTGCGGCGTCGCCGGCCGAAGTGTCAACGCATGGGCGCACGTCCGGCAGGACGAGCACCTCGCAGCCCGCTTCTTCGAGGCGGCGGCGATCCGCCTCCGCCGCCCGCACCGTCGTCGCAATCAGTGTTCCGCCGCGCGCCACCGCCGCCGCTGGCGGCGTACGGCATGTGGAGTCCAGAATGATGCGCAGGGGCTCATGAGCGTGTGCCGTGAGCGCCGGATTGTCGGCCAGCACGGTGCCCACGCCAACGAGGATGGCGTCCACTTCCGCCCGAAAACGACGCGCATGGGCGCGCGCCTCGGGTCCGGTAATCCATTTCGATTCGCCCGATCGCGTTGCAATGCGCCCGTCGAGACTCATGGCAAGTTTTGCCCTCAACCACGGCCGTCCCGTGCGGGCATGATGGGCAAAGAAGCGGATCAGTTCTTCGGCTTCCGTTTCGGCTGTCTGCGTGACGCGAACGCCGCGCGCGCGAAGATAATCAGCGCCGCCCCCGGCCACGTTCGGATTCGGATCGGGCGCGCCGAACACGACGTGTGCTACGCCGGCTGCCAGAATGGCTTCGGTACAGGGGCCTGTCAGGCCTGTGTGATTGCAGGGTTCGAGCGTTACGTACAGCGTGGCTCCCCGGGCAGCCACGCCAGCCCGGTCCAGTGCTTCTACCTCGGCGTGCGGCGCGCCCGCCCTGCGGTGCACGCCCGTCCATACGTCGCGCCCCGATGCATCGACCAGAACAGCCCCGACAGGGGGGTTCGGCGACGTCCGGCCCAGCCATGGCCTGGCGAGGTCGAGGGCCTGCGTCATGTAATCGTATGCCGTCATAGGCGGGCGTTAGTCCCGTCTTATCGCATCTTCTCCCATCCGGACTGCGGCGCGCACTGCGCACTCACCGTCGGCTCCGGCTTCTCACCGGATCAACCACGGGAAGGCAAGGCCACGGGCCGGCCTCCACGGGTTCACGGGCTCAGACACGCGCGGCGGCGCATCCATACCGTCGGTCGGGAATTTCACCCTGCCCCGAAGATGTCAGGGGGCGTGAACGATAGATGCCGCCTCGGGATCCAGCCGGTGATGCCACGCGGCCCATCCGAAGGCGCGGACGGCGCACCAGGCAAGTGCCATGCGCCACGTATGGACCCCCTGGTCCTGCATGATGCAGCGGAACATGCGGTCCGCTCCGCGGCGCGTGACGCAGAACGCGGCGCCCTCCCGGTCTGTCACGCAGCCGCCGTGGCGGTAGAGCCAGTCGTGTACGAGTGGCGCGGCAATGGAGAGTTCAAACGGGGCCATGAACCACCAGAGAAATCGGGGCACGGAGGCCAGGTCGAACCGAAAACCGGGTTCAATGCGCACCGGGTGGCCTTCGAGCGCGATATCGAAGGTCGACACGAGCGTCCAGCACCGCGTACGCGTGCTGAACTGTACGGTGGGTCGGGGAACGGGTGTGGCAGTGGTCGGTGGCACGGGTAGATCTCCAAGGCAGATTGCGGAGGCAGATTGCGGAGGCAGATTCCGGAGACAGATTCCGGGCTTGGGCTCCTCATCAGGTCATACGCAAAAAGCGTGTGAAATGCGACGTCGCCCATCCCCCGCCCCTACCGGCGGCGGAACTGGAGGCCGCTCAGCAGCAGGTTCGTTTCCAGGATGCGGGACCCCTCGGTGCGCGTACACCCAACGGGGAACGAGGCCATGCGGAATCGCTCTTCTGCATCTCGGACCAGGGTGTGGGCGACCGGCGTGCCGGTACTGTCACGGACCACGCCATTGCCGTTCGGATCGCGTGTGAAAAGCGAAATGGTGACGTCATTCTGCTCGTACACACCGCGCTTCGTCACCGTACACACCTCGGAAGGTCCCTCATCGAACCCTGCCGTGATCAGAAAATTCGATGCAACGGCCGAAAATACCCATGAGTCGTCGGTTTCAAGGCGCAAAAATGCGCTGGTCAGGACGCGGTGCGTGCGGGGCTCGGTGCCTTCAAAGCCGATCGATACGGAGACCGGCAGGTCGGGTAACAGGAAACCGGCATCCACGAAGTCAGGTGCATTTTCCACCGGCGAGGCCGATTCCAGGTCGAGTGTCATGCGCACATCTTCAGATGGAAGTACGCCCGGGCCGCCATCCTCGGGGCCGAGGGGATCAAGATCCGAGCAGGCCGGCAGGAGCAGGAAGAGGAGCACTACCCCCAGGAGTTGCTGAGCGGCGGATGTGCGCTGTGGCGGCGAAGCGCCGGATGTGCGCCGTGGCGGCGAAGCGCCGGATGCGCGCTGTGGCGGCGAAGCGCCGGCTCTTCGGGCTCGGCAAACGTGTGTGCATGGAAAGCATGTCATGCTTCCCAATATCGACCATTATTGTCCTTTCTGTAGGTCCGCAGCCGTATACAGCTTGGAATACTTCAGGCAATGCACCGCTACCGAGCGAAAGAGCGTCAAGTCGATGTTCTCGGGGATTTTGTAGCGCTGGCTCCCCTTGCGGCTGTCCAACTCGGCCAGAAAAACCGACATGCCGCCCTCAATGGTCTCGGCCGTGAGCTCGCTCGCAGCAACCGGAGAGAGGTAAACGCGCAAGTCAGGGGCCCGGCCCGTCTTGAAGTCATCATTGAATTCGAGCCACCGACCCTCTTCGTTGATGACCAGAAAGACGACCCCTTCCCCTTTCGATTCGCGTTCAATGAAATGGCCCTGCGCCACGGTCTGCGCGTCTACCCCGATGGCGGTCGCCATCGACAGGACGACGACCACAGCCGACACGGCAGCAGCGGCATGGAGCGCACGCGCGCGATGTGCGAGAAGAAACGAACCTGTTGTGAATCTGGATGTGAGCATGGGTAGGCGGGACCGTGTTGAATTACCGGGACCGTGTTGAATTACACAGTATTGAACTACATCAAGACGTTGGTCACTCCTGCTCACCGGACGTTACAAGGCGGTGGCTACCGCGCGCGGCGGCGGCGCCACCGGCCTCGGACGCGATCAGATCCGGTCGTTGTCCGCGCGCCAGACCCGGACGGCCTGTTTGATCTCTTTTTCCGACAGCCCCTCCTTCGCGGCCCGCTCAGCGAGCGCCGGAAATTCGGCATCGGCCGCGAAGCGCAGTCCAATGATCTGCCGCATGGTCAATCCCGCCGGCAACGGCTTCCCGGTCAATTCCAGAAAACGCACGTGCTCTTCCGCTCGAATTGCCCGATCCTGCGCCCCGAGCGCAAACATCCGCAGGTACCAGAGCGCCGAAAACAGGAGCAGCATGATGACAAAAATCAGGCTGGCACTATACTGGGCGAGCGTCCCCCAACTGTAGTAGAGGTTGATGGCGGCCCCAATGAACGTGAGCAGCCAGACCATGAACGTCACGTAATGGAAGCTGGGCACCAGGCGCGTGTGGTTTTCGAAAGACTGTGCGGTCATGATGGTTCGGGTTGAGTAGGTGGTGGGTATGGTGTTGCAGCTCCAATATAGACACGCTGCAGCTTGCCCCGCACCAGCCGATTTTGACGCTACAGATTTGCAACCGGACGCAATTCGTAAATCCGTCCGTATTTCGACGCCGATTCAAAATCACCGTGGCGCATGGCTTCCCGGGCGTCATCCAGCCTGAGTGCGTCCTCCACACTCAAATATGGTGACCATTCGGTATCCGTCTCCAGAAGTTCAACCTCTACCTCGGCCACGTATCGGCCTTCATGGATATACTTTGATTTTTTCCGCTTTCTGATCATTGCACATACTTTGTCAGCAAGCCTGCCCACCCGCAGTCTCCATTGTCTCGTATCAGGATATGCGAGGAAATGTAGTCCATTTGGAACGCCTGCCCAAATATTACCAGCCCCGGCGTGTAACCTCCACGACGTGATATGCGTTATCCCACACGTCCGCAGGTCATCCCGGCAACTGCCTGTGCAATCCTTCGGGCCTCTCGTTGCGTCCAAATTTCGAAAGAATGTTGAATCGTAATCATGTGAATCGCATCATGGTGCTTCATTGCTAAATAATTACATCTCCATAGCCTTTCGCAGTCTTCGCCGCCACACCGGAATGTCGGTCATCACCGTCGGCGGTCTCAGTCTGGCCCTGGCGGTCGCATTTTTGATTGCCATTTTCGTGCGACACGAGCAATCGTTCGACAATTTCCATGAGAATGGGGATAGGCTCTACCGGATGTATCTAGTCTCTACGGCCGGCGATGATGCGGGAGAAACATCCACCAACATGGCCGCTGGCGTGGTCCCCATGCTGAAATCGGCCGTGGCAGGAGTGGAAACCCTGTTCCTCTACGACGAACGTACGCCATACTTTCGCATCGGTGACCGCAGCCAGCGCATTGGCCAGGTGGGCCTGATGAGCCAGGACGGCTTCAATGCCCTGTCCTTTCCCTTGCAGGAAGGCGAGATGCGTACGGCGCTTCAGGCTCCGAACTCCATTGTACTGACGCCGACAGCAGCACGCGAACTGTTTGGGCGGACCAACGTGGTCGGCGAACACATCGTCTGGGGGGAAGACCTGGACCTGACGGTAACTGGCGTACTCGAACCACTGCCGAAAAACACGCACTTCCGGTTCCGCGCACTCGTGCCATTTGAGTTGACAACCCGATTCATGGGGGAGGATGCACTCACCAACATGAGCAATTGGAACTACACGCTCTATGCACTGCTGCCTCCGGGAACCACGCCGGAAGCACTGCATCGACCCATGCAGCAGGTCCTGATCGACAATTTTGGCGACGAGAATGGTGTAGTCCAATCTGAAATGCGGATGCAGTCCATCCGGGACATTCATCTGATGCCTGAGGTCGAGGCCGACACAAACCTCACGACCGATCCGCGCACAGTATGGATGTTTGCCCTGATTGGAGTGTTGATTCTGTTCATTGCCGGCGTAAACTTCACGAACATGGCCACGGCCCGGGCCATGCGCCGGGCGCGCGAGGTGGGTGTTCGCAAAACCGTAGGGGCCACGCGTCGCCAGTTGACGACCCAGTTTCTGACGGAGTCGGCCGTAGCGGGGGTACTCGCATCGAGCATTGCGCTCGGTGTAGCGGCCCTCACTCTCCCCTCGTTTTCGGAGATCATTGGTACGGACATGTCATTCTTTGCCGCCGGCGCCGGGAGCTGGAATATGGCCTGGACTATGGGTCTGGTCAGTCTGGGTATGCTGACGGCACTTGCCAGCGGCATTTATCCGACCGTGTTCCTTTCGGCCTTCGAACCGTCCCGCGTCCTGAAGGGCGAAACCGGGGCCAGAGGCGCCAGTGCGCTGCTCCGAAAGGGACTCATCGTGACGCAGTTCGCCATTGCTATTGTCCTTGCCATTGCTACGGTCAGCGTCTATAACCAGTTGCAGTACATGAAGTCATCGGCTCTCGGATTCGACCGGGAGCATGTCCTTTACGCACCTGTCAACGCACCCATCCAGGAAAACTTCGAGTCGTTCCGCCAGCAGGTTTTGCAGAATGCACGCATCGAAGAAGTTACCCTTGCCGGAAATGTGCCCGGGCGCGTCCGGACATCGCGCGGGTACAATTGGCCGGGACAAAGCCCGGACCTTGAAAACGGACAGTCCTTCCAGACGGTACTCGCTGATTTCGGATACCTCAAAACATTCGGCCTGAAACTCGTCGCCGGACGGGATTTTTCGCGCGATCGCCCCATGGACTTTGAAAATACATACATCCTGAACGAACGTGCAGCCCTCGAAATGGGGTACACCAATCCAGAAGACGTCATCGGCCAGCCTTTCCGTGCCTGGGACCGCGAGATGGGCCAGATTATTGGCGTGGTAAAGGACTTTCATTTGACGTCACTGCACAACACCATTGACCCGGTTGTGATCAACATCAAACCGTGGACGAGCTGGGTAGCATTCCGCGTGGCGCCGGGCAATGCAGAAGAGGCCGTAGGCATCCTGTCCGCTGCCTGGAGCGACGTCGCTCCGGGCTATCCGTTCGATTTCCGCTTCCTGGACGATGACTTCAATCGCCTCTACGAGCGCGAACAGGAACTGGGACGCCTCTTCACGTTCTTCGCCGGACTCGCCATTTTTGTATCGTGCCTCGGCCTCTTCGGACTCTCGGCCTTCAGCGCCCAGCGACGCACGAAGGAAATTGGTGTACGCAAAGTACTGGGAGCTGGAAACGGCGACATCATGTTCATGCTCTCACGCGAGTTCATGCTCCTCGTGGCACTGGCCTTTCTGCTGGCCGCGCCCACGGCCTGGATCCTGATAGATCGATGGCTCGCCGATTTCGCCTACCGCACCACGGTTTCGGTATGGCTTATCGTTGGTGCGGGCGCCGCGGCGCTCGCTATTGCACTTTTCACGGTCAGCTACCAGGGCTGGCGCGCCGCACAGGCGGACCCCGTCATTTCGTTGAAAACCGAGTAGACCGCCTGCACACGGAGCACTTCGACGGGAATCACTCCAACTCCAGCCCGTCCAACCGGGCACGGAGCACCTCCAGATCAGCGCGCAGTTCAGCGCGCCGAGCGTACGCATCGGCACCTGGTACCTGGTCAGCACGCGATGTCATGCTGTAGAGGTATCCGAGCTGGTTGAGCAGGTTGGGTTGAGCATAGCTGTCGGTATCGAACGTTTCGAGCGCTTCGCGGATGGCGCGCAGCGCCTCTTTCCTCTTCGCCGCTCCACGCTCGGCGGCGTCCTCCACCTCATCCAGCCTCTCCCCCACGTCGCCAAGCAGCACGTAGGCATCCGTTATGAGCGCCACCATGTCCTGGTTGAACGCCAACTGCGCTTCCATATCGGCCGGCGATACGCCTTCCAGCCGCGGATCCGGGTCGATGCGCACGTCGCGTGTCATGTCCAGGCTGCCCGCGCGCAGTTGCACACGGTACGTACCCGGAAGCGCGAGTGACCCCCGGCCAACGCGGCCGCTGCCGTAGATGGGGCCGTCATGGCGCAGGTCCCACACGAAGCGGTGGATGCCCGGCGTGGTATCGAGGCCGCCCGTTGGGACGGGCGGCCGGGCGGGGCCGCGCATGCCCTGCCGCGGAGCGTCCCCGGCCGCACCCTCGGCGGGACGCAGGGCAGCCTCACCGGCAGCCCCAGCATCCACTCGATCTCCAGCCTCATTGCCCGACCCCGCGCTGAGGGAAATAAAGTCCCGCACCACACGCCCTTCGCCGTCGGTAATGGTGAGCCGCACGTTTCCCGGATAGCCTTGCGGCAGAAAGTAGTCTATGCGGGCGCCCGGGGTGGCGTACTCGGGGTCCGCGGGACCTCCTGCCCGGGCGCCCCACCGCGTGCGAATGGCCGTGGCCGATTGAAACAAATGCGGTAAATTTCCCGGCCAGCGCCTTGTGCGCTGCATAACCGCCCATTCGCGGACGCTTGACAGGTCCGTATACACCCAGAAACCGCGCCCCATCGTGGAAACTACGAGGTCGGCGCCCGCATCGTCGCCGCCTACCGCCTTTCCGTGCACCACCTTCATATCCGTGATCGGTGTCACCGGCAGGTCAAACTGGAATGCATGCCACGACGTGCCCGTATCGGCGGAAACCCAGACCCCATAATCCGTTCCAGCGTACAGGAGTCCGGCTACCGCCGGATCCTCGCGCAGGACCCGCGCCGGATGATGCCCAGGTATGCCGTCCGTAATCCGATCCCACGTGGCGCCATAGTCCGTCGTGCGGTAGAAGTAGGGCGTAAAATCGTTCAGCAGGTACCGGTAGCCAGCCATGTAAGCCACGCCCGGTGCATGCACGGAAGGCTCGAGGCTGTTGATACGGCCCTCTGGCGGCATGTCTTCCGGCGTAACATCCGTCCACGTCTCTCCGCCATTGCGCGTTACATGGACCGGCCCGTCGTTCGAACCCGCCCAGATCACACCCGGTTCGAGCGGCGACTCCTCAATCGCGTACAGCACCGAGTAGTGCTCCTCGCCCGTGCCGTCGCGCGTAATAGGGCCACCTGAGATCACTTGTCGCTCCGGCCGGAACGCTGTGAGGTCGGGCGAAATCTGCTCCCACGTCACGCCGCCGTCCGTGGTGCGGTGCACGTACTGCGAGCCGTGATAGACCGTATTCGGATCGTGCGGCGACACCTCGATGGGCACCACGCGCTGGAAACGGTACGGCAGATTGGCTGGATTCCGGCTGTACAGGTTCCACGCTCCGACGTAGTACTGCTGTTCCTGATTGGTACGCGCGTTGAACACCCCGAAGCGGCCCTTGCAGTTCGCGTACACGATATCCGGATCACCGGGCTTGGGGACAACCGGCCCCGTTTCGCATCCACCCACAGATTCCCAGTACGACTGGTAGCCGCCCTGCCGCGAACCAGCCGGATTCGAGGGCACACGGATGGTCGAATTGTCCTGCTGGCCCGTATAGAGCCAGTACGGGAAGCGGTCGTCGATGTCGACCGAGTAGAGCTCGGCCGTCGCCTGGTTGTCCTGCGGCGACCATGTGCGCCCGCCGTTCAGCGTCACGTTCACGCCGCCGTCGTTCGCCTGGATGTAGATGTCCGGGTTGTCCGGATTGATCCACATGTCGTGGTTGTCACCGTGCGGCGTCGAAATACGCGTCCACGTATGGCCGCCGTCGTCCGAGCGGTGAAAGCCGAGATTATTCACGTAGACCCGGTCGGCGTTCGTGGGGTCGGCATCGACATTTGTGTAATAGAACGGCCGCGTCATCAGAAAGCCCTCGTTCGACACGAGCTGCCACGATGCGCCGTGGTCGTTCGAGCGGTAGAGCCCTTCCGACTCGGGCCGCGCCTCCACAAGCGCATAGATCCGCCCCGGATCGGCCGGCGTGACTGCAAAGTCGATCTTACCGATCAGACCATCCGGTAGTCCCCTGCTGCTTTTCGTCCACGTCGTCCCGCCATCGCGCGTCACGTAGATCCCGTTCTCCGAGCCGTCATCTCCCGAAATAATGGTCCACGGATCGCGCCGGGCGTGCCAGAAGGCGGCGTACACCTCGTCGGGGTTCGCCGGGTTGAGTTCAAGATCAATCGCGCCCGTGGCGCGGCTCACGTGGAAGACGAGCTCCCACGACGCTCCACCGTCCACCGTCCGGTACACACCGCGCTCCGCATTCGGCCCGAATGGCGATCCGAGCGCCGCCGCCCACACCACGTCCGGATTCGTCGGATGCACGACGACGGCCCCGATCTGCCCGGTTTCCGCGAGCCCCACGTGCTGCCACGTCTGCCCGGCATCGATCGACTTGTACATGCCCCGCCCAATAATCACATTGCTGCGCAGCCCATCCGACCCCGTGCCTACGTAAATGATGTTGGCGTCCGCGTCCGCCACGTCAATGCTGCCAATAGATGGGCTCTCGAAGTACCCATCCGAAATGTTGTGCCAGGACTGCCCGGCATCGGTCGTTTTCCACATGCCGCCGCCCGTCGACCCCATGTAAAAGGTGTGTGGATGCGACCGGTGTCCCGCCACCGCCGTCACTCGCCCACCGCGCGACGGCCCCACATACCGCCAGTCCCCATCCAAAAACAGTTTTTCGGGAGATGCAGCGGCCGCGCCCGCCGCAGACTGCGCGGCGTCTCCGCCGCCGCCAGACTGCGCTCTGGCGGCGGCGGGCGCGATGACAAGCGAAACAAGGCCAAAAACAACAGCGAGCCGGGACAGATAATGCATGACGCAATAAGTGAGGTGAAGTGACGACTGCCATATTAACAGGACCAGTGCTACATATCAACGAAGAACGAAAATAGTCCCGGCGACGCGCGAACCTGAATGTTATGGCTGCGTTCTGCGTTTTGCACGTGACTACATTGTGCTTACACTACATTGTGCTTACCCTACATTGTGCTTACCTATTGGCGAATTCCATGACAATCAAGACCCGAATAATCCGCATTGGAAACTCCCAAGGAGTCCGGATTCCAAAGCCACTCATCGAACAGAGCGGTCTCACGGATGAGGTTGAGCTGGAAATCGGCGATCGTACGATTGTTATTCGTGCAGCAGGACACCCACGCCGCGGATGGAAGGAAGCCTTCGAATCCATGGCTCAGCACGGTGACGACGCCATGATTGATCCGGAGCCGCTGGAATCTGATTGGGATCGCGAGGAGTGGCAATGGTAGGAGCGAAAGCACATACTGCAAAACGGTTTGAAGTATTTCTCGTCGTGCTCGATCCAACCCGCGGGAGCGAAATCAGGAAAACGCGCCCATGCCTGGTCATCTCACCCGATGAAATGAACAGCGCCGTCCGCACCGTCATCATTGCTCCGATGACTACGAAAGGGCGCTCATATCCGACGCGCGTCGAATGTCAGTTTCAGGGGCAGACAGGACAAATCGTACTGGACCAAATCCGGGCGGTCGACACGTCGTGTTTGACCAGGCGGCTCGGAAAAATCGACAAACCTACCAGTGAAAATGTACTGACCACGATAGCCAAGCTCTTCGCTCCATGACCCTTCGACCCGCCTCCGCATTGACTCGCCCAAGACATGACCGGCAGGACGAACCCGCAACGTACCGACCCTGAAATCTCGACAGCAGGGCCTGCCGTGCGCCCTGTTGCTGTGCCCCTGTTGCTGTGCCCCTGTTGCCGCGCCTATATCATCTGTTCTGGGACATACGAACGAAATGTCGCGATCCGGGCGCTACGAGCACTTGCAATTCGCTACCTACCAACGACTTATTGATTTCCAGGATTCAACCACGAATTTCCAGGATGTCGCGATCCCCTTCCTGCTGGCGCAATACGGCCTGAGGTGTCGTGAACCATGGATGGCGACATCCCGGACACGATCGCGCCACCTCAAGGGGTATTGCGACAGGCTGGAGTCGAATGAATGGGATCCGTCATGTCTGCAAATAAATGCCAGACATTGTGTTACGACTATCTTTCAAATCCGGATCGCGACATTTCGTTCGTATGTCCCGGATATCACCCGTC
>JAJCYR010000076.1 GCA_029262775.1 Bacteroidota bacterium
TATCAGCGGCTGCGTGTGCGCGAAGCAGATACTCGTCGGCTCGTCTGCCTGGGTCCGGCAGCCGACAGGGTAAAAATGCGTACCCTACGCAACGAAGTGGGTCTTCCGGGATATAGGGACGGCGGAGACCCTGTCCTCTACGACCCCCGACCCACGACCCACGGCAAAGCGCTGGCTCTTCTCCCATGACACATAGCTGTTACCGTACGGCGTATACGTATACTCTCATGCTTCAATCGGACGCGAGCGAGTCGCGCGACCACATCACTCATCAAGAAATGACAGCCACTCAGCGTGTATCCCGGTTACTCGTGTCCGCATGCCTGCTTGCGATCACACTTCTGCTCGTACGGGTTGGCCCTGCGACGGCCCAGGATACACCCCCTATTACCGCTCATACGACACAAGGCGACCTGTCCTGGAGCCGCCTCGCTGATCTGCCGTCCGGGCGTAAATCCATTACCTGGTCCACTGTGGCTCTCGACGGGCAGGTCTACGTGGTGGGTGGTCTCGATGAAGACGGACGCCCTTCCAGCAGTCTGCTACGCTACGACGCGGGTGACGACTCGTGGACGGAACTCGCCCCTCTGCCAGAAGGCCTCTGGCGAACGACGGCAGCGGCGCAGGACGGGAAGCTGTATGTATTCGGTGGATACACGGCTACCGACGGATTTCCGTTCGGCGCCACGAGCACCGTTTACGCGTATGCGCCCGGTACCAATACATGGACGCGTCTGGCCGATGCGCCGCGCCCCCGTGGTACGGCCGCGGCCGTAACCATGGACGACGGCATTCATGTCATTGGCGGTGTTTACCGGTCCGATTATGCGTTCCATGACATCTATCATCCCGATTCTGATTCCTGGTCGGAAGCGCCACCACTGCCCACTCCGCGGTCGGGTCTGGCAGCCATTCGAAGGGGTGACCACATTCACGTTATTGGAGGTTACCGGTTGCAGCAAGGCGTCGTAGCGCAGGATGTGCACGAAGTATTCGACGCGTCCAGCGGGACGTGGACGGCCGCGGCCCCCCTGCCGGATGCACGCTTCGGAATTGCCGGCAGCCTGTTGCCCGACGGCCGCCTGATTGTGCTTGGAGGCGCAGAAGTGGCTCACGGCACGCGTGCACTTACATACGACCCCGAGTCGAACGCGTGGACCTATGTGGACGATATGCCCGAGTCGGCCAGCTTCGCAGGCGTTGCGCCGGTCGAGGATGGTCTCGTCGTCGCTGGAGGCGGGGCCGACGGGCTCGTTCCGATGGACGATGCCCGAACTTCCACACGCCTGCTGCGGTTCACTCCGCATGAAACATCTCGCTGAAGCCTTCGAAGGGCTCGTCGCCCTGCGCTACGAGCTCTACAACAGTCTCTTTCTGACGCTGCCTTTTGAGAGCATCCGGCGCACCGGATCGCTGCTGCCTCTCTTGGCCAAGGCCTGCGACGACGGCTTCAAGTCCGGGCGTACACCCACGGAAATTCTCGCGCAGTTTCGCGCCGAGCATGCGTCCGAGCTCTCGGACGACGACTTCACCGGCCTGCTCTTCCGATTCGTGCAGTACATGGAGCGGCAAGTGGTACTGTTCGATGCGCTCGAGGATGCCGCATTTGAGCGCGTGCACGACATGAAGGGCGAAGGGTCCATCCGGCAACTCTTCGACCGGGCGCGCTGGGAGGGGAAATCGGACGAACTCGCCCGGCGGCTCAGCACCATGAGGTTGCGGATTGTGCTCACTGCGCATCCGACGCAGTTCTATCCCGACAGCGTGCTCGGCATTATTACCGATCTGGAAGCGGCCGTGCGCGCCGATGACGTAAAACAGGTGTCGACGCTGCTCATGCAGCTCGGGCGCACGCCGTTCATTCGCCGCGAAAAACCGACGCCGCTCGGAGAGGCTGAAGGACTCGTCTGGTACCTGAAGCATGTGTTTTACCACGCCGTGCCGGATGTGATACTGCGGCTGGCGGACGAGGCCGGATTGGAGCGCCCGGATGAGTTGCTCCCCGACCTGTTCCGGATCGGGTTCTGGCCCGGCGGGGACCGGGACGGCAATCCGTTCGTGCGCGCCCGGACGACGCGCGATGTGGCGCGGCTGCTTCGCCGCGCCATTCTGGAGGCCTACGCCCAGGATACCGAAGCGCTGGCGCGGCGCCTGACCTTCCGGGGCGTTGACGACGCGGTGGCGCGCGTCCGGGCGCGCATAGAGGCAACCCGCGACGTGACAACCGGCGGCAACGCCGCCGGGGCACCAGCCGCAGAATTGCCCCCGTATGAACATCCGTCGGCCCTCGTTGGTGATCTCGAAGCTATCCGAGAGCGCCTTACGCGAGAGCACGATGGCCTGTTCACGGACCTGGTCACCGAACTCCTGGTGCGTGTGCGCGCCTTCGGTTTTCATTTCGCATCGCTCGATGTTCGGCAGGATGCCCGTATCCATGAGGAACTTGACGAGGCACTCTCTGCCGGACGGCCCGCGCCATCGGACGTGCATGATGATGTGCTGCAGACACTTGCGGCCATGAGGGATATTCAGGCGGAAAACGGGGAGGAGGCGCTGCACCGCTACGTGATATCCAATTCCTCGGCGCCCGAGGACGTATTGCGCGTGCTGGAGTTCGCCGAGCGGGCCGGGTGGTCGCATCCCATGCCGCTCGATATCGTACCTCTTTTCGAGACCGTGCCCGATCTCGTCGCCGCGCCCGACGTCATGCGCAGCCTGCTCTCCCACGCGCCCTACCGCGAGCACGTCAGCCAGCGGGGCGACGTGCAGACCATCATGCTGGGCTTTTCGGATGGAACGAAGGATGGCGGGTTTCTGGCGGCCAACTGGTCCATTTTCCGCGCCAAGGAGACGCTTACCGAGGCCGTCGCCGAGTTCGGGGTGGACGTGGCGTTTTTTGACGGTCGCGGAGGGCCGCCCGCCCGGGGTGGGGGAAAAACGCACGCCTACTACCGTGCACTGGGCGACCGGGTGTCAGCCAACACCATCCAGCTGACCATCCAGGGGCAGACCATCACGTCGAACTTCGGTACGGTCCGCGCGGCGGCCTACAATATGGAGCAGCTCCTCACGGCAGGCCTCGCCCAGGGCATTGAGCCGGATCGGGCGTTGCCCCAGGAGCACCGGCCGCTGCTGGAGGAACTCGCCGAGCGCAGCTTGGAGGCCTATCGCGACCTCAAGCATCGACGCGAATTTCTACCCTACATGCAGGCGCTCGGGCCGCTGACCTATTATGGTGACACCAATATCGGCAGCCGGCCCTCGCGCCGGGGTCGCTCCACGGAGCTTACGCTCTCGGATCTGCGGGCTATTCCGTTCGTCGGGACATGGCATCAGATGAAACAGAACGTGCCCGGCTACTACGGGTTCGGGCGGGCGCTTGAGGAGGTGGCCGCCGAGCACGGAATGGAGAGGCTGCGGCAGATGCATGCCGAGTCGGCGCTCTTCCGGGCGCTCGTGGAAAACAGCATGATGGCGCTTTCGAAAGCCTATTTCCCGCTCACCGCATGGGCTGCCGAGCACGAAACGTATGGCCCGATGTGGCGGGACATCCAGCAGGAATATGAACGCACCTGCAAGCTGCTGCGCGAGGTCAGCGGACAGACCGAACTTATGGCATCGCGGCCGGTCGGCCGGCGGTCGGTGGCGCTCCGGGAGCGGATGGTGTTGCCACTGTTGACTATCCAACAGGCGGCTCTGGACGCGGTTCGCGGCGGCCAGGAGGAAGCCCGCGCACTGGTCCTTCGGACCATGTACGGAATTATCAACGCCGGGCGGAATTCAGCCTGAACCGTGGCTGTGCCCGCCGCCGCCTTGCAGCCTATCGTCGCGCTCCAGTTCGGTAAGGTGCGCTTCAATGATTTTGTGCGATGCGAGCGACTCGAGCACGAGCATGGCCGAGGCCACAAGAAGCGACAGGATCCCAGTAAAGGTGAGTCCTGCGAGCGCGAGGTTTCCGGAGTCCAGAGCGAGTCCGCCCACAAGTCCTGCGAGGGCGAACAGCGCCACAGACACATACATCAGCACGAGTGCATTGCGGAACAGGCGCGACCGCATGCGGAACGAGGCCACAAGTGCGCGGGCTTCATCTGATGCTTCATGCATGAGATGGTGGAGTTCCTCGTGCAGGCGGGAATACCGGGCCGAGGTCGACATGATGAGCAGTCCGCAGCCCGGCAGCAGCAGGAGGGGGCTCAGCCAGAGGGTCTCATTGGGTATCATCCACGTTGCGGTTATGTGTTTGCCTACGCCGAATACAGGAACAGCGTGTCCATCCGGGTGTGGACATGATGTGGAAAACGTAGAAAATCAGCGCGTAATGTGCACATAATTTCCACGTAACATACCGGAAATATTGTAACTTTAATAATTACAATTATTTAAGTCAATACTGTTTTGCAGAAATGCGAACGGAGCCTGTAAGCGGTGGTTTACACGTAGAAACGGGAGTGTGAACAAGGTGTGGACAAGTGGAAACAGCCGCGCTCGTGCCCGGACGTCAGGTAAGCACTTTTGCGTACTTCTCAATGTCTTCCAGTACCGTACCCGTCCCACGAACGACGGCAGTCAGCGGGTCTTCTGCCACGTACACGGGAAGGTCCACACGGCCGCGGATCATGGCGTCGAGGCCCTTCAGCATAGCGCCGCCACCGGTCAGCATGATGCCGCGCTCCAGCACGTCGGCCCCCAGTTCGGGAGGCGTCCGCTCAAGGCAGCGTATGACGGCAGCTGCAATTTGGCCCACCGGCTCGCGGAGGGCCTCGCGCACGTCTTCCGAAGAGATGGTCCGAACTTTCGGAATGCCGCTGACCAGGTCACGACCCTTCACGCTCAGTTCCAGTTCCGGGTCGAGCTCGATTGCGCTGCCCACTTCCTTCTTGATTCGCTCTGCCGTGCGCTGGCCAATGAGCAGGTTGTGATTACGCTTGAAGTACTGCACAATGGCATTGTCGAGTTCGTCGCCCCCAACCCGGATCGATTCATCGATCACGATTCCGGCGAGGGCGATGACGGCGATCTCCGTCGTCCCGCCTCCAATGTCCACAATCATGTTGCCCACGGGCTCACCGACATTGAGTCCGATGCCGATGGCGGCTGCCATGGGTTCATCGATCAGGTAGACGAGTCGCGCTCCCGCGTGTTCAGCCGAATCGCGGACCGCCCGTTTCTCTACTTCCGTGATGCCGCTCGGCACGCAGATGACCATGCGCCGTATGGCTGACATCCAGTTGGTCTGCACCTTTCGGATGAGTTGCCGGATAAGCTGTTCGGCCACTTCGAAATCGGCAATCACTCCGTCCTTCAGCGGACGGACGGTTTCAATTTCCCGGTGGGTCCGCTCATGCATCTGCTGTGCTTCGTGGCCGACGGCGATGACCTTGCGGGTCGACCGGTTGAGTGCCACAATGGACGGCTCATTCAATACAATACCGCGGCCTTTGATATAGATGAGCGTGTTGGCTGTGCCCAAGTCAATGGCAACGTCGGTGGAAAAATTGAACAGTCCCATGCAGGTGAGAAAACGAAGAGGGCGGGTAGAAAAAGAGACGCGGAAGAGATCGAATTATAAGGAATGGACCCTTCTATTCCAATGCCTTGCTCCGGGTCCAGGCCCTCGTGTATTACGCATGAACAATGCGCTGCGTGAGCAGGCGCTCCACGCTCGCCAGTTCGGATCTGTACTGGGAGTCCGTGTCGAGTCGGGCCTGGACGGCCTTGCACGCGTGGATGACGGTGGAGTGATCCCGGCCGCCGAACTGCTTGCCGATGGCCTCCAGTGAAAGCTGCGTCAGCGCCTTGCAGAAATGCATGGCGGTCTGGCGCGCATCGACAATGTGACGCTTTCGGCTCTTCCCGGCCATGATGGTTGGATCCAGGCTGTAGAATTCGGCGACAATGTCGCGTATTTCCCTGGCCGAGATCGTCTTGCGGACACGGGCCTGGATCAGGTCGGCGAGTGCCTCCTGGACGAAAGGGAGGGTGAGTTCCTGCTTGGCCACCCGGTTCAGGGCGTAAAGCCGGTTGAACGCACCCTCCAGCAGGCGGATGTTGTCGCGGACGTTGTAGGCAATATAGTCCACGATATCGTGCGAGAGTTCAAGCCCCGAGCGCTTGCAGTGGCTCTGCAGGATGGCGGTACGGGTTTCGAGATCCGGCGGTTGGACATCGGCCGAGAGGCCCCAGCGGAACCGTGACAGCAATCGTTCTTCAATACCATCTATCTCGGCAGGTGAGCGGTCCGCGCACAGCACGATCTGCTTGCCCCGCTGATGCAGGTCGTTGAACAGGTGGAAAAACTGCTCCTGCGTCTTCTCTTTCCCACCAAAGAACTGGATGTCATCGACAATCAGGACATCAATTTCCCGGAACGTCGTGGTGAAGTCGGCCAGCGTGTTGTTCTGGATGGCCTGCACGAAACAGTTCGTGAACGCCTCCGATGTCATGTACAGCACGCTGGTCCGCGGACCGGTACCTGCAATGGCATTTCCGATGGCGTGGGCCAGGTGGGTTTTCCCGAGACCCACGCGGCCATAGATCAGGAACGGATTGAAGCTTGTGACGCCCGGCTGCTCGGAGACGGCGACTCCGGCGCTGCGGGCCAACCGGTTACAGTCTGCTTCGATAAACGATTCGAAGGTGTAATTCGGGTTCAGCGTCCGGGGCGCGGCATTCGGCATGGACTCAGGGCGGACCCGGAGTGAGGCGACGGACGGCGTCGAAGAGCCGTTACCGTTTTGACCGTTTAGCGCAGGGGCACCAACCCGTCGCGCTGACGGGCGCAGGGGCGTGTCCTCCGGAAAGGGCAGTTCCGGTTCACCGTCTACTCCGACGGGCACCTGTTCGGCGACGATGTAACTCAGGCGAACGCTTGTTCCGACCGCCTCTGACAGGACCCGGCGCAGCTCTGCCTCGTAGTGCTGCCCGACCCAGTCCCGGTGGAAATCACTGGGCATTTCAAGCTCTACATGCGTGGCATCTCCATCCACACGCGTCTTCGTCATCGAAATGGGTTCGAGCCAGGTCTGAAACGGACGTGTATCGACAGCGTCGCGCAGGGCCTCCTTGCAGTTGTGCCACAAAATATCAGTCCGGCTCTCCATCAAAAATCAGGTCTACAATCAGGTGGTGGGTGGGAAATCCTGTCTCTATGGTAGGGCGGAAACAGGTCTTCTGGCAAGCACTTTCCTCGGGCTATTTCTCCACACCATCCACCAGTTATCAACATACCGGATGTGGATAAAAAAAGAACCGCGCCAGGAAGCTCCTGAGCGCGGTTCAAGGAATAAAATATGCGATTAGACGAAAATATAGCCGGTTTTTCAGGAACCTATGTCGTACCTGCTTAAAATCTCTTCTGTGTGATTTCCCGTTTTTGGCCGCTTGAAGATGTGTATGACCGTACCGTTCTCATCGATCAGGAATGTGGTCCTTTTGGTGCCCATGATGACCCGGCCATACATGTTTTTCTGGCCGTATGCGCCGTAGGCATTCAGGACACTGCGGTCCTCATCGGCGATGAGCGGGAAGGGCAGGTCGTACTTGTCCGCGAAGCGTTCGTGTGAGGCCACATCGTCGTCCGAAACGCCGACCACATGAATGCCGTGCTCGGTTAGCGCAGCGAAATTATCCCGCAGGTTGCACGCCTGGGTGGTGCATCCAGGCGTGTTGTCCCTCGGGTAGAAATAAAGGACCAGTTTTTTCCCTTTGTAGTCGTCGAGGGAAATTTTGCTGCCGTCCTGCGTGACGCCCTCGAACCAGGGTGCCTGGCCGCCGGGTTCGGGCATGGCCGGTAAATCTGCCATCGTGTGTGGTGGTTTTTTGCGGGTCGATACGAAGCTGGCGGGTCGTACCTCCCGTGGCGTCAGGGGGTTTCCGTCTCAGCCTTCTACTTCTTCAACGGCCTTGTACAGCCTGTATCAGGAAACGCACGAGCGGGAGGCCTTCCTCGAACACGCCGGCGACGAACGGCAGGACATCGGGACGGAACGCATCGTCATCTTCCAGGCGACGTACCAGGATGAAATCCTTGCGCCTCAGATCCTCGATGTCCGGATGCTCCGGGTCCACTCCTTTGGGGGCCCGTTTGAGCGATTCCCCGGCCCATTCCAGACCCGACACCGCCCGTTTCGTGTCGCGCCACGTCTCGGGCGCCTCGTCTATGGCTGCTCTCACGGCGCGCAGGGCATCCCGCTCCGGATGCCAGAGTCCCATCGCAGCGAACGTGTTGCCGGGCGCGAGGTGCAGATAAAAGCCGGGAGCCGTGCCGTCCTGCCCGCTGGCGTGGCGGAATCGGAGGGCAGCCCACGTTTTATAGGGCAGTTTGTTTTTGGAGAACCTGATATCCCGGTAAATCCGGTAAAGAGAACCACCCTGGGCTTTGGGTATGGCCTGGTGGACCGGGCTGACCTGCGAGAGGAGCGGACCAAAATCAGCAATGAATTGGAGAAGGGGCTGCTTGTAGACCTTCTCGTAACGGTCCTTGTGGGCGTTGAACCACTCCCGGTTGTTATTGGCGGCCAGATCGCTGAGAAACCGGTATAGATCCGGGGTGATGTAGGGATTTGTCATCGTCGAAAGTTGATCATCGTCAGGGGAATGTCACGAAGCGGGGTCTGCGCCGGAAAAATGTGCACGGACGAGCCGGGCAGCGTGTGGGCCGACGATATCGACGAGTGCCGCTTCCGATGCCGCCCGAATCCGTTTGACCGAGCCGAATGCCTTCATGAGCGTGCGCGCCGTTTTTGGACCGATCCCGCGGATGTCCTGCAGTTCGGTGTGGAGCGTGGTCAGCGTGCGCTGTTTGCGCTGGAAGGTGACAGCAAAACGATGTGCTTCGTTGCGGGCCCGCTGCAGGAGCTGCAGACTGGCGCTGGCTTTAGGAATGAAGCGGGCGTCCGTATCGCCCGGAAAAAAGACTTCTTCGAGGCGCTTGGCAATGCCCACAATGGGAAAGCGGCCGTACGCCTCTACCGATTTCAGGGCTTCGACCGAGCTGGATACCTGCCCTTTGCCACCGTCTATGACCACAAGATCCGGCCAGGGACCATTCTCTTCTACGATTTTGCCGTACCGGCGCCCGACCACTTCGCGCATGGACTGGAAATCGTCTGAGCGGCCACCGCCGACCGAACGCACCTTGTAGGTCCGGTATTCGCTCTTGCGGGGCTTGCCGTCCACGAACACGACGCACGAGGCGACCACGTTCGTGCCGCCAAGGTGGGAGATGTCAAAACATTCAATGCGGCGGGGCAGGCGGGGCAGTTGCAAATCCTGCTTGAGGGCCGTCACCGTGTGCGGAATTTTACCCTCGTTTGCTTTCTGCCGCTGCAACAGATATTCCTCGAGGATGAGTTCAGCATTGCGGGCCACCATGCGGATGAGCCCCGCCTTGTCGCCGCGCTGCGGGACGTGGAGCGTCACTTTGGAGCCGCGCCGATCGCGAACAAAGGCGGCGACCAGGTCCGGGTTGTCGAGTTCGCGATCGAAAAAAATCTCCTCAGGAAAGAACGTGGTCTCCGTGTAGTAGCGTTCCACGACGGTCTGGAGCAGCTCCGATGGCGCCAGGCCCTGGACCTGGTGCACGAATTTTTTCTGGCGAGCAATCACATTACCCTCGCGCATCTGCACAATGGCCGCACCGGCAATGCCCGATTCCTCGTCGATGGCAAGCGCAAACAGGTCGCGGTCCACAAAATCGCCCGTCATGACCTTCTGCCGCTCTGTGTATTTGGAGAGCGCCTGGATCTGGTCGCGCAGTTTGGCCGCCTCCTCGAACTGCATGTGGCCAGCGGCATGGTCCATGGCCGCCGTGAGCCGCGAGGTGAGCGCCTTCGTTTTGCCGTTGAGCAGCTGCTCCACCTGACGGATGGCCTCGTCATACTCCTGCGGCGACTCGAGCCCGACACACGGCGCGTTGCATTTCTTGATATGATACTGCAGGCAAACCTCGTACTTCCCCGCCTGGATGGGCCCAGGAGCCAGGTTCAGCGCACACGTGCGCAGCCGGAACACCGAGCGGATGGTGTCCAGCATAAGGCGCATGTTCTTGACGTCCGTATACGGTCCGAAATACCGGGATCCATCCTTGCGCACGGTCCGTGTCGGAAAGACCCGCGGGAACGGCTCATTTTTGATGCAGATGTATGGGTACGTCTTGTCGTCACGCAGCAGGATGTTGTAGCGCGGACGCAGGTCCTTGATCAGGTTGTTCTCGAGCAGAAGCGCCTCGGCCTCCGTATCGGTCACAATCACGTCCACGTCCCGGATCTTCGAAACCAGGATGCGAAGCCTGCCTTCCCGGTGCTGACTTTCGTGGAAATACGAATTCACCCGGGCGCGCAGGTTCTTGGCCTTGCCCACGTAGAGCACATTCCCGTCCTCGTCCCGGTGCTGGTAGACTCCGGGACGCGTGGGAAGATGGGCGATTTTTCGGGCGAGGTCTTCGTTCACAGGTCTCAGGTGGCCATGGTACCGGCTTTTTTCGGTAGATACGATGCTCGGAGGCAGGCGGGAAACGACCGGGCGCGGCCTTGGTTCGCAGCGCCTCCGGATGGCATCCGAGGTTGACACTGTAAACTGAACAGTGTTAACGAAAATTGGTAGCACTTTCATTTTTTTAATGTTGCAAAATCGTTTACTTTCATGGGCTTGCAGCGATACCATAGGGCTCGCGCGGTGTGCGGGTTATTACTGAAAACCGGGCCATTACTGAAAACATTGAACCTGAGATGAAACCGATTCTGTCTGAGATCCGAAAAGAGGTGGGAGCCTGATGCGTATTCTGCTCCTGCCGGGCGACGGTGTCGGCCCGGAAGTCACCCGGGCCGCCCGGGAGATACTTGAAGCGGCCGTGACGGGTACGTGGGCCGGTGCGGCCGGTGATGTGGATGTCACGTTCTCGGAAGCTGATTTTGGGGGTGCAGCCGTTGACAGGGTGGGTTCGCCGCTGCCGCGCGCGACGCTCGAAGCTTGTAGGGAGGCCGATGCCATTCTGCTGGGTGCCGTGGGTGGACCGGCGTGGAGTGATGTGCCCAGCGAGCAGCGGCCCGAAAGCGGCCTGCTTGCCCTGCGATCGGCACTTGGGTTGTTTGCCAACCTGCGCCCGGTGCGCGTTCGGGCGCGCGGTGTGGACTTTGTGATTGTGCGGGAACTGACCGGGGGCATTTACTTCGGGCAGCCCCGCTCCTACGAGAGCGGCCGGGCGTACAACACGATGGTCTACGAGCGCGACGAAATTGTTCGGATTGCCGATGTGGCCTTTCGGGAGGCGGCGCGTCGCCGCAGACACGTTACGAGCGTGGACAAGGCCAATGTGCTGGAAGTTTCCCGGCTCTGGCGCGGCGTCGTGACGGCAGAGCACGGTGGACGGCCGGATGTGGCACTCGCGCACATGTACGTGGACAATGCCGCCATGCAGATCGTGCTTCGCCCGCAACAGTTCGATGTGATCCTGACGGGAAACCTGTTCGGGGACATCCTCTCGGATGTGGGGGCGGCGCTCGCCGGATCCTTGGGTGTGCTCCCGTCGGCGAGTGTAGGCGCTCCGGGATCCACACCCCTGTTTGAACCCGTTCACGGCAGCGCTCCCGACCTGGCAGACACCGGAACGGTTAATCCCGTGGGTGCCATCCTGAGCGGCGCCATGCTGCTCAGGCACTCGGGGTTCACTGCCGCTGCGGACCGCATGGAAACAGCTGTTCTTGCGGTACTTGAGCGCGGGCCTAAAACGCCCGACCTGGGGGGCAGCGCACGCACTGGTGACGTAACGAATGCCATTCTGAAACACATGAAAACGGCCGAAACAATTTCATGACGAATCATATCACCATTTTTGACACGACCCTGCGCGACGGCGAGCAGTCCCCTGGCGCCGCCATGACCATTCCGGACAAGGTCCGGATTGCCCACCTGCTGGCCCGGATGGGGGTGGACGTGATCGAGGCCGGGTTTCCGGTATCGTCTCCTGGACAGTACGACGCCGTGCGCCGCATTGCGCTGGAAGTGGAAGGGGCTGTAATCTGCGCTCTGGCACGGGCAGGAGAGAAGGACATCACCGCGGCCGCCGGAGCCCTTGAGGGTGCTCCGAACAGTCGGATTCATACCTTCATAGCTACGAGCGACATTCACCTGATGAGTAAATTCGGGGATGCACGCTACGGGAGCACTCTTGCCGGGAAGCGGAGCACCATACGCGACATGGCTGTCCGGGCCGTGGAGCAGGCGCGCTCATTCACAGACGACGTCGAGTTCAGCGCGGAAGACGCCGGGCGTACCGACCGGGAGTACCTGGCCGAGATCGTGCAGGCGGTCGTCGAAGCGGGCGCCACGACAATCAATATTCCAGATACGACCGGATACTGCATTCCGGACGAATACGCGGACCTGATTGGCCGCATGGTGGCCCTTGTCCCTCCGCAGGTTGTCGTATCGACCCATTGCCATGACGACCTCGGTCTGGCTGTAGCCAATTCGCTGAGCGGCGTGCAGGCTGGCGCCCGGCAAGTGGAGTGCACCATCAACGGTATCGGCGAGCGGGCCGGAAACGCGGCGCTCGAAGAAATTGCAATGGCACTCACCGTCCGGAACAACCACTTTGGCGTGACGACCGGAATCACGTCAACGCACCTGACTGCTGCCAGTCGACTGGTTGCCACCTCATCGGGGTTCGTGGTTCAGCCCAACAAGGCTATTGTTGGCCGGAACGCGTTTTCGCACGAGGCGGGTATTCACCAGGACGGCGTGCTCAAGAACCGGGAGACCTACGAGATCATGCGCGCCGAGGATGTGGGGCAGGAGGCAGAGGCCATCCGGCTCGGCCGGCATTCAGGGCGGCACGGCCTGTTTGCCCGTTTGGAACGGATTGGCGTGCGCGTGGAGCCGGATCAGCGGGACGTCGTTTACAGCGCGTTTGTCGAGCTGGCCGACCGGAAGAAGGAAATCAACGACATCGACCTTTTCAACCTTTTACACAAAAACACAACACATATGAGCACCGCTCATTATGCCCTCGAATACGTATCGGTAGCCGTTGGCACTGATCGCCAGCCAGAAGCGACCGTTCGCATCCGCCACGTGAAACAAGATACGCTGGAGGAGTACACCGCTACCGGCGATGGCCCGATCGATGCCCTGTACCGTGCCATTGACCATGCCGTGAGCGAAGCCCATGACCTGGTGTCCTACAACATCCGGTCCATATCCGAGGGTGCCGATGCGTTCGGGGAAGTCTCTGTTTTCATTGGCTACGGTGGGCCCATGTTTGCCGGCAAAGCGTCGTCCACCGACGTCGTGCTGGCCTCGGCCGATGCCTATCTCAACGCCCTCAACAACCTTGCGGCCTACCGCGCCGACGAGGAGAGTGTCCGTTTCGTGAATGACGGCATCATGCAGGCCTTTGAGGGCGGAGTGGAATCGTGACCCTGACGGAAACCATTCTGGCGGCCCACGCCGGGCGTGACCGGGTGTCCCCGGGCGACAACATCTGGATTGATGTCGACACGCTCATGACGCACGATGTGTGCGGGCCGCCGACCATCGAGATTTTCAAGCGGGAGTTTGGCGACACGGCCCGGGTCTGGGATCCAGAGCGGCTGGTGATCTTGCCGGATCACTACATTTTTACTGAAGATCCGCACGCGCGGCGCAACATCGAGTACCTGCGAGCATTTGCGGCTGAGCGCGAGCTGGCGCACTACTACGACGTGGGTACGAGCCGGTACAAGGGGGTCTGCCATGTGGCGCTCGCCGAAGAGGGGTTCAACCTGCCGGGAACGACGCTCTTCGGCACGGACAGCCATACGTGCACGTCCGGGGCGTTCGGCCTGTTTTCAACGGGGGTGGGTAACACCGATGCCGCGTTCATCATGGGCACGGGCAAGATCTGGGTCCGCGTGCCGGAGACCATGCGTTTCGTATTCGAGGGGGCGCTTCCGCCGTGGCTCATGGCCAAGGACCTCATTCTGACGGTGATCGGCGACATCGGGCTCGACGGCGGCACGTACCGCGCGCTGGAGTTCGACGGCGAGGCGGTGTTCGACCTGTCCATGGAGGAGCGCATGACGCTCACCAACATGGCCATTGAGGCGGGCGGAAAGAACGGCATTATTGCCGCGGACGAGAAAACAGAAGCGTTTGTGCGTGCCCGAACCGACCGGCCCTACACGGTCGTGCGGCCCCAAGGCGATGCCCGATTCGTTCATGAAAAGATCTACGACGTCTCGCAGATGGAACCCGTCGTGGCCAAGCCCCACCGCCCGGACAACCGGGCCGCTGTCAGCGAGGTGGAAGGTACGCGGCTTGACCGCGCCTACATTGGAAGCTGCACGGGTGGCAAGTTCGAAGACTTTGTGGCGGCGGCCCGCATTCTCGAGGGGAATCGCGTTGCGGTCGATACCTTCGTCGTACCAGCCAGCACGGAGGTCTCGCGTCGGCTTCGGGAGGAGGGGCTGCCGCCCGCGGGTGCGACGACCAGCGGCGGCACAGCTGACGGCGGCACAGCTGACGGCGACCCAGCGAACGGTGAAAAATCGCTCTGGCAGATCTTCCTGGATGCCGGATGCAAAATGGGTCACGCCTCCTGCGGCGCCTGCCTGGGCGGCCCGATCGACACGTTCGGCCGCACCCACGGCACCGAAGTCGTGATCTCCACCACGAACCGCAACTTCCCCGGCCGCATGGGCTCCAAACAATCCGCCGTCTACCTCGCCTCCCCCCTCACCGTCGCCGCCTCCGCTCTCTCCGGCGTCATCACCGACCCGAGGGGAGTGCTGGTGTGAGCCGGCCCAGCGCAAACGCCACTTCCGCACAGAGTTGCCGCATTCCGCCGGTCCTCAGACCAACTCGAAGATTTCAGCAAAGCAGAACGAGATGAAAGACGTCATTACAGGTCGTGCATACGTACTCGGCGACTCGGTCGATACAGACCAGATTATTCCCGCAGCACACCTGGTCTACAGCATGAGCGATCCCGAAGAACGGCGCATGTACGGCCGGTATGCCCTCAGTGCTGTCCCCACCGCCGAGGCCGGCCTTCCACATGGCAACATCCCATTCGTGCGCGACGACGAATACGCCAGTGACTACCAAATTGTGGTGGCTGGCAGCAACTTCGGCTGCGGCTCCTCCCGTGAACACGCGCCATTCGCGCTCCAGGTGGCAGGCGTAGAAGCCGTCATAGCCTCGTCCTACGCCCGTATTTTTTACCGGAACGCCGTGGATGGCGGGTTCTTAGTTTCCTTTGAATCGGTGGAGCGCTTGGTAGATGTGGTTGAAACCGGCGATGAACTCGAAATCGATGTGCGCGCAGGCACAGTGACCGCCGAGCGACTCGACCAGACCTTTCTGCTCAGGCCGCTCGGCGAAGTGGCGGCGATTATCGAAGCGGGTGGCATTTTCGAGTACGCCCGCCAGGCTGGAATGATCGAAAAGCAGTAAAACGGGCGGAATCCCTGCTTCAAGCCCGTGATGCTAAGCGTTATCAGCAGGACGGGTGAGCTGAACATAGTCGGTAACTGGAGCGTTCGACATATGTGCGGGACATTCTCGGTTAAACGGAGCAGATCCATGGCCACAGCAAAATCCTTACATCGTACAGAGGTGATTGAAGAGCTCGACAAGATTCCGTCCGAATATCTTCCGGCGCTTGTGAAGTTACTGCAGGCCTTCCGTGAGGGCGTAACGTTGCCTTCTGCCGAGGACAGTTTCCGACAGGGATGGAGAGAAGCCCAGGCGGATGAGACCCACCCGGTATCGGAGCTTTGGGAGGATATTGATGCCGCGTGAGGGGACTCCTCGGGTTGAGGTACGGTATACGTCCGAATTCAAGCGGAATGTCCGTCGTCTTTCGAAGCGGTATCGTCACATTCGAAGCGACATTCAGCCGGTCATTGAATTGCTGGAACAGGGGGATACGCTGGGCGACCAGATGACTGGGACGGGATTTGTTGTTTTCAAGGTTCGCGCCAAGAACAGCGACGCACGCAAGGGCAAGAGTGGTGGCTACCGCGTGATATACTACCTGAAAACTGCCGAGCGAATCATTCTGATTACGGTCTACTCAAAACTCGAGCAAGGTGACATCTCTTCTGGTTCAGTGAAAGAGATTATTGCTGAGTATGAGCAGGATAGTTAGGAAAACCTGCGCATAACAAGCGAATATGCGGGCTCGCTTGACGAATGGAGTCTTCGAGAGAAGGGAATCTGTCGATCCAGAATGGTCGATTAAAAGACGGTTGAACAAGTAGAGGGCAGCTATGCCATTCCGTGGAAATCGTGTATTTTGGATTGACGCACGCCGTCCAATCGACTTGGGGCTGGGGGTCGGTGAAACGCGTATGGGTGCATACGTGTACACCTGGTTTACCACCGCACCCAACACCGATTGCATCTCCTGAATGAGTTCCGACGCACTACTGCTGCTGCTGTACATCGCGCTGGCCCTTGGCTTCTCGTTTCTGTGCTCCATTGCAGAGGCCGTGCTGCTGAGCATTACGCCGTCCTATATCGAGGCGCAGCGTGAGGAGCGGCCAAAGCTTGCCGCGCTGCTGACCAGGCTGAAGCAGGAAAATGTGGATCAGTCGCTGGCCGCCATCTTGACGCTCAACACGACTGCGCACACGGTGGGGGCCATTGGCGCGGGAGCCAAGGCCACCGTCGTCTTCGGAAGCGCGTGGTTTGGCCTTTTTTCGGCAGCCATGACGCTGCTGATCCTGTTCGCATCGGAAATCATCCCCAAAACCATCGGGGCCGTGCACTGGTCGCACCTGGCACGCCCCACGGCACTCTTCGTGCGGAGCCTCATCGTGATGCTGTATCCCCTCGTCTGGATATCGGAGCGGCTCACCCGGTGGATTTCCCGGGGGCGCCCCACCCACATCTTCTCCCGCGAGGAATTTCTGGCCATGTCGCGCATGGGCGAGCAGAGCGGCCTTCTCAAGAACAAGGAATTCCGGGTCATCCGCAATCTGTTCCGGCTCGATGGGCTGCAGGCGCGCGACATCATGACGCCGCGCCCGGTCATGGAGGCGCTCGCGGAGGACCTGACCATGGAAGATGCGTTCGAAAAAGTCACGACGCTCCCGTTTTCCCGGCTTCCTCTTTACCGGACCGACAGCGACAGCGTGAAGGGCTTCGTGCTCAAAAACGACATCCTGCTCGAGGTGGCGCGGGGCCGGCGGGATGGAAAGGTGGGTATCCTCCGGCGCGAACTGCTCGTTGTGCCCGAGATGGTACCCCTCTCGTCGCTGCTCGATCAGCTTCTCAACGACCGGCAGCATATTGCGCTCGTCGTGGACGAATACGGCGGTACACGTGGGCTCGTCACGCTTGAGGACCTCCTGGAAACCCTCATCGGCATTGAAATCATGGATGAGAGCGACAAGGTCGACGACATGCGCGCCCTGGCCCGCAAGCTATGGAAGGAACGCGCCCGGGCGCTCGGCGTGGTTGAAGACGACCAAGATGCGGCGTGATGGCGCTCAGGTTGTAACAATAACAGTGGCTTCCTCTACTACACTGTAGAAGATGAAAAATCGATCGGGGGTAATTCAGTTTACCTTCATCGATATCAAATCAATAGAGGAAAATCATATGAATATGAATGTAAATCATCGCGCATACTCCTTGTTTTTTGTTCTTATGTTGATTGTTTTTTCAGCCGGTGTCACGCAGGCCCAGGACAGCCCGATCAGCCTGGAAGTGCGTGCTGGTTTGGCGAATCCAACCGGTGATCTGGCCGATATTGCAGAGACCGGCTTCGACATTGGTGTAAAAGCAGGATACCTCTTCATGCCCGCCCTTGAAGCACGTTTAGACGGGGATGTGGAAGTGTTGACGGGAGACGGGAACGCGCCCGATATGCGGCTGTGGCATTACACGGTCGGGCTGGGTTACGATTTCTTGGCATCCAGGAATACGCCGTGGTCTGCCGTACTCAACGGGGGACTTGGTTTTACAACAATTGATACCGATTCTTTTCAGGGAAGATCTTTCAATGAAACTTATTTTGCTATCAACTTTGGCGCAAAGGTAGCCTATAATATTACGCCGCGGATCGACGTGTTTGCATCTTCCATGGGGTATGTAACGTTTGCAGATGACGATGATACGGTCTTCTTTGAAAATATCCCCGGCGGCACCGCGTTCGATACCGTATTCAGCGTCCCCGTTACCGCCGGAATCAGCATCCGGTTCTGATCAGGACCCGGACGGTTCTCACGGCATGGGCGGCGAGGTGCAGTGTCCGCTCTGCCTGGCACTGAGCGCCGCATCTATCGTGCCCATGGAGGGGCCTCACGAAGAGCGGCTTTACCACTGCCTCTCGTGTGATCTGGTGTTTCGACATGCGGAGGAGCGCCCGACGCGCACCGTGGAAAAGGCCCACTACCTGACGCACGAAAACGGCCCCGACCAGCCCGGATATGTGCACTTTCTGCGGCAGGCTGTCGACCCGGCGCTGCTGCACCTCGAGCCCGGCATGCGCGGCGTGGACTGGGGCAGCGGGCCGGGTCCCACGCTGTCGGGCCTCGTACGCGCGGCGGGATTCGATTGTCACGACTACGATCCCATTTTCGGGCCCCACACGCTTTCGCCGCCCTACGACTTCATTTTTGCGACCGAATGCCTCGAACACATGCACCATCCGGCGCGCGACATCGAGCATATCGTGTCGAGTCTGGCTCCCGGCGGCTTCTTCATTGCCATGACGGAATGTTGGATGCGTCCGCCGCGTTTCGCTGCCTGGCGTTACGCCCGAGATCCGACGCACACCTCCTTTTTCAGTCCGCAGACGTTTTCGTGGCTGGCGAACCGGTTTGGTCTTGATGAGGTGTGGAGCGACGGCCGCCGCGTCTTTATTCTGCGCCGGCCTCCAGCCACTCCGCCTCCGTCCCTGGATGCATCTGGCGCTCCATGAGCATGAGCAAGTGGCCGTGGGAGCAAATCAGCGTCTTGTTTCGTTTCCTGCTTTCAATGACAGCTTTCCTCAAGTACATACGGCAGACAATATGAAGTACAGAGTGTTGATTGAGCGTGATGAGGATGGCATTTTTGTCGCTACAGTCCCGTCGTTGCCAGGTTGCGTTGCAGATGGTCCAACACGTGAGGCGGCATTGAGCAGCGTTCGGGAGGCTATCGCTCTATACATGGAGAGTTTGGACGATCACGGTGACCCGATACCACCGCCTATCACAGAGGAATTGGTAGAGGTGTGACATGGGGCGACTTCCGGTTGTGTCCGGTCGTCAAGTGGCTTGGGCGTTTGGTAAGCTCGGGTACGAATTGGATCGGCAACGTGGTAGCCATATGATTCTCCGACAGAGAGAGTCGCCGCACCGTAGATTGGTTATTCCTGATCATAAGGAGATTGCAAAAGGCACGCTGCGGTCGATCATAAGGGAATCGGGTCTGACGGTTGATGAGTTCTCGGCGCTTCTCTGATGGACGATAGTTTGCCTTTCACGGAGCGCCGGCCGCCTGCCACTCGGCTTCCGTCCCTGGATGCATCTGGCGCTCCATGAGCATGAGCCAGTGGCCGTCTTTTTTGACAAGGAGGGCCTCGAAATGCACAATGGCATCAACCGGATCACTGTCCGGCGCATCCATCCGGTAGCGGAAAAGGCCTTTTTCGTGAGCGGTCGTGGCGCTTACGAGCCGCTCGGTGAGGCGGAACGAGACGCCCGCCGAGATGTCGCCGGCCCGGGTACGGTCAAAATCGGGCTTCCAGCCGGAGAGGGCTGTGGCAATGGGGTAGCTGACGCCGCTGGCGTGGCTCACGAGTACCGCGTCATCGTGATAGGTGGCGGCGTATCCATCAAAATCACCCTCGCCGACGGTTCGAGCGACTTCGGCCCAGAAAGCGTCGAGTTCGGCGAGGATGGCTGTACGGCCGGGTTCGCCGGAATCGCGGCCGGTATCCTGGGCGAGTGACGGCATGGGGAAAAGCAGGGCTGTCAGGAGCAGAAGTCTGGCGAACAGGGTAACCACCAGCTGCGGGGCGGGCTTTGAAAGGACGCTCATGTGTCTCACGTTGTTCAGTGACGGGCCACCAATATAACCTGCATGGTTGCCTGACGTGCTGGCTGTCACATCCAAAGGCCAGGTGAGCATACTGCCCGACTTCCTGATCGGCGCACATGGTGCGATCCTGTTTTCCCACAGTGCGCCTCATTTCTCCGTGACACCGTGTATCTTTGGCGCATGCCTGCTGCAAAGCCACTATCTCGCGCTGATGAGACGCTGCTCATTTCTATTGTCGTTCTGGGCGACGATGCGTTCAGTACAACCATACAGCAGGAACTCGTGCGCCGCGCGGGGAAGAAACTGACGGTCGGCAGCCTCTGGGTCTCGCTCGACAACCTGGCCGAGCGCGGGTTCGTTCGCAAGCGCAGCGCTGAGCACCCGAATAGAAAGGGCGGCCGTCCCCGGATCTATTACAGGGTCACCCCCCGCGGCGTTCGCGCCCTGCAACGCGCCCGCGATTTCCAGAAGCAACTCTGGGAAAAAGTGCCGGACCTGTCGGCGTATCAGGGTTCGTGATCCACCCGGAGGGAGGGCCCTTCATGTCCATTTGCACGTGAGGGGGGAGAGCCGTACCTTTGCCCGCATGAATCTATCAGGCCCATACGGCATGGCACCTCAGGTCGCCCTGCGACGACTCCGCCGAGTCCGATTCCGTTCCGTTCGGAATGGCTCGATCGCGTGTGCCCACCCGGGAGATGGCTGACAAAAGCCGAGTCCTGTTTTGAAGCGCCGATCCGACCTTCCGGATGGGCGCTTTTTTTATGCCCGGATTTTCCTGTTCATCATTCCATACCGCCAGTCCACGATGCCATGTCCATAGTTGTTGCTTTCAGCGGGGGTCTCGACACCTCTTTCTGCGTTCCCTACCTCGCCGAGACATTTGGCGAGCCCATCATTACGGTCACCGTGGATACCGGCGGACTCTCGGCCGACGACCACCGCGCCATCGAGCGACGTGCCCTCGAACTGGGCGCCCGTGAGCATATCCTGGTCGATGCACGCGAGGACCTCTTCGAAACGCAGATCCAGTACCTGATCAAAGGCAATGTGCTTCGGGGCCATGTGTATCCGCTCTGCGTGGGGCCCGACCGCGTGGTGCAGGCCCGGCACGTCGTACAGGTGGCCATGGAACGAGGTGTGTCGCGCATAGCGCATGGCTCGACCGGCGCTGGCAACGACCAGATACGGTTCGATGTGGCGCTCGGCGTCCTGGCCCGCGGCATGGAGATCCTGACACCCATCCGGGATGGAGGACTGACGCGGGCAGATACCACTGCGTTCCTCGAGGCCCGGGGCCATGACGTGCCCGCCTCGACCACCACCTACTCCATCAACACCGGCATGTGGGGCACGACGATCGGGGGGAAGGAAACGCTCGGCACATCACAAACCATTCCGGAGGATGCCTGGCCCACCACGAAAAATCCCGCCGCGGCGCCGGACGAGGCGCAGTCCATTGGCATTGGGTTCGAGGGCGGCCGTCCGGTCAGCGTGGACGGCACCAGGATGGGCCCGGTCCACCTGATCGATACCATCGCTTCCATGGGCGCGGCCCACGGAGTGGGCCGCGCCATCCACGTGGGCGATACCATTTTGGGCATCAAGGGCCGCGTGGCCTTCGAGGCACCTGCCGCGGCCATCCTGATTCCTGCGCACCGGGAGCTTGAGAAACTGGTACTCACCCGTTGGCAGCGGTATCACAAGGACCAATTGGCCGATTTCTACGGTATGATGGTGCATGAGGCCCAGTATTTCGATCCCGCACTGCGCGACATCGAAGCCCTGTTCGACGCATCGCAAACCCATGTGACCGGTAACGTGACCGTGACGCTCTTCAAAGGGCATGTGTCCATTGATGGCGCAACGAGTCCTTTTTCCATGTTCAATGACGCCGTCGCGACGTACGGTGAGACCAATGCCCTCTGGGATGGGCGCGATGCGCGCGGATTTGCCCGCATTCTCGGCGTACAGTCCCTGCTTTCCCACGCCAACCAAACGACACAGGCCTCGTCATGACGAAGCAAACCCACCAGATGACCGTCACCTACCTCTCGTCGACCGCCGCCATCACCGGACTGACGCGCGAGATCATGCTCTCCGACTATGTGGTAGCGCAGGAGGGCTACTGCGTCGTGGTCGAGGCGTTGGAATCGAAGCCACACTACAACCAAGTAGAGTGCCAGGACGGTGAGTTCCGGACCATTTCCAAAGGCGATACGATCGTGGGCGTGCTCGGCGAGCGCAAGGCCCTCAAGGGCTACAGCGGCATGGTACCGCGGACGGCCCATCCGGGAGAAGTCCTGCACGTGCTCAACATGGGCGCCATCATCGGGCAGTGTACGTCGGATCATCCGGAATTGGGACCAGCGCTTCGGGTCAAGGTGATCGGAGCCGCCATGACGGAGATAGACGGGCGCCAGGTGCACGCCCGACTCCAGGATTTTGCGCTGCCCGCTGTCGACAAATTGGAAAAGAGTGTGCCGCTCGTTTTTATCAGCGGAACGGCCATGAATACCGGAAAGACCTGGGCAGCGTGTGAACTCGTGCAGCGCCTGACAGGACACGGTTTCAAGGTAGCCGCTGCGAAAGCGACCGGCGCATCGCTCAAGCGGGACGTCCGTACCATGGAACGGCACGGCGCGATCAAGACCGCCACGTTCTCAGAAGTTGGGCTCGTCTCGTCGACATCAAAAGCCATGTCGGCCTATGTCAAGGGCATTATCACGCACTTGTGCGAGAGCGAGCCCGACGTGATCGTTATCGAACTGGGAGACGGCATTATTGGTTATTATGGTGTCGATGAATTATTGCAGGACAAAGAATTACAGGCATTTTGTGCGGCACACATCGTGGCCGCCGTGGACCTGGCCGGGGTCTGGGCAGTGCAATATCTCTTCAAGGAACGCTACCATGCCGAAATTACATGCATTACGGGTCCGGTGACCGACAATGGCGTCGGTCAGCAGTATATCCGCCAGGTGATGGGACTTGCGGCCATTAACGCGCGCGAAGATCCAGCGCGCATGGGGCGTGTTGTGGCCGATAAGCTGAAGCGTAAAACGGGACTCATGGAGCTTGCCAATGAATCGCAGATTGGATAGGGAGAATCCGGCACGGGTTGCCGTGCTGCACGGTGCGGGCTACGTGGGCCGCGAGCTGATTGCACTGCTTGTGCGCCATGAAGGTGTGCGGCTTACGCACGTCACGAGCTCCACGTTTGCCGGGCAGCCCGTTCATGCGGCCCATCCCGGGCTGCGGGGAACGACGCAGTTGACGTTTTCCGCGTCCATACGGGAAGCCATTGGCGTCGATGTGCTCTTTGTGACGGCCGGACACGGCCAGAGCGCGGCAGCCGTCGGCGAAGCCCGAGACGCGGGATATGACGGCTTGATCATCGACCTGAGCGCTGATTTCCGGTATCCGGATGTGGCATCCTACGAAACATGGATTGGCGCCGCGCACACGCGTCCCGATCTGCTGCCCGGTGCGCTCTATTCGCTTCCCGAAATCACCGGTGACCTCCCGTCCGATGCCCGGCTCATTGCCAATCCGGGGTGTTTTGCCACGGCGCTGGCCATGGCACTGTGGCCTCTCTCGCGCACGTTGCTCCCGGGCGTACCGGTCGCTGTCACGGCGGTTACGGGCGCATCGGGGTCAGGTGCACGCCCGAGTCCAGGCACACACTTTCCGGATCGGGACGGTAATATGCGGGCATACAAGGTGCTTGCGCATCAGCACGCCGCTGAAGTAGCGCAGCTCTTCCCGGAGACGTTCCGGTTTTCCTTCGTCCCGGTGTCCGGACCGTGGACGCGGGGCATCTGGGGAACGGCGCAGGTCGACCTCAGGGCTGTCGATCCGACGGCGCGGGACGAGGAACTCCAGGAGGGGGTGTCGACCTGGTTCCGGGCGGCCTACGGGCAGGCGCCGCTTGTGCGGTTGTATCCAGGATCCCTTCCGGATCTGCTCCCGGTCGTTGGAACGCCGTTTGCAGACATTGGCTGGTTGGTACGGAACGGAACGCTCGTCGTCGGCTTCGCTATTGACAATCTGCTCAAGGGGGCGGCCTCCCAGGCCGTTCAGAACATGAACCTGGCCTTCGGCTGGCCGTCTGAGGCCGGACTGTTGCCGTCGTATTTACCATCAAACACATGACATCCATGCCGATTCCTGTGGCCATGAGCCGCGATGAACTCATGCAGCTCGAGGACCGTCTGCAGCTGCGTACCTACAACAAGCTGCCCATCGTGGTGGACCGCGCCGAGGGCTCCTGGCTCTGGGATGTGGACGGAACGCGCTATCTGGATTTCTATGGAGGACATTGTGTTGCGCTCCTGGGGCATGCCCACCCGCGTGTGGTGAAGGCCGTTTCTGAGCAGAGCCGGAGTATTCTCTTTTACTCGAATCTGGTCTACTCCCCGGTCCGCGCACGCGCCGCCCGCACGCTCATGGATTTGGCGCCGCCCGAAATGCAGCAGGTATTTTTCTGCTCGACCGGCACGGAGGCGAACGAGACGGCGCTCAAGCTCGCGCGAAAGGCGACGGGCCGGGCCCGCGTCGTCGCCATGGACGGCGATTTCCACGGCCGCACCATGGGATCGCTCGCCGCCACATCGCATCAGAAGTACCGCGACGGGTATGAGAAGGTGTTTCCAGAGACGGTTTTCGTCCGCTTCGGTGATGAAGCGGCTCTCGCCGAGGCGCTCGGCCACGAAGCGGGTGTGGCGGCCGTTATCGTGGAGCCCATCCAGTCCATGGCGGGCGTTACGACGGCGCCGGCTTCGTACTTCCAGGCGGTGCGCCGGCTCTGTGACACGGCAGGTGCCATGCTGGTGTTCGATGAAGTGCAGACGGGTGTGGGCCGCACGGGTACATTCTCGATTTCCGACCGGTACGGAATGCGCCCCGATATGATTACGCTCGCCAAGAGCCTGGGATCGGGCGTGCCCGTGGGGGCCGTTCTGACAAACCAGGTCGTATCCGATTCGGTTGGATACGGCGACCAGGGGACCACATTCGGGGGTGGCATGCTGGCCATGGCTGCCATGGAGGCGACGCTCGATGCGCTCCGGGAGGACGGCCTCATGAAGCGCGCGACCGTGATTCATGATCGTATTTTCGAGGGTATCCGCAAGTTTGGCGGTACGCTCAGGGGGGAAGGGTGTCTGATTGGTCTGGAAGCCACGCGGCCCGTGGGTCCCATTCTCAAGGGACTGCGCGAGGAGGGTGTGATTGCTGGTGGATCGCTCAACCCAAACGTCATGCGCCTCATGCCGCCGCTCACGGCAACAGACGAGGAAGTGGACTTTTTTATCGATGCGTTCGCCCGCGTCGTGGAACCCATGCTGGCTGCTGATCATGAAGCCTGAGACCGCGCCGCGCCATCTGCTGAATTGGAATGACGTGCCGACGGGCGTCTGGGACGCATGTCTGGACCGGGCGGTTGCATTCGGGCGCGGCGGCGGTTCCGGAGCAGCGGCCGGGACGGGGGCTGGGCCGAGGCGGAACGCAGTTGGGGCGGGCCGGGAAGTGGTGCTGCTTTTTTTCAATGATTCCCTCCGGACGCGCGTTTCCATGGAAATGGCAGCCCGCGCTCTTGGAGCGGGCGTCTCGACGGTTGTGCCGGGCCATGGGACGTGGGGTTTCGCCTGGGGTAGCGGCGCCATGACGGGTGGTGAGGCCGAGCATATTGAAGAGGCCGTGGGCGTATTATCGCGCTACGCCGATGTGCTGGGCGTGCGGCTCTTCGCCTCGGGTACGGACCTCGAGGCGGACCGCACGGACAGACGCCTACGCCAGATCGCGGCCGCTGCGTCGGTGCCCGTCGTGAACCTGGAATCGGCCTCATACCATCCGTGTCAGGCGCTCGCCGATGCAGCCGTACTTCGGTCACTGGGTTTTGGCGGCTCGGCGGGCGGGGCTCGCCTCGGCGGCCGGGGTCATTTGGCGGACGTGGGCACAGGCGAGGGCAATGCTGCTGGCTCTGGCGCAGGTGAGCGGGGCAAATTGGTGCTTTCATGGGCGCCCCACCCGAAACCGCTCCCCATGGCGGTGCCGAACTCGGCAGTGATGGCGGCCGCGCGGCTCGGGATGGAGGTGACGGTGGCGCGGCCGGAGGGGTTCGGGCTGGACAGCGCGGTCATGGACGCCGCCCGCGCGGCCGCAGCGGGAAGCGGCGGAAGCGTATCGGAAAGCAGTGACCAGCGGGCAGCGTTCGAAGGCGCCGACGTTATTTATGCCAAAAGTTGGGGCGGTGCGGCGCGCTATGACGACCCGGCGACAGAAGAGGCGGCGCGCACAGCGCTGATGGACGGTCCGTCCTCGTGGCGCATTACGCGGGCACTCATGCAGTCGACGCGCGAGGCCCGATTCATGCACTGCCTGCCCGTTCGGCGCGGCGTTGTGGTCGATGCCGATGTGCTCGCGCATCCTTCCGCCATACACCTCGACCAGGCGGAGTACCGTCTGCACGCCCAAAAAGCCATCCTGGAGTGGATCTGGTCGTGAAAGTGAAACCACGTGAAAACGTGACATCGCATGAACGTGACATCGCATGAAACGGAACACAGGATGAGCATATCGCCCGTGGTGGTCAAAGTAGGCGGTGCGCTGCTCGGCGAACACGTGGACCGGCGTACCTTCTGGAAGCAGATTGCCGGGCTGGGGCCGGCCGTCGTGGTACACGGCGGCGGGCCCCAGCTGACGGAAATGGCCAAACGACTCGGCCACACCCCTCGTATGGTCCAGGGGCGGCGCGTGACCGGCCCGCACGATCTGGATATCGTGCGCTGGGTGCTTCGCGGCGAACTCTCGACGCTGCTCGTGACCGAGGCGCTTGGGTGCGGCGTGCGGGCCGTCGGCGTCAGCGCCGTCGACGCGGACATGGTCCGCGTCACGCGCCGCCCGCCCTGGAACGTGGACGGGGAGGTTGTTGACTTCGGCTTTGTGGGCGACGTGGAGCGCATACAGGCGGGCCTCCTCGGGGATCTGCTGGCAGCCGGATATACCCCGATTGTGACCCCGATGGGTCGGGATGCCGACGGGCAGATCTACAATGTCAACGCAGACACGATTGCAGCGGCCGTCGCCGGAGCCGTTGGGGCGGAGGCCTTGCTGCTCGTGACCGAAGCCGCGGCCGTTCGAGACGCTGACGGCGAACGCCTGCCCGAGCTGAGGACAGACGACATAGACAGAGGGAAAGCCGAGGGCTGGATTACCGGCGGCATGCGCGTCAAGGTCGACGTCGCCCTCAGCGCCCTCGCAGGCGGTACCCGGTCCGTCTGGATCTGTGGCCCCGACGACATCGGCGGCCGCCTCCGAGCCACGCGAATTGTTCCGGGAGCAGGTGTGCAGGCGGCAGACAGGGGAGGGCTGGCATGAGCGCCGTATCTACCCAGAAAGATGCGCTGAAACTGCACCGCGACTTGGTAGCCATTCCGTCGCTGAGCCGGCAGGAAGCCGCCGCTTCCGACCATCTGGAAGCCTGGTTCCGGGCCCGCGATATCGACGTTGTGCGATATGGTGACAATGTGGTCGCATCCGCCGGAGACGACGCTGGACCCGAGGGAGGTCCGAGCGGTGCTGCTCCGAGAACGCTACTTGTGAATTCACACCTCGACGTCGTCCCCCCGTCGGCCGATCATCCGTTTCCACCCTTCGACCCCGTGGTGCATGACGGAGCCGTTTGGGGGCGGGGCTCGGTCGATGCAAAGGGGTGCGTGGCGGCCATGGCCGGGGCGCTCGTAGCGTGGTCGCGGCGGAAGCGGCGGTCAACAGGCCGCGTTCTGGGCGCGTTCACGACGTGCGAGGAGTTGGGCGGCGCAGAAAATGGCCTTGAAGAAATTCTTCCTCGGCTGGGGACGTTGCACGCGGCGCTTGTCGGGGAACCGACCGGCATGCAGCCCTGCACGGCGCAGAAGGGACTGCTCATACTGAAACTCGTTGCGCGGGGCCGGACGGCGCACGCCGCGCGCGCCGGGGAAGGCGAGAATGCCATTGTGAAGGCGTCCGAGGCAGTTCGCCTGTTGGAATCGCTACAGTTTGCGCCCGACGATCCGCTTCTGGGGCCGGTGACCTGTGTGCCCACAGTTATCGAAGGGGGGTCGGCCCGCAACGTCGTGCCGGACGCCTGCACCGTGTGGCTCGACATCCGCTCGACACCCACCTGGCCGCACGATCGGATTCTCGCGCACGTGACAGACAAAATGGGAGCGCTTGTGGATGTCCACGTCCACAGTGACCGGCTCTATCCAATGGGCACGGCCGAGGCCGAAGACATTGTGCAGGCGTGTATCCACGGGGCACGTCGCGATGGGCAAGCGCCCTTTGGGTCGCCCACCGTCTCCGACTGGGTGCATCTGGGCCGTCTGCCAGCGGTCAAAATAGGCCCCGGAGACAGCCGCCTCTCCCATACGCCGCGCGAACATCTACCCATCGCTGAGCTTGAGGAGGCCATTTTCATGTACGCCGACATCATGGAGGCGTATCATGGCTCCGTATCTCGCACGGAGTTGATTCACTACAACACGAAATAGGGCGCGGTAATACGTTCCCCAATCCGGATCTATGAACAGGAAACCCATCTGGTTCAAGGAAGGCGCCGCCGCGGACTGGGTCACCCGGTTCACCGTGGGCGACGACCCGTACTGGGACACGATCCTCCTTCCATACGACCTGCGCGCCTCGCGCGCCCATGCCCGCGGCCTGTTGGCGGCCGGCGTATTGTCGGACAAGGAGTTCCGCTTGTTGGACGAGGCCATTACCGAACTGGAAGGGCTCGACAATCTGGTCGTGGAGGTATCGGACGAAGATTGCCACTCCCTCATTGAGCGCCTCCTCACGGAGCGCGTCGGCGACGTGGGGCGGCGCATTCATACGGGCAGAAGCCGGAATGACCAGGTGCTCGCCGCACTTCGTCTCTGGATGATGGATGCGCTCGATGTGCTCATGCGCGGCCTCGCAGGCGTCGCAACCGCGCTCCTCGACATGGCCGACGACGGACACGACCGTTTCCTGCCAGGGTATACCCACATGCAGCGGGCCATGCCGTCGACGGTGGCCGTCTGGGCGCACGGATACGCCGAGAACCTGATTGCTGACCTGCGGGCCATGACCCACGCCAAGAGGCAGGTCAGCGCCTCGCCCCTCGGCAGCGCGGCCGGATACGGCGTGCCGTTCCTGGACATGGCCCGCCAGCAGGTGTCCGATGAACTTGGTTTTGACCGGTTGCAGATGAGTGTTGCCGCCGTGCAGCTCTCGCGCGGCAAGCTGGAACTGCACGCCGTACACGCCATGGTGCAGGCGGCCATGACGCTCAATCGCCTGGCGTCCGATTTGGTCCTCTACGCCAGCGCCGAGTTTGGTTTCGTAACGCTGCCTCGCGAATACACCACGGGCAGCAGCATCATGCCGCAGAAACGGAACCCGGACGTGCTGGAGTTGGCGCGGGCCGCGCTGCACCGGATTACGGCCGAAATGCAGGTGCTCATTTCCGTGCCGTCAAACCTCTCCTCGGGCTACCATCGCGACCTGCAACTCACCAAGGAAGCGGTCATGCGGGCGCTTCTGCGGGGCCAGGACCTGGTCGCGGCCATGCAGGCCATCCTGCCGGGCGTGCAGTTCATGGACGAACGCATCCAGGCAGCTCGTTCGGCCGATCTCTACGCCACCGCGCGGGCACTTGACCTGGTACAGCAGGGCGTGCCCTTCCGGACGGCCTACCAGCAAACTGCCGAGGCTCCGGACGCGTGGGAGGCCTACCGCACGGCCCCGGCCTCGGAGACCTACATGCATGAAGGTGCTCCGGGCCGCACCCGCACCGCGGGTGCGGCCCTCCGCACCGAACTCGAACATGTCACGTCTGGAGCGGGCAGCCGCGCTACATCCGGAACAGGTACTGGAGTTTGAAGAACACCTGTCGCCGGGTCTGGCCGAACACGGTTCGTTGCAGCGTATCCGATTCGGCCGACGGGCTTGCCGGGTCCACGACCAATCGATCCTGCAGCTCGTGGGAAGAGCCCACGTGGAACACGGTAAACGGACTGATCCGGTAGGTCACGAGGGGATCGATCTGGAGCGACTCCGCAAAGTCGTTGTACTGCACGACGACACGGGCCAGTAGTTTGCGCGTGAACTGGTAGTTCGTCCGCGTTCGGAGAATGTATCCTGAAAAGAAATTTTCTTCGGTATCAATACTCTTCAGCCGTGAAAAATTCAGACTGGGAGAAAAAACCAGGCGATTATTCGGTCGCAGTACAGCGTTCAGCCCGCCATTGAACTGCTTGCCCAGCTCCGGCGTCGCCGTGCGGAAAATCGCTTCGCCGAGCGACACATTGGCGCCCAACTGCACCTGCTTCGTGAGTATGGTACTCACGTTGGCGCTGCCCTTGAGCATGTTGTCAAACTGGACGCCCGCAAAGCGCTCGCTCGATGTATTGATGTCCATGTTCACGAACGTCTGCCGGATGAGCTGCGCCCGAAGGCCGGCTACAGCCCAGTTGTCCTTGCGCACGCCATCCCAGTTCCAGACGCGTCCGACCGCCATCCACGGCGATATCCGGTCAATGAACCGATTTTCTTCCGGCCAGAAACTGTAATCCTGGAAAAAGGTCACGCGGCGGTTGTCGTTCTGCGTCACGAACCCGTTTTCCGTCCGGAACGTCGGGCTCGAATGCCAATAGTCGACATCAAACGACCAGTGGCGGGCACTCCGCTCCAGACTTGAATAGAGCGCGTTGCCCCAGAAGGACTCCCCGTCCAGCGCCAGCGTATGGTCGTCCCGGTCGAACGTGCCGCCCAGCCCGGCCGCCTCACTGGCGCGGATGGCCTCCTGGCCATCTGCCTCACGCGTCCGGTGTCCAAGGGCCTGCCACTCAAACTGGTACTTGGTCCGGAAACGGACGACGCCGTCCACTCCGAACGTCGTGCCCGATCCGCCCATGTCATAGCGGCGGTCCGACACCAGTCCGGCCACGAACGAGTTGTTTTCGAACGAACGACGCGCCCGTGCAATCGCCGACCAGCTCTCCCCGGCCGATACCAGGCGACTGCTTTCCTCGAGCGGAATCAGCAGCGGTGAGTTTTCGTCCCGCGCGGCGATGTATCCGAGCGTCCAGTTGCCACTGCGTCCGGAGAGTTTGCTGGCGGCAATCGGGTCGTTGATGGAACGCGTGTAGACGACATTGAAGTTTGTATTGTAGAGGTCCGAACCCTCCTGGAAAAACTCGCGCCGTTCCGGAAAGAAAAGCGCAAAGGGTGTGTTGACATCTATCTGGGCCACATCCGACTCGATTTGGCTGAAGTCGGGGTTGATGGTCGCATCGACCGTGATTTCGGATGTCAGACCGTACTTCAGGTTGAGCGATGGAGTGGTGTTGGCGCGGTCGTTGTCGAGCTTGCCCGACGAAGCATCCCACTGCGAGCTTTGGCTACCGGTAAAGGACGGCAGGATTTCAACATTCCTCCCCGGCGAAACACCCTCAATTCCCGAAATGTGACCAAACTGGCAGGGCGAACAGGGATTGTCCCGGTCCGTTGCCGCCCATGAGTAGCGGTTGCGGGTCTCCCGTGGGTGGGTTATCCAGTGTGTAAGCCTCCAGGTCTGAATATCTCGCTCCGGGAAGCGCAGGCTCCGGAAGGGAATGGCCATTTCGACGATGTAGCCGTTCTCGGTGATGACGCCAGCCGATGAATAAACGAGGTCAAATGAAGAGTCTTCGCCTTGGGGACTGGACCGGGTGTCTCCCTGGATTCCAAACGGATTCGCCGCTACAAAGTAGACCGTCTGTCCATCACCATTTGTGTCGAGTAGGAATCCCGCGTAATCATCCTGCCAAATGGCATCGCGTTCCGAATAGCGGGCGCGAATCAGATCCGGGTCATCTATAATTTCGTATGCCACGTACAGATTCTCGCTGTCATAGGCCATCCAGGCAGTGATATCGATTGGAGGCCTGGCCTGTTCGACAGGAAAGTTTTCAGAAAAGCCGGTCATTCGGTGAGCGCGCTGCCACACGGCATCCGACAGATCGCCGTCGAGCACAGGCCGGGCACTGACGCGGGGAATACGCGCTTCCGGCTCAATAAGAGGCACGAAATCGGCCTTTTTGGCCGATAGGGCCCTTTCCTGCCGACTTAGATCCGAATCGCCTGAGGAGAGTTGCGCGAGGGCGGGAGATGGCGACACAAGCGCGGCGGAAACGACAAAGCAAAAAGCCCACGCGGCCAAACGGTATAACGTATACATGCGAAGTTCGGGGTGTAAATCATGGGGAACCAGGGCGTGGTGGGGTTTTCGTTCGACCCGGTACGGAGTTTCACCGTTTGGGGTTACAGGTACTTGGAGTGTGATGAATCGTAAAAGTTGGCAAGACACCGAAAAAAATTCACCAGACTTGCAAATATGGCCGCCACGCTCCTTCTTTGGACAACATGGTAGCCGAATACCCCAAATCACCCCATCTGTGGCCCGTAGACATGAATAGAAAGCTCAAGAAACAGCTCATTACCGCCGCCCTCATCATTGTTGGCCTCTTCGTCATCTTCGCCATCGTGAGCCGGATTGCCTGATGAGCGCGTGCCGGTTACCTTTCGGCAATTGAATTCTGCCACGACATTTCCGGTAACGCATGAAGTTTTTTATCGATACAGCGGATCTTGATGAGATTCGCGAGGCCAACGACCTGGGCGTTTTGGACGGCGTCACGACGAATCCGTCGTTGATGAAGAAGACGGGGGGAGTTGACTTTCACGCCCACATCCTGAAAATCTGCGAAATTGTGGACGGGGACGTGTCGGCCGAAGTCACGGCGACCGATTACGACGGTATGATGACGCAGGCGCACGAATTGGCAGCCATCCATGAAAACGTCGTCGTCAAGATTCCGCTCATCAGGGAGGGTATCAAGGCCATAAAAACCCTCTCGGGCGAGGGAATCAAGACCAATTGCACGCTCTGTTTTTCAGCATCGCAGGCGCTGATTGCGGCCAAGGCGGGGGCCACCTACATTTCGCCGTTCATAGGTCGGCTGGATGACATTTCGGCCACCGGCATGGAGCTCATTGGGCAGATTGTTCAGATCTATTCCAACTACGGGTACGAAACCGAGGTGCTCGCCGCATCCATCCGGCATCCGCTGCACGTCGTGGAGTCCGCCATGATGGGGGCTGACGTGGCGACCATCCCGTTCAACGTCATTACGCAGCTTCTCAAGCATCCGCTCACGGACAGCGGGTTGGAGCGGTTCATGGCCGATTGGGAAGCGTTCGAAAGCGTATCCCGCTAAGGGGCGGTACCTATGCTGTATGTACCTCTTGGCGGCGCAGTCGAAGAAATCGGGGCCAGTTGTCACTTTCTGTTTGTGGATGGTACCGGGATCCTTCTCGACGCGGGGTCCGATCCGGAAAAGGAAGGCCGCGCCAGCGTGCCCGATTTCAAGCGTATTCACGACCGGCCCGACTGGCATGTGGACCACATTGTGCTCTCGCATGCCCACCATGACCACATAGGCTCCCTGCCGGTGGCCGTGCGCGAGTTTCCGCACGCTCATGTCCACATGACCGCGCCGACCCGCAAGTTGCTCGACATTCTGCTGCCAGCATCTGCGCGGTTGCAGCGCCGTCGCCTGATGGAGGGCGTCACCACGGAAGACCCGCTCTACACGGAGGACGACCTCGAGACAGGTTCCTACCTCTACCTCGTCCACGATTACGAGACCGACTTCGATCTGACGGGCCTTCGGGGCGGCTTTCCCGTCACCGGCCGATTCTACGATGCGGGACATATCCTCGGCTCGGCCGGGGTGCTCATTACAGCCGAGGACGAGGGCCGCACCCGGCGCATTTTCTATACGGGCGATACAGGACTCCAGTCGCAGACCATTATCCCGGGTGCCGTCTATCCGGAAGAGCCTGTGGACGTGCTGCTGCTGGAGTCGACACTCGGTGCAGATACCGAAGCTGAAAAATACCCGCGCCGCGGTGAGGCGAAGCGGCTTGGGGAATCGGTCGCAAGAGTCCTGGCGAAAGGGGGCGTCGTTCTCATTCCAGCGTTTTCGCTGGGTCGTAGTCAGGAAATGATTGCGCTCATGGATCAGTACAAGCGCAGGAAGCTCATCCCTGACGACACGCCCATTTACACGGCGGGCATGATGCGTGCCATTTCCGATGTGTATGACAAGACCCGATTCATTTCGCCCAGGCTGAATGAGGATTTTGAAGTCTACGGCGTGCCGCAGCGCCGGCTGCCACGGGGGAATTCCGGCCTCAACGAAGCACTTCGCGAGCCGGGGATCTTCATTGTGGGTAGCGGCATGATGTTCGAGAATACGATCTCGAACCGGATTGCGCAGCGCATTGCATCGCACGAAAAAAACGGCATCTTTCTCGTCGGATTTGCCCGCGAGGATTCACCGGCCGACCTGCTGCTTCGCGCCTCCGAAGAGGAGGGTCCGGGCGCAGAGGTGGTTATCAGCCGCGCGCACGGCGCCCAGAGCGTACTGTGCGCCATCGAGCGCTTCCGCTTCAGCGGCCACAGCAACCGTAGGGACCTGCTCGAAATCGTAGACGATCTTGAGCCCGAAACCATCGTGCTCCTGCACGGTGAGCAGGCCGCCCGGCAGTGGATGAAGGACAACATCAGCTACTTCCATGCCGATGTGGATGTACGTATGCCGGAGAAGGGCAACGAAGTCTGGGTAGACTGACCCTGCAGCGCGTCCGGCCGGGCGCGCCCTGTGGAGGCGTCAGAAATTCAGCAGCGGAAGTACCTTGAACCGCTTCTTGTCCGCCGCATGGTTGATAAGGCCGATCTGCACGCCCCGCAGGTTGCGTGCGTAATTGTACAGCCCAATCGTCAAGCCGCGCTGCTCGCCCCGCACAATCGATACAGCGCTCGCGGCAAGGCCCTGCTGGAAGCCCTCTTCAATCCGGAAGTAACCGGGAGCCACAATCAGACCGTTTGCGCTTTCGGCCCCGATGGCAAATCCGGCTGCATGCAGCCCTGTCATGGTGCCTCCGGAGGCCGTTGCGAAGCCGCTGAGCGATACGCCCTTGAGATGGCCGCCTGCGCCAGCGCCCACTCCGCTCAGCACGAGGCCGGTGATATTGCCGCCAGCGCCAGTACCGAGGCCGGTGATCATTACGCCCAGGACGTTACCGCCCACCCCGGCACCTAAACCAGCCACGCCGATGCCATCGAAATCACCGCCCGCACCCACACCGAGGCCAGCCAGGACCAGGCCGGCGACATTTCCACCGGCTCCAGCGCCCATACCAGCCAGCACCACACCGCTCAGTTCGCCACCGGCACCCGCCCCAATCCCGGCAGTCACCAGGCCGCGGACGTTTCCGCCGGCGCCCACACCCAGGCCGCCGGAAACGAGACCGGTCACGTTCCGGCCTGCTCCTACGCCGAGCCCGCCTACAGCGACTCCGGTCAGGTCTTTCCCTGCACCGACACCCAGCAGTCCCCATCCGTAGCCTGTAATGAATTCAGCTGATGTGGCAGGGAGTCCGAGGGCGACGCCGTTGACCGTGCCCTGCATGGGTTCATGGGCCGTCCAGATGGTTGCGTTCACTCCGCGCACCTTGCGCATGTCGCGGTCGCGAAAATTGAGCCGGAGGCCGGTTACCTCTTCGCTGTCTCCGATGGAGAGGCCAACGCCGTCGACCATGAGGTCGAGGCTCTGGCGAGCCTCAGCGGCGAGGGGAGCAAGAAACAGAAGGGTCAATACAACAAAAATGCGCATGGATATGAGATGGTTGGGTACAATCGAAATCACATGCGCTTGACGAACAGACCCGCCCGGAGGTTACACGCCCGAGAGCAGGTTGTGATAATCGACCGCTGTCATGTCGCGCCGGCACGAGGTATTCGACCCGTTCTGCTCGGCAGAAAGAGCCAGTTCCCCGTGCAGGGACGCGTCAATACCCAGCATGGCCACGTCCGGCAACCCCAATCCCCGTCGGAGGGCGTCGAGCCGCTCCAGGAACGCTTCCGCTCGGGCCGTGTGTAGACAGGTGTGTTCGACTCCGCGACCAGGGCCGCCCGCGGTCCCGACGCCTGCCGCTTCAGCCAGCTGGGAGAGCGGCTTCTCAATCTCATGCTGCGTATAACGCAACACCGGTACGAGTAGGACTGCATTCAGCAGCCCGTGCGGCGCGTCCGTGACGCCGCCAATGGCTTCGCTCAGGCAGTGCACGGCTCCAACATCCGAATTTCCGAAGGCCATGCCGGCCAGCGTCGATCCTTCCATGAGGCCCACATGGTCCCGCTCGCCGGACTGGGCCATGGCTTCCAGTGCCGGAAGCAGGCGGCGGAGTGCGGCGGCGGCCAGTTCGTCGGATGTCGGGTTGGCTGCGCGGCCAACGACCGCTTCAATGGCGTGCGTCACTGCATCCATGGCTGTGGTGGCCACAAGGGCGTTGGGAAGCGATTCAATCACGTCTGCGTCCACGAATGCAGCCGTCGCAAACATGCCATCTCCCTTGATGCTCCGCTTGCGTTTTGCCGCTGGATCACTGACGACAGACACCCAGGTGACCTCACTGCCCGTACCACAGGTCGTGGGAATGGCCAGAAACGGGGCGGCAGCGTGCTCGAAGCGGTTTTTGCCTTCGTACTCGGCGATGGAACGCGTGCAGCCGGATGGGTCGGGATTGGTGATGAGCATGGCCACGGCCTTGGCCGCATCGAGCACGCTGCCGCCCCCGAGCCCCACGACGGCATCCACGCCCGCTGCGCGCGCCTCGCGGGCCAACGCATCAATGTCGTCCACGCGCGGATTGGGCCGCGTCGCCGAGTCGGTCAGAACAGGCCGCGCGAGGCGCGCCACCTCTTCCGGCCACGGTGTCGACATCAGTCCGCCGTCGGTTACCAACAGTACACGCTTCGCATGGAGCCGGCGAAGCTCTGGCTCCAATTCCCCCAGGCAGCCCGGCGCCATGAAGACCCGGACCGGCAGACGAAAGGGTGTCATGGGCCGCCGCGCCCTTGACCGCTGCTCGGCGTGCCACCATGGTAGGCCGAGAGCGTCTCGGCGCCGGTCCAGAAGGCCGGAAGGTCCTGCAATAGCGGGTCAATGGAATTGAATACGGGATACCAAGCCTCGCTCTGCCAGATACGCTGGGCAATTCGGCCCTTCAGGATGACCTCCAGCATATCGCGGGAGGCCTCCACTTCGGCTACGTCCACCTCGCCGGCCTCATCCACAAAAGCCAGAAACCGGTTCCACAACGCCACGTCCACCTTATATGTCGTCATGAACGCATCCTGCCGGTTTTCCCACAATTCCCGGAACGCAGCACCGTCTGTATCGAGCCAGTCGCGCACGAACAGGAAAGGCAGGCCTGCACGGAGCGTATGCTCCACACCCGGCGCCGCCAGTGGCGAGAGGGAATCGGGCGGTACCACGCGGTCGGGCATGACGCCGCCGCCCCCGTAGACCACACGTCCGTTCCTGGTCTCAAACCGGAGCGAATCGGGGATGTCCGCCAGATAGGTGGTCGGGTCATAGGTGGCCTGTTCGAGGTCGGCGAACTTGCCTTCGTAGTACGATGACTGCTCTCCGTCCGTGTAGGGGGTCTGGATGAGACGTCCGCTCGGCATGTAGTAGCGCGATACGGTCATCTGAAGTACGCTGCCGTCGTGAAGCTGGAAGGGTCGCTGTACCAGTCCCTTGCCGAATGTGCGCCTGCCCACAACAAGCGCCCGGTCATGGTCCTGCAGGGCGCCAGCAATGATTTCACTGCCTGATGCCGTATTCTCATTGACCAGTACAACGATCGGCTCGGTCGTCAACAGCCCTCCGCGTGTAATGCGGTCCACCTCGTTCTCGCGTGGATCGCGGCCGCGCGTGTAGACTATCGTGCCCTCGCCATCGAGCATTTCGTCGGCGATGGCAACGGCCGTGGCCTTGATGCCGCCCGGATTGTCCCGAAGGTCGAGGACCAGGCGCTCGAGCCCCTCTCGCTTGAGCCGCGTGACGTGCTTCACGAACTCGTCGTGCGTGGTCATGGCAAACCGGCCAATACGAAGATATCCGGTCGTGGCATCCATCATGTACGCTGCATCGACCGAATAGAGGGGAATGGATTCGCGGCGGATGGTGAAATCAATGGGCGCTTTCGTGCGCGGCCGCTGGACGGTGATCACCACGTCGGTGTTGACCGGACCCTTGATCATGTTCTGGATGTCCAGGCTGCCGAGCCCCACAATGCTCGTGTCGTCAACCGCAATCAGGCGGTCGCCGGGCATGAGCCCCACGCGCTCACCGGGTCCATCCGGAAGCGTGTTCGTGACCTTGGCCGTATCCTCCTCGGCCGCTTCGAACCAGATACCAATACCCCCGAACTCCCCCCGATACTCGTCCTGCACGGCATTGATCTTCGATGCATCTATGAATGTCGAATGTGGGTCCAGGTCCTTCAGCATGGCCCGAATGGCATCTTCGGCGAGCTGCCTTGCATCTACATCGTCCACATACTGCCGGTTGATCAGCAGGAAGGCATCCTCCAGCTTCTGGAGCTGCTCGAACGTGTCGTCCTTTTCAAGGAACGCATTCACGGAGAGGCCGAGACCGGTGCCGGCAGCGAAAATCAGAAGAGTCGGGAGGAGGTAACTGGCGAGGCGTGCTTTCATGCGGCTGGCGTGATTTTTGGGCCGGTTGTTACGCGGATGTAACCTTTGTGATTCCATGTGCGTTTTGGATGCACATACCTACCTTACAGGCCGTGTCACCTTCTGAGTTCAACAGAATCATGCAGTACCACCGCCAGCGCGTGTTCGCTCTGGCATGGCACATCCTGTCTGACAGGGAAGAGGCGGCAGATGTTACGCAGACGGTCTTCATCCGGCTTTGGGACCGGCGATCGGAGGTCGATCCGGATCGGGTAGATGCGTGGCTGGTGCGTGTGGCGCGCAATGCGGCCATCGATGCGTGGCGCCGGCGCCGGACGCGCGAACGCGTCATGTCGGCAAATACGGAAGCGGTTGAACAGCTCCCGGGCTCCCACGGCGAGCCGCCCGATGCGTGCGCGGCCTCGTCGGAGTTCCGGCGTCGGCTCCGCGTGGCTATCGATGAGCTTACGGAGCCGCAGCGGAGCATTGTGATCCTGCGGGAAATGGAGGGCTACCAGTACGATGAAATCGGTGAAGCCCTGGACCTGCCGCTCAGCACGGTGAAGGTCTATCTGCACCGCGCCCGGCGCAAACTGAGAGAGACATTGAGAGTGTATTCCCCTGAAATTACATGACCGTACTCACCGAAAACGAACGCAATTGGTGGCTTGAGCGGCTCGATGCCGCGCTCGATGGCGAGCTTGTGGCGGGCGAGCGCGAGCGCTTCATGGAGCTTGCCGACGTCGATCCGCTGCTGGCGGATGAGTGGGCGCTGGCCACGGCCATGCAGGAGGCGCTGGCCTCAGAAGAAGTGCCCGCGTGCCCGGCGCGCGTCCACGCGGGGATTGAGGCCCACGTTCGGACATTCGCGCGCGCGCGCCGACCGCTGCGCCCCGCCGACCGCCGCGCGCCGTGGAAAAACTTCGTCGTGGTCGCCGTGCTCGCCATCCTGGCCGTCGTGGCAACGCTTCAAATCGGCTCATCCGGCCCAGGCGTGCCCTCCGCGCCGACCGCTGCCGCCCCGAATGTGGTGGTTGCCCGCGCCACGCAGGATGTGCAGTGGGCGCTTGCCTTCGTATCGGACGTGGGAGGGGCCGCAGGCCATTCGGTGCACCTGGGTACGAGCGACCGCGCCGGGGAAAACCCATGAGCGCCGCATCTACCATGAAGAAACGATTGGCCATACGAACCATGTGGCTTGTGGGGCTGCTGTTTTTCGGTACGACGTGGGCGGGCGCCGCGTGGCTGACCTCCGAGGCCGGCGCGCAGACCGTGCGCAGCCATCCCGGGTACGTGGACCTGACGGCGCTCGGCAATCTGGACGACGTGTTCCGAGTGGCACCGACGGTCGAGGTCAACGTGGAGGGCGCCCTGCTCAAACTGGTTGTAGAGGCCTCGCGTGCCGACGATCCGGAACTGGCCGACCTGCTCGATCGCCTTGAAGGGCTGTACGTGCGCGGATACCCGGCATCGGCCGCGGCAGACGGGCGCATCCGGGACCGGATGGGGCTCATGGGGACCGTGCTCGCCGAAGACGGTTGGCAGACCATTGTATCTATTTCCGATCGCGACCAGTTTGTCCGCATGTTCGCCCGCATGGGGGCCGAGGGGATTGTCGGGCTGGTTGTGATGTCGCTTGAGGACGAGGCTGTATTCCTCAATATCGTGGGTGACGTCGATTCCGAGCAGATTGGCCGCATTGGAAGTCGCTTTCGCGTGGCAACCGGCTATCCATAGGCGGCGCCCCATCATGACGCCGGCCCGCCTGTGCGAAACCACGCTCACGCTGTGCCGTATTCACGCGCTGACCCACAACCCATTTTGGTAACCGCATGAATACGGGAAAAATCGTCGCCATTGGCGTCGTTGTCCTCATTGCCTTTGGTCTGTTCAGTGGTATTGGTACGTACAATGGTCTGGTCGATGCGGAGGAAGGTGTCTCCCAGGCCTGGGCCAACGTTGAAACCAACTACCAGCGCCGCTCGGACCTGATTCCAAACCTGGTCAGCACCGTTCAGGGCGCGGCCGACTTCGAGCAGGAGACGCTGGAGGCCGTTACAAACGCCCGCGCGCGCGCCACCTCCATCAATCTGGATGCCTCGGATCTGTCTGATCCGGGCCGGCTGGAGGAGTTCATGGCCGCCCAGGAAGGGCTCTCCGGCGCGCTCGGCCGCCTGTTGATGGTGACTGAAAATTATCCGGACCTGCGCGCGACCGAGGCCTTTCGGGACCTCCAGAGTCAGCTTGAGGGCACGGAAAACCGCATTTCGGTGGCTCGGCGCGACTATAATGCCGCCGTGACCGCCTACAACCAGCGCGTACGCCGTTTCCCCGGGTCTGTTGTAGCCGGATTTACAGGCTTTGACCGGAGGACGCCTTTTGAGGCCCAGGCCGGAGCGGAGAAAGCACCCGAGGTTGACTTCGGTTCGTGAGCGGGCTCTGTACCATACGCGTGCGCGCCCGTCTGTGCCCCGCGATACCGCTTGTCGCCGTGCTCGGTGCGGCCCTCGTCGTGCTGGTGGCAGCGCTTGTCGTGGTCCCAGATGCGAGCGCTCGGCAAATCCGGACGCTTTCCCCCACCGGCAAGTGGGTGACCGATCAGGGCGAATTCCTGACCGCGTTGGAAGAGGAACAGCTTTCTCGGCGGCTCGAGGGCTATGCTGACACCACGTCGACACAGATCGTGATCGTGACGCTGCAGGATCTGGGTGGATACTCCGCTTCCGATTACGCTTTCCAACTGGGACGGGATTGGGGCGTGGGCACGTCGGGCGCTGACAACGGACTCGTTATTCTGGTCTCCCGCGAGGAGCGGGAGCTTTTCCTGGCCACGGGCTTCGGACTCGAAGGGCTCGTGACCGATGCCATGGCGGCCCGAATTGTGCGAAACATCATGAAACCGGCCTTCCGGGAGGGTGATTTTCATGGCGGCCTGGACGGGGCGGTAACGGCCGTCATGGGACTGGCATCGGGTGTTTTCACGGCGGAAGACGTCGAAGCGTCCGAGCGGGAATCGCGTCCTGGGCGTGGAGCGCCCGTTCTTGGTTATATTATTTTCATTTTTGTGTTTTTCCTTATATCATCTGTGCGTCGTCGCGGAGGTGGCGGTCCCGGAAAAGGGGTCCGTCGTCGACACCATGGCTTGCCAATTGTATTTTGGGGTGGCATGGGCGGGCTCGGGGGTCACGGCTCATCCGGCAGCTTCGGAGGAGGCTTCGGGGGAGGAGGCTTCGGCGGAATGGGCGGAGGCTTTGGTGGCGGCGGGGCCGGCGGAGGCTGGTAATGGGCACATGATTCGTGGGCACACGATACGTTCCACAGTGTAGAACCACAGTGTAGAAAACTGACATGTCCAGGCTCGATCAACTTTTGTCATTTCATGAGGACGACCCGGACGATTCGTTCGTCCGCTTCGCGCTCGCGGCCGAGTATGCCAAGCTTGGCCGTCTCGACACGGCCCTTGAAACGTTCGAGGCCCTGATGCGGGATGACCCCAGATATGTTGGCACATATTACCATCTCGGTAAATTGTATGAGCGACTCGGACGCACACAGGATGCCATATCCACGTATCGGGACGGCATGGACCGCGCCATGGAAGTCACGGACTTCCATGCCCGATCCGAACTGCAGTCGGCACTTCTGGAACTGCAGGGCCTCGGTGCGGACTGACGAGGGGCGGGCAGGGCGGAGGGCGCAGCTGCTCGGGATCGTCCTCGCGCTGCTGTTGGCCTGGGCGGGCGGAGCACGGTCGGCCACTGGCCACCAGGCCGCTGACGCAGGCGCCAATGCGGGGCGGGTCGCGGTCGCTGATACTACCTGGAGCATGTATACCGTTCGGCCCGGCGATACCCTGTTTGCCATTTCGCGGCGGCACGATGTGGCGGTCGATTCGCTGCGCGCCTGGAATCGCGTCACGGCCGGTGACCTGAAGGCAGGCCTGGAGCTCCGGGTGGGGTACGAGCTGACGCAGCCCACACCGGGCGAGGCCGGCCCTGCCGCGCCGATGCTGGACGCCGAACCGGCTCCTGCCGCGCCTGCGCCCGATTCCACGCACCTCACGCTCTTTGACGTCATGGCGTCTTACGGACTGGTCGATAGTGTTCATATCTGGCAGCCGGGTTCTCCGGCGTGGCTCCGCGAAACCGCGGTTAAGAGGACGACCGCCCTGCGCCCACCGCGCGTGCACGTCGTGACGGCGGGCGAGACGCTTTTCGGTGTGAGTCGTACGTACGGCGTCGATCCTGACCGGCTGCGCGAGGTAAACAAGATGACGGGTACCGCGCTCCGGATTGGTCAGGAATTACGTATTCCCGGTTCGGACGGGTCGGTGACGGCCAGCGGACTCGATGTCCTGCCGCCCGTACACGACATTGTATCGGTGCTGGCGTGGCCGTCATCGTTCGAAGGCCAGCCGCTGCGCAGTGGTGACACGTACGATCCGGCCAATTGGCTTGCCGGACACGCCGAGTGGCCGATCGGTACCGTGCTGCTGCTTGAAAACCCGGAAAACCGGCGCATGGCTCTGGCCCGCGTGGCCGACCGCACGCCAGGACCGGAACTGGGCATCCTGGACGTATCCCACTCCGTGTATGAGGCGCTCGGTTTGCGGCCAGATGAGTCTGAACCACCTGGCTCCGGGCCTGCCCCAGCCCCGCGCGTCCGGGTGCGTCTGCTGCCATGGAGCGTGGTCCGATGAACGCGTTCCGCGACTACACGCGCCGGTATTTTGGCGCCACTCGCTCGGCCACATACGGGGTACTGGCCGGATTGCCCCTTTTCCTGCTCTACGAGACGTTCGTGATCCTCGTCAATGAAGGACGGACGGAGCACATCCGGGTTGGCGCGGACGTCTGGATCAAGAACGTGATGGCTACCATCGGACAGCCTGGGCTGCTGGGAACGGTGATATTTCTCTCTGCCATCGGTGTCTACGTGGCCATCCGGGAGCGCCGCCAGCAGATTCCCCTCCGGGCCTCCTGGTTCGGTCTGCTGGTTGTGGAGAGCCTGTTCTATGCCGTCGTGCTGGCGCTCGTGGTTTCGACTGTTGTTGGTGCCGTGTTCGGCATGGACCAGGGTGGCGCGCCGCCCGGCCGGATAACACTGCTCGTTCTCTCCATTGGCGCTGGACTGTACGAAGAACTGGTCTTTCGTGTGGCGTTGGTGGGTGGCCTGTTTCTCGTGCTGCGCCGCTTTGTGAATGGTTCACGAAAGGCCTACATCACGGCGGCACTTGTCGGCGCATTTGTCTTCAGCCTGGTGCACTACATGGGTCCGTACGGGGATCCATTCCTGTTGTCCTCCTTCACGTTCCGGTTTCTCTTCGGCCTCGCACTGAACGGAATTTTCCTGGTGCGCGGGTTCGGTGTTGCGGCGTGGACGCACGCCCTCTATGACGTCATGGTGGTGGCACAAATGTCGTCATCCTGACGTATACGGCGCGGTCAAACATCCAACATCCATGAACGCGCTCAGAACTTCGGCCCTGATGGCCGCCCTCATTGTACTCTTCGCCCTCCTGGGCCAGGCTGTAGGCGGAAACAGCGGCATGATGATTGCCTTCGCCTTTGCTGTAGCCATGAACTTTGGCAGTTACTGGTACTCGGACAAGATTGTGCTCAAAATGTACAAGGCGTCGGAGGTCTCTCATAGTGACGCCCCGGAGCTGGTCGACATGGTGGACCGGCTTCGCCAGAGGGCCGGACTGCCCATGCCCCGGGTCTATGTCATTCCGTCGGATCAGCCCAATGCGTTTGCAACGGGCCGCAATCCGGAGCACGCGGCTGTTGCCGTGACGAACGGCGTCGTGCGGCTCCTCTCGAACGACGAGCTCGAGGGCGTGATTGCGCACGAATTGGCCCACATCCAGAACCGGGACATTCTGACGAGTTCGATTGCGGCCACGGTGGCGGCTTCCATCACCATGCTGGCCCGGTTCGCCTTGTTTTTCGGAGGGGGCGGCAGAGACCGGGGCGGGGCGGTCGCATCTATCCTGATGCTTATTCTGGCGCCCATCGCAGCCATGATGATCCAGATGGCGATTTCGAGGTCACGGGAGTTTGTGGCGGACCGGGATGGCGCCACGATCTGCGGAAAACCGCAGGCGCTTGCGTCGGCGCTTCAGCGGCTGCAGTCGGGAGCCGAACATGTACAAATGCAGGCCAATCCTTCGACTGCGCACATGTTCATCGTGAATCCGCTTTCCGGGGTCATGGGTGGTGTGCGGGCGCTCTTTTCGACGCACCCGCCTACCGAGCAGCGCATTGCGCGCCTCATGGATATGCGGGTCTGAGATGGCACATGGGTATCTGGATGTTATCATACTGGCGTTCGTGGGGTTTTGTCTGCTGGCAGCCATACTGCTTGTGCCGGTCTATCGGTTCATGAAGAGAGAGGAGGCGGATGGGGAGGCATTTACGGAGGCAATCCGGCGGGACGAGGAAGGTCGCTCTCGAGCGAATCAGGAGGAGGCGGACCGGCCTCAACCGTAACCAGTGCGCGCAGCGTTTCGAGCGTCTTCTCACCAATCCCGCGCACGAGGAGCAGGTCATCGACCGTTTTGAACGCGCCGAGCCGCTCCCGTTCGGCCAAAATGCGCTGTGCCATGGCGGGTCCGATCCGGGGCAGGTGCTGTAATTCTGCCGCCGTTGCCCGGTTGATGTCGATGGGAAAATCGATGGTATCGGCTGCAGCCTCCGTGTCGGGCGTGGTCCAGAGAATGAACTCCGCCGGCGTTCCCACCTTCTCGAGGGAATCCGCACGCGCAGCCAGAGCAAAGAACAGGCTGTCCATTTCCGCGTGGGACCAGGACGAGAGCGTGTTCGCATCCAACCGGAAGGCCCGCAGGCCGAGGCTGGCGGCAACGAGCGTCAGCGCCCCGAGCAGCATCAACGCCTCCTTTTCCGTACAGTAGAGATGCTCCTGCAGACGATATAGCCAATAACGTGGTCGCATGGTACCTTGTTGTTCGTGTTCCCGTAGTAAGGACACCCTGCCGGGCCGGACATAACCCTGCCCCGGACATAACCTCGAAATAATGGCACGCGAAAGGCCGCACATACTTCGGACCCATGCGGTCGTACTGCGCTCCATCGATTATGGGGAGACGAGCCGCATTGTGACGCTCTATACCGAAGACCGTGGGCGCATGGCCGTCATGGTGCGGGGCGCTCGCGCGTCCAAGAGCCGATTCGGCGCGACGCTTGAGCCCATGTCGCACATCCAGGCCGTGATATTCTGCAAGCCCGGACGCGAGCTCCAGAATTTGACCGAGACGAGTCAGGCAAGCGCGTGGCGCGGCATCCGCCGCTCGCTCGACAAGCTGGAAACGGCATGGCGCATTGTTGAATTCACGACGGCGCTCATGCACGATGAGGAGGCCCACGAGGACGTTTACAACCTGCTCGTGTTATCGCTCTCGGCCCTCGATGCGGCGCATGCACGCTCCCGCAACCTGTGGCCGTTTTTCCAGCTGCGCCTGGTGTCGGAGTTGGGCTTCGAGCCGGTGTTTACGCGTGAGAGTGTGGCTGCGCTTACGGGTGAACGCGGCGTCCTGTATCTCGAATCGGGCCAGATAGCAGAGGCCGTCTGGGGCAGCAGTCCGGATGGGTCGATCGGTCCGGATGGGTCGATCGGTCCGTCGGGCGCCGTCCGCGAGGCCAGCCGCGCGGCGCTGCGGGCATTCGCCATCCTGTGCCGGGCGGAGGTGGCGAGCGTTCTGAATATGCAAATGGATGCGGCGCTCCGGCACGAGGTGGAAGCGCTCGTAACCGGATATGTCACATGGCACGTGGAATCGGCCCTGCCAAATCGCGCAGAAAAGGTATTTGCACAGATCAGCTGAAATACCTATAATATGTGTGTAACATATGAGCATATGCCATGGCACGTCGAGACCTGACCGATAAGCAGGAGTCCTTCCTGAAGTACATCCGGGATTACACGGACGAGGAGGGGATCTGGCCCACGTACCGCGAAATCTCCGACCACTTTGATTTCCGCTCGCCCAACAGCGTGACGCAGAACCTGCAGGCGTTGCACCGAAAGGGGTACCTGGACAAGGATGATGACGGTTTCTACTTTCCGGATCGCCGGCAGGGGGATGCTTTCGTGCCGGGCATTCCCATCCGCGGGATCATCACGGCCGGTGGGCTACAGGAGGCCGTGGAGGAGAACCTGGGCACCATCTCGCTCGAGACGCTGTTTCCGAATCTGGATCGCATTTTTGCCATCCGGGTCTCGGGCAGTTCCATGATCGGCGCTGACATCAACGACGGCGACTACGTGCTGCTCATGGATGATGACATCCCCAACGGGGGTATTGGTGCAGTCCTCTACAACGGGGAGACGTCGCTCAAGAAAGTATTCTATGACCAGCACGGCCTGCGACTCGAACCTGCCAATGACGAATACAAAGACATCCACATCCGGCCGGATGTGTTTGAGGAGGTACGTGTGTTGGGGCGTTACGTGGGGCATGTAAACCGGACCGGCATTTTCAGCAGGTCTGCCGTGAGGCGCGCGGTGGCTTAGCGTGCAGCGATCGGCGTCCGCCCGGCGCGAGACAAGTTGACTGCACATGCCGTAGTTTAGGAGCGTGTTTAAGAACCAGCGTGCACCCCTCTGCGGCAGTGCACTGCTCCGTATACCTGTCCCGTAGCCCATGCACCTTATTCGGCTCCTTCTCCTGGCGTTTCTTGCCGTTCCGGCGCAGGCTCAGTCGCCCGGGGATGACTTTTCCTGGGATCGCGCCACGATCTATGAGATCGTGACGGACCGGTTCTCCAACGGCAATTCGGACAACAACAGTGCCTACGGACGGGGGCTCGACGGGCGGGGAGTGCCGTACGATGTGGATTCGACGGGTCACTTCCTCGGCGGCGACTGGGACGGTGTCATTGCCTGGCTCGAAGACGGCTGGTTCGAGCAGCTCGGCGTCGATGTACTTCTGGTCTCAGCCCCCTGGGAGCAGGTTCATGGCTGGATGGCGGGCGCGGAAGGCGCGGTCCAGCGCTACGGCTACGACGGACACTGGCCCCTCGATTTCACCGAGCCGGAACAGGCGTTCGGCAGTCGGGAAGACTTCAGGCGCTTCGTAGATGGTGCGCACGAGGCGGGACTGCGTGTGGTGCTGGATGTAGCCCCGAGTGCGCCGGGGCCCCTGACACTTCATGACCGGGTAGAGCTCGGCATGGGAGAGGGGCTACCAGACACCTGGCGCACTTGGCGCCCTTCCGGATCCGGCTCGGGGTGGGCTGAGCTGGCTTCGTCGGGCACGGACGCCGCGCAGGCCGGTACATCGCCCTGGTGGGGAGCAGACTGGGTAGATGTTGACGACGGCAGTTTCCGGGTCGATGCGCCGGTTACTGATTCCCTGCCGGTCTTCCTGGTCCAGAAATGGGGGCCGGAAAAGACAGAGCGGGAGCGCGCTGCGCTCGATGCGTTCTTCCATCGCACCGGTTACCCGCGCACGGCCGCCTACCACGTGGTAAAATGGATCACGGACTGGGTGGCATTTGCCGGCGTGGACGGCTACCGGGTGCACATTCCCGAGCCGCTGGAGGGCGCGTGGGCGCCGGTAGTGCAGGCACTCGGGGCCGAAGCCACGCGCCACGCTGAAGGATTTGTACTGATCGGTGATGTGCTCCGCGCCGCAGCGCCCTCGGACATGCTCCACGCCGGACCGGTGCACCTGATGTACGGCGTGGAAACGGGCCGATCAACACCCAACATGAACTGGGCGACCTACGACGAAGGAGAACTTGGCCGGTGGCGCAGGTTCGGTCAATTCCGCGCGCGCCATGCCTCCATTGGAGCGGGAGACTCGGTGGAATTGGGCCAGGAGCCGCGTGTCATCGGATATACGCTCACGGACGGCGCAGAAACGGATGCCGCGGTCGTGGTCCAGGGCGCTGTGCCCGGCACGCGTCTACGTCTGAATGTGTCACGCATCTGGCCTGATGACACCGCGCTGCGCGATGTCATGAGCGGGGCCATTTCCATCGTATCCTTCGGACAGATCGCCTTTACCCCCTCGGCAGATGCCGGGGGGACGCTGCTACTCGAAGAAGTGGAATAAGGCAGGTCAGGTCGTCGCCGGCCGGGCCAGCGACGCGCGTTCAAGCCTCCACGTTCGTCTTTGATGCGCTGAGAAACTCGCGCAGCACGTAGTGCAGAATGCCGCCGTGGCGGTAGTACTCAACCTCGACCGGTGTATCGAGCCGGACCAGCGCCTCAAATGTAATCGCTTTACCGTTTTCGTCGCGTGCTGTTACCGTGACCGAGTCTCCGGCCTTCACGTCGTTTGAGACCGGAATGTCGAAGTGCTCCGTCCCATCAAGCCCCAGCGACTTGGCCGATTCTCCCTCAGCATACTGCAGTGGCAAGACGCCCATGCCGATCAGATTGGACCGGTGAATGCGCTCGTAGCTCTCCGCAATGACGACCTTCACGCCGAGCAGCAGCGTACCCTTTGCCGCCCAGTCGCGGCTCGATCCCATGCCGTAGTCATTACCGGCCAGCACCACGAGCGGCGTTCCTGCCTGCTGGTACTTCATCGATGCATCGAAAATGGGTAGGGTCTCGCCCGTGGCAAAATGCCTGGTGACGCCGCCTTCGGTCCCCGGTACGAGTTCATTTTTGATGCGGATGTTGGCAAACGTGCCGCGCATCATAACCTCGTGATTGCCGCGGCGCGAGCCGTACGAGTTGAACTCCAGGTAGGGCACATCGTGTTCGAGCAGATATTTGGCCGCCGGAGAGTCTGGTGCTATGGCCCCAGCTGGGGAAATGTGGTCTGTCGTCGTGGAATCGCCTACCTTGGCCAGCACGCGGGCGTCCTTGATAGCCGAAATTTCCGGTGTTTCCGGCGTCAAGTCCTCAAAAAACGGTGGCTTCTGGACGTAGGTCGATGTATCGCTCCACTCGTAGATGGACCCTTCCGGAATGGAAATCGCGTTCCAGGTCTCGTTCGAGTCTTCAATGCCTTCGTATTCCTTTTTGAACATCTCGGGGGTGACGCAGCGGTTGACGAGCTCGCGGATTTCCTCGCCCGTGGGCCAGAGATCCCGCAGGTAGACGTCGTTTCCGTCCCCGTCCTGACACAGAGGGTCATTCGCCAGATCAATGTCGACGGTGCCGGCGAGGGCATAGGCCACGACGAGTGGCGGAGAGGCCAGGAAGTTGGCCTGCACAAGCTGGTGAATTCGGCCCTCAAAGTTGCGGTTGCCCGAGAGCACGCCCGCCACAATCAGGTCGTTCTCCTTGACGGCTTCGGCAATTTCCTCGGGCAGGGGGCCGGAGTTGCCAATGCACGTCGTGCATCCGTAGCCGACCAGGTTGAACCCGATCGCGTCCAGGTATGGGGAGAGTCCGGCTTCATCGAGGTACTCGGTCACAACGCGCGAGCCGGGGGCCAGCGAGGTCTTGACAAAGGGCTTGACCTGCAGCCCGCGCTCGACGGCCTTCCTGGCGACCAGTCCGGCGCCAATCATGACCGACGGGTTGGACGTGTTCGTGCAGCTCGTGATGGCCGCAATAGTGACGTTGCCGTGGCGCAGTTTGTATTCCTTGCCCTTGCTGACAAACGTGCTTTCCGCGCCAATCGAGTCCGGTTCAAGGCCGAAACCCTGGGGCCCGGCAGGGCGCGTAAGGGATGCCTGGAATTCCGTTTGCATGTCGGGCAGTGCAATCCGGTCCTGCGGACGTTTTGGCCCCGAGAGGCTGGGCACGACGGTCGAAAGATCCAGTTCGAGGACATCCTTGAACTCTGGCTCGGGCGTGTCGGGCGTCCAGAAGAGCCCTTGCTCCTGGGTGTACCGCTTGACCGTCTCCACGAGCTCGGGATCGCGACCCGTGCGCGTCAGGTAGTCGAGCGTTTCCTGGTCAATGGGGAAGAATCCCATCGTGGCGCCGTATTCGGGCGACATGTTGGCAATCGTCGCGCGGTCCGGCACGGTCATATGGGACAGGCCCGAGCCAAAGAATTCTACAAACTTGCCCACCACGCCGTACGCCCGCAGCGTCTGTGTTACGGTCAAAACCAGGTCCGTGGCTGTCGCGCCTTCGGGCAGTTCCCCGGTCAATTTGAACCCGACAACTTCGGGCATGAGCATGTAAATCGGCTGCCCGAGCATGACCGCTTCCGCCTCAATGCCCCCAACGCCCCATCCGACAACACCGAGGCCATCGATCATGGTCGTGTGGCTGTCCGTTCCGACGAGCGAATCGGGATAGTAGACGGGCACGCCGTCTTCGGCGGGCCGGCTCCAGACGCCTCGGGCCAGATACTCCAGATTCACCTGGTGGCAAATACCACTGGCTGGCGGCACGACTGAAAAATTATCAAATGCCTGCTTGCCCCAGCGCAGGAATTCATACCGCTCGCGGTTGCGGTGGAACTCCTTGTCGGCGTTGATCTGCAGGGCCTCGGCCATGCCGAAGGCGTCGACCTGGACGGAATGGTCAATTACGAGGTCAACCGGAACGCGGGGGTTGATCGTGTCCGGATCTCCGCCGAGCCGGGCCATGGCGCTGCGCATGGCCGCCAGGTCCACGACGGCCGGCACACCCGTGAAGTCCTGGAGCAGGACGCGGGCTGGTAGAAATGGTATTTCGACCTTCTCCGGGTTTTTCGGGTCGTAGGACGCCAGCCTTTTGACGTCGTCCTTACTGACCAGAAAATCATCACAATTGCGGAGAGCGCACTCCAGCAGCACCTTCATGGAGAATGGGAGGCGGTCAATACCCTCAAAGCCCTGTGCTTTGAGGGTATTGAGGCGGTAGATATAGCCGCTGCCAGATCCGGTGTCGAAGGTGTCGCGGGCGCCGAAGAGGTCTTTTTCGCTCATGGAGATGGAGTATTGGATTCGATGTGCACAAGCTGGTTAACCAGCAGCCTTATGGAAGATACGAATGCATGCCTCTTCGTTACGGTGTGCGATTTGAAATCCCGCCGTATTCCCATATTTTGAGGTCGCACTTCAGGCGCGCGCAGCGCGCGCCGAAAGTAAAGACGGGGCTATAGCTCAGATGGTAGAGCGCCTGGATCGCACCCAGGAGGCCAGCGGTTCGAATCCGCTTAGCTCCACACGCCCGTGCCGGGGCGCGTCACCGCCACCCCTCTACTGCGGCCACGAGCCGCGACCCTTCTTTCCAGGTCGTTGCGACGGTTCCGCTGCGCTGCTCAATAGATGGCAGTGAGGCATTCTCCCGGACATCCTGCCACGTCACGCTCCCTCTATGGATGCGCCATGATGACAGGCCGCCCCGCGTAGCATCTTCCGTGAGCAGGCGGACGTTGCCTTTGGTATCCTGGCTCAGCGCCACCTGCGCGACGGGGACGCCCGGAAGCACATTGAGAGCCGACGTGAACGTTTCCCCCCGGTCCCGCGATACGATGTGCTGAATGCCTGCATTGTCGTCCGCTCCTGTGTACCACGCCACGTGTACGTCGCCCGTGGGCGCAATTCCAATGGCCGGACCCGTATGTGGGCACGCCGAAATATTCCAGTAATCCCGGCGAACGGGCCGCGGATCGGTGAACGTAAGCCCCCCATCGTCGGAGAAGGCCAATACGATGTCGCGGTCACCGTTGTCGTATTCGTGCCGCCAGGTGGTATAAACCCGGCCCTGTGCGTCAACCGCCATATTCGTGCGGCAGCACGGGCAGGAAGAGGTGTCCAGTACATCGGTTTCATATATGCGTGCGCCGCCATCTTCGATGCGCGCCACGCGGATTTCGGACCCTACGGTGGACGCGTGCATGGCTGCATGCGCCGAGTGCTCGCCGCTGCTCATATCGCCGCTGCCCATGGCATCGGAATTTTCTCCACGGGCCACCTCCATGAGGCGCGCCGCCTCGCTTCGCCGGCCATCGATCCACGACACCAGCATGGCGCCGTCCGCAAGCCGCGTCAGGTTGTGAAACGTGTGACCGGCCGGCTCGTCGCCGGCATCGCTGTGTACGTGCTGCTCCGCGCCGAACGTGCGGCCGCCGTCAGACGAGACAGCTACGAACAGGTCGCTGGCCGGGAAACGGCGCCCTTCCACGGAAATGCTGTTCGTCCAGGCCACGTAGACGCGCCCCTCGAGGTCCACTCCTACCTGCGGCGGAGCCTGGTCGTGAGCCGTGGCATTACCCGGCGTGGCGTTGACGCGGACGGGCGCGGAGGGCTCCGCCGCCCCCCGGTCCCACGCGCTCAGCCATACATTCCAAGCGCCATCGGTACGCTCAACCCACGTGTAGTAGGCCGCGCGCCCATCTTCTGACAGGGCTACTGTCGGCCGGCCGACCTCACCCGAGGCCAGTTCAGTCTCACGTGTTACGGGGCCGGACGAGCAGGCGGCAAGACCGAGCGCCATTGTCAGTCCAACAGCCATTGTCAGAAGCGCGACACCCAGCGAAGTCCGGCCCATTACGGCCCGATCAGGAGTGGGTCGCAGAGGAGATTGTTGCATAGTCATCACCGGAAGGAGTAGCGAAGTGAAACGTGCACTTGACGCGGTAGCCCAGGCGAAAACTCATCACCACGGAACTGATTATGCGTGGCGCGCTCGGCGAAGAGTTCGTCCGTCAGGTTCGAGACGCGGGTGAGGAGTGTGACGTCGTCCGTAATGCCGACGTTCACATTCAGGTTCAGCAGATCGTGGCCGTCGTACTTGGTCGAGTTTTCCGGATCCATCCAATAGGACCCGAGCCGGCTCCACTCAAGCGTGATCATGGCGCCGCTCAGCACCGGCACCCGATACGTTGCCGCGGCGTTGACCAGCACGCGGGGGGCCACTTCCATCTCATTACCCGAGAAGTCCGTCCCGTTTTGCGTCTTCCAATCCTCGTACGTGTGTTCGGCATACGATCCGCTGAAGCGCAGCGAGAGCCCCTCGTAATCGCGTGTCGTGACGCCTGCTTCAATACCCCGGTGGCGCGTTTCGCCGGCGTTGGAACTGACATCGGTACCGTCGGGCAGGATGAGGCCGAGAATGTCGTCGCGCTTGACCAGGTAGTAGCCTGTGAAATCGTATGACAGGTAACTGGCCACACGCCCGCGCACGCCGGCATCGAAATTGTCCACCTTCACCGGATCCAGGTCGACCGTATTGATGGAACTGCCCTGGCGGAAGACCTGGCTCTCGGACGGCGCCCGGAACGCATGCCGGTAGGATCCGAAGACGTTCAGCATCGGATGCACCTGGTAGGTAAGCCCGAATTTTGGGCTCAGGTGCGTGTACGAGACGGTAGTGTCGCCCGGCCGGCGGTGCCGACCCTCGGTTTCGACCGAAAGGTTATTCTCATAGTCGTACCCCATTACGTCAAGTCGCAGTCCGGCCGTCACGCGCAGTTTTTGGGTCGGGGAGGACTCGAGGTGCACGTAAGGCGATGCCTGCCGATAGGTTACGTCGTAATCGTACAGCTTCTCATCGACCGTGAAAGACGTAAAGGCCGGCCCCGTACGCGTCGGGTCGACGCGGCGCTCAATGCGCTCGCCGGGACTCAGGTCGAGGTCCACGCCCGACACAATGCGGCCCCGGATCATGGCCACATTGCGCCGCACCTTCAAATTCGCTCCGACCGAGTAATTCTGCGTCTCCCATACGGCCGGATCGAACGTGAGCGACCAGTTCGGTAGCAGGTCCATGGTATTGAACCGGGCGTAGGGCGTAATACTCACGAGCGTCCTGGCGTAGAACTTTTCAAATGCAGACGAGACGCGCAGGGCCGATACTTCGCGGAACGAGATGGGCTGGAAATTCTGCCTGGCATCGCGCTTGAATTCGGCCTCTGGCAGCGTCGCACTGCCCGCCGGTTCCTGATCGATATTGGACCACGAGGCGACCGTACGCAGCATCCAGTTCGAACGCGACCGGCGATCCCAGCGCAGCGTGGCGCTCTGGCGGGCGTACTCGGTATTGTCACGCCAGCCTTCGGAATCGGTCACGTTTACGTCAAGCCGCACACCGTTGAGTCCGACTGTCGTACCCGTCGACACGAGCGCCCGTTTGTACCCATACGACCCCCCCTCGGCCGTGACGTCGACCATGGGCGAGGCGGGAGCCGAGCCCGATGTCACGTTGATCACGCCGCCAATGGCATCGCTGCCGTAAAGCGCCGTACCGGGGCCCTTCATGACCTCAATCCCATCTGACTGTGGAATATTGATTTCGTACAGCGCGTTGTGGTTGAAAAATCCGGTTGAACGCGTCGCGACCCCGTTTTCCAGGTAGAGGTACAGCGGATCGGTCGAGAGTGGCTGCCGGATGGCCGTCATGTGGCCTTCGCCCGCCGTGTTGTTCACCCAGACACCCGACACCTGGCCCAGAATGTCCGCTGGATGCGACGGATTCTGCTCGCGGATACGCTCGCCGCTGATCGACCCAATGGAGGCGGCAATTTCTGACTCGAACTGGCGCTCGCGCGTGGCCGATACCACAACGTCTCCGAGCTGGAGATCGGCGGGCACGAGGGCAATGTCGACGCTGACGGCCGCACTGATCGAAATTTCCTTTCGCCAGGTTTCGTAGCCGACGAACCGGGCCACAAGCACGTCGCCCGTGGAGGCTGTGATCAGTTCAAAGGAGCCGTCGACGGCCGTTATGGCCCCGCTGCGGGTATCTTCGAGGAAAATGTGGACACCGGGAATGGGCGAGCCGGTCTCGCTGTCGGTGACCTTGCCGTCAATCCGGTTCTGGGCGTGGGTTAGGTGTTGGGGCTGCGGGGCAGCGGCCACCATCAAAAGCGCTGCAAGTACGGCGACGAGCCGTACCGGTAGCGCACAACATATATTGAAGTGCATGGGTACATCCTGCTGGAAATGACTGATTCAGAGACGTGAGATCGAATCAGACAGCAGGAGGGCCACGAGGCTGGTCAGAGGAAAAGTGGACACGGGCCGGGATCAGGTCGCAGGGCACACCGAGGACGCCGTCATCAGCAAGAGGAACAGATACGTCGGTGGCGGGCGGCGCAGTCGCCTGGGCCGTGGCAAAAATGCTGTCGTAATCGCACGTGACGTGCTGCGGGGTACTGGTTGACACTCCCTGGGGGAGCGGGCCGTGCCTGTCATGGTGCACATTGGGCGCGTGCGCAAACCAGTCGCCCGTCGCCATCCACGTGTAGTGGACGAGCGGCGAGACCACGGTTCCAAGGATCAGAACGGCAGCCAGCAGGGCAGATATGTGCCGGCGATTACGCATCTTGTATGGAATATACCGAACTTGGAGTATGCTTTCCATCGATTCGTTACTGCGCACCTCCCCTCCCCCACCGGCAATGGCTCCAATATCTTTTTTCTGCCCTCCAGCGTCTGGAACCGTCCGTCTTTCTTCCCGACTCGTCCGTTCCGTCTTCGCCCTTCTGCTGCTCATCCCGTTTGCCGGGCTGAGCTGCCAGGCCCAGCAGACGGACCTCACGCTGGAGCGCATTTTCAGCACACGAGATTTTGCTGCCGAAGGGTTCGGTCCCGCGGTCTGGCTCGAGGACGGCTCCGGCTATACCTCTATCGAGCCCTCCCGAAGTGGTAGCGGCCAGGATGTAGTGAAGTATGATCCGCAGACGGGTCAGCGGTCCATTCTGATTGCGGCGACAGACCTGACGCCGACGGGCGCATCGACCCCGCTCCCTATTCATGGGTATTCCTGGTCGCCAGACGGCTCGAAATTCGTGCTTTTCACGAACAGCAGGCGGGTATGGCGCCTGAATACGCGGGGCGATTACTGGGTGCTCGATCTGGCGACGCGGCGGCTGCAGCAGCTCGGCGGTCGGCAGGCCGCCGAAGCGAGCCTCATGTTCGCGAAGGTATCGCCCGATGGCACGCGGGCAGCGTACGTACGCGAGAACAACATCTACGTGGAGGACCTGGCCAATGGGCGCATTAGGGCGCTCACGACCGACGGCTCGGAGACCATCATCAATGGTACCTTCGACTGGGTCTACGAAGAGGAGTTCGGCCTGCGGGATGGCTTCCGGTGGAGCCCTGACGGCTCGACAATTGCCTATTGGCAGCTCGATGCGAGCGGTGTGGGCGAATTCCTGATGATCAACAATACCGATTCGCTCTATTCGTTCACCATCCCACTGCAGTATCCGAAGGCCGGTACGACGAATTCGGCGAACCGGATTGGGGTGGTGAGTGCTGGTGGCGGCGCGACCACGTGGATGCAGATTGCCGGCGATTCGCGGAACTACTACCTGGCCCGAATGGACTGGGCAAATAATTCGGAAGAACTGCTCATTCAGCATCTGAACCGACTTCAGAACACGAACACCGTGCTTATGGGTTCGGCGGCGACGGGCGCCGTCCGACTCGTGATGGTAGACCGCGACGACGCTTGGCTCGACACGGTCGATGACATTCTCTGGATGCCTGACGGGCGCACATTCACATGGCTCAGCGAGCGGGGCGGGTACCGGCAGGCCTGGCTCGTCGACCGCGATACGGGCACGATGACGCTTGCTACGCCCGGCGAGTACGACGTTCTCAATGTGGTGCGTATCGATGTGAAGGAGGGGTGGCTCTACTTTGTGTCTTCGCTCGACAGCGCGACCGAGCGCTACCTGTACCGGGTGCGGCTCGGCGCTTCGGGGGGTGGCGCCGCTGCTGCGGGCAGGGCGGCCGGGGATGGTGCGCCCCAACGCCTGACACCCGCAGGCGAAACGGGCTGGCACAGCTACCAGGTCTCGCACGATGCCCGCTTCGCCTTCTGCACGTACTCCAGTTTCGGCGATCCGGCCCGGGTCGATCTGGTTGCGCTACCCTCGCACGAGGTGGTCCGCACGTTTGTGGATAACGAGCGGCTGCGCAGCACATTTGGCGCACTCACGCTCGGCGAACGGGAATTTTTCAGGGTGGATATCGGGGGCGGTGTGGAGCTCGACGGGTACATGATCGTGCCGTCGGATTTCGATCCGGCCCGGAAATATCCCGTTCTGTTCCATGTCTACGGCGAGCCGGCCGGCCAGACCGTGACCAACCGGTGGGGCGGCCGGAATATGCTCTGGCACCACTACCTGGCCGAGCAGGGCTACGTCGTCATGAGCATAGACAACCGCGGAACACCCGGGCCGCACGGGCGCGAGTGGCGCAAAATGATCTACGGCGAAATCGGCACCATTGCCGCGCACGACCAGGCCGCGGCGCTCGACGCGCTGGCACGCCGCTGGTTCTGGGTCGATACAGAGCGGATTGGTATCTGGGGATGGAGCGGCGGTGGGTCGATGACGCTCAACATGTTGTTTCGACATCCGGAGAAGTACCATGTGGGTATGTCGGTAGCGCCCGTTCCCGATCAGCGGCTCTACGACACCATTTACCAGGAGCGCTATATGGGGCTACCCGAGAACAATGACGAGGGGTACACGAAAGGATCGCCCATTACGTACGCCGAAGGGCTCGAAGGCAAGCTGCTCCTGGTCCACGGCACGGGCGACGACAACGTGCATTACCAGGGAAGCGAGCGCCTCATGAACAAGCTCATTGCGCTCAACAAGCCGTTCGATGTCATGGTGTACCCGAACCGGTCCCACGGCATTTTCGAAGGGCCTGGCACGACGCGCCACCTCTTTGAACTGCTGACCCGGTACGTAACGACGCATCTGGAGGCCGGCCCGCGGTGACGCATCGGGTTCCCGGGCTGCGGTGACGCGCGCCCGGGTGTGCCCCAGTCTGTACATCCGGTTATATTGGTGTCGGAGAACCTCATACCTTGACCCCACCACCAATTCCACCTCCACCACGATCCATCCATGCGCATGTCCCCATCTCCTGCGCGGGCAGGATTCCCCCCGCTCGCCGCATTCTTTCTGCTGTTTGCGTCCACTCTGGTAGCCGCACCAGGGGTGCCGATCCAGAATGCCCAGGCCCAGAACGCCCGGTCTCACAACGATTTTGATTTCAATTCTACGGGAGACGGCCCGTACGAGCGGCTCGTAATCCGCGGCGCGATCATGGTAGAGGGTTCCGGGGCGCCGCCCGTCGGTCCGGTGGATATCGTAGTCGAAGGGGACCGGATTACCGAAATTCGTGTCGTTGGCTACCCCGGTCTACCCATTGATCCGGACCGGCGACCGGCGCCGGGAGATCGTGAAATAGATGCCACCGGCATGTATGTATTGCCGGGCTTCATTGACATGCACGGGCATCCGCACGCGAGCGGATCGGGCCAGGGCGTATCGCTCGAATACGTCACGAAGCTGTGGATGGCACATGGCATTACGACGAGCCGCGTCGTGGGCGCGAAAGGGGTCGACTGGTTGCTTGAGATGCAGCGCCTGAGCAATGAGAACGAGATCACATCTCCCCGCATTGTGGCCTATCCGGTGTTTGGACAGGGCGCCGAAAAACCCATCACGACGCCCGACGAAGCGCGGGTGTGGGTGCGCTGGCTGGCCGCGAGGGGCGCCCAGGGGATCAAGTTTTTCGGCGCCCCACCCCCCATCATGGAGGCCGCGCTGGACGAGGCCGCAAAGCAGGGCCTTGGATCGACCGAACATCATGCCCAACTTGATGTTACGCGCATGAATGTGCTGCGGACGGCGGGTCTCGGGCTGACCTCCATGGAGCACTGGTATGGCCTGCCGGAGGCGCTCTTCGAGGACCGGGTCATCCAGGACTACCCGGTAGACTACAACTACCAGAACGAGGCGCACCGCTTCGGCGAGGCCGGACGGCTCTGGAAACAGGCCGCCAAGCCGTTCACGCCGCATTGGAATGCGGTCATGGATTCGCTCCTGGCGCTCGATTTCACGCTCGATCCGACGTTCATCGCCTACCTCGCGAGCCGTGATCTGATGGCGCAGAGTCGACGCGAGTGGCACGCCATGTACACGCTGCCGGCGCTGTGGGATTATTACCGGCCAAGTCGCGCTGCGCACGGGTCATACTGGTGGTACTGGACGACTGAGAACGAGATGGACTGGAAAGAAAATTTCAACCTCTGGTTCACGTTTGTCAACGAGTACAAGAACCGCGGTGGGCGCGTGACGCTCGGATCTGACAGCGGATACATCTATAATCTGTATGGCTTCGGGTATATCCAGGAAATGGAGAACATGCGCGAGGCCGGTTTCCACCCGCTCGAGGTGATCCGGTCGGCGACCATCATGGGCGCCGAGGCGCTGGGCATGGACGACGAACTGGGCAGCATCCAGGTGGGCAAGAAGGCCGATCTCGTGCTCGTGCCCGGTAACCCGATCGCGAACTTGAAAGTGCTCTACGGCACGGGCTGGATCCGCCTGAACGATGGCACGCAGGAAGTGGAGCGCGTGGGCGGCGTTGAATACACGATCAAGGACGGCATTGTCTTCAATGCCCGTGCACTGCTCGCCGACGTGCGCCGCATGGTCGAGGCGCAGAAGGCCGAGCGCGGCATGCCCGCCGGGCCCATGCCCATGACGATCGAGACGGTCGACGAGCGGACTCCCGCGGGGCCCCGGCAATGACGGCGCGCCCGCTTCTCGACACCCGCCGCGCTCGCAGCGCCCGAAGCGCTCGCGCGCTCGCCCTTCCCGTCGCCCGGCGCTGGCTTATGAACTCGCGGCTCATGACCTTGCGGCTCATGACCTCGCGGCTACTGGCCGCGCTGCTGATGGCCGCGCTGCTGATGGCCGCGCTCAGTCTGCCAGCCGCGATGCCCGCCACGCAGTCCGCTGCGGCCCAGGACTACCGCATTCACTTCGACGAGCCCGCGGCCCAGTGGGAGCACGCGCTCCCGGTTGGCAATGGGCGGCTCGGGGCGATGGTGTTTGGCGGCACCGCCGAGGAGCGTATTCAGTTCAACGAGGAGACGCTCTGGTCGGGCGGTCCGTACGATCCGGTGGTCGAGGGAGCGCACCGCAGCCTGCCTGAAATACAGCGGCTGCTCTTCGAGGGCGACGTCGAAAAGGCCCACGATCTGTTCGGACGGACCATGATGGGCGTGCCCTACGAGCAGATGAAATACCAGCCATTCGGCGATCTGTATCTCCATTTTCCAGGGCACGAGGCGGCCACCAATTACCGCCGGGAGCTGAATCTGGACACGGCCATTGCCCGAACGAGATACGAGGTGGACGGGACGACGTTCACGCGCGATGTCTACGCGAGCGCCGTTGACCAGGTCATCGTGGTGCACATCACGGCCGACAGGCCCGGCGCCGTGACGTTCTCGGCCAATCTGCACGGCGTGCGTAACACGGCCCACTCGAACTACGGCACGGGCTACTTCCAGATGGATGGCCTGACGCCGAACGCCCTTCGTTTGACCGGGAAAAGCTCCACGTACCTCGGCGTTGAGGGGCAATTGCGCTACGAAGGCCGCGTGGAGGCCTATATCAACGGCAATTCCGTCCCGGATGGTGGAGGCGACGGCTCAGATGCAGCGGACGGCGCCGTTCGGGGCACGGTGCGCGTGGACTACCGGACGCTTCATGTCGAGGGTGCCGACAGCGCTACGCTGATTATTGCGGCCGCGACCAACCATGTCAACTACAGGGATGTATCGGGCGACCCCGCAGCCCGCGTCGCGGCCGTTCTCGAGGCCGCCCGCAGCCGCCGCGAGGCCGACATGCGTGCCGATCATACGGCCGAGCACCAGGGGTGGTACCGCCGCGTTTCGCTCAGAATAGGTGCCGATGCGGCCAGCCCGAGCGGGCCGGGTGCAGCGGCCGCGAACCTCGAAGCCCTCCCAACGGACGAGCGTATAGCTCGGCTGCCACGCGGTGAAGATTCCGGCTTGGCTGCCCTTGCCTACCAGTTCGGCCGCTACCTGCTCATATCGAGCTCCCGCCCCGGCACGCAGCCCGCCAACCTGCAGGGAATTTGGCAGGACCGTGCGAATCCGTCGTGGGACAGCAAGTACACCGTCAACATCAACCTGCCCATGAACTACTGGCTGGCCGATTCGGGCAACCTCTCCGAGACGACCGGGCCACTCTGGATGTTCACACAGGAGGTCGCAGAAGCCGGCGCGCCCACGGCTCGTGAGTACTGGAACGCGGACGGATGGGTGCTGCACCAGAACACGGATCTGTTCCGCTCGACAACTCCCATGGACGGCCCCTCCTGGGGCGCCTGGCCGGTCGGCGGCGCGTGGATCATGACCAACCTCTTCGACCACTATCGATTCACGCAGGACCAGGCGTTTCTCGAAGCCATGTACCCCGTGCTTAAAGGCCAGGTCACGTTCCTGCTCGACATCCTCGTCGAGCACCCTGAGTATGGCTGGCTGGTAACGGCGCCGTCAAACTCGCCCGAGAACTTTCCCGCCTGGCCCGGCAATGGTCGCTTCTTCGACGAAACGACCGGCCTCTATCTGAAAGCCCGGACCATGACCGTCGGCCCTACGATGGACATGCAGATCATTCGTGAAGTGTTTGGAATGTTCGCGGAGGCGGCGGCCGCGGTGGGCCGCAACGCCGGTCCTGACAACGCCGGTCCTGACAACGCCAGTCCTGACAACGCCGGTTCTGACAACGCCGGGCCCAGCGGCCGCGACGCTGACCTTGTTGCCCGCGCCGCGGCCGCCGCAGAAAAACTGGCACCGAACCAGATCGGCCAGCACGGCCAGATCCAGGAGTGGATCGAGGACTACGGCGAAATCGAGCCCGAGCACCGGCACCTGTCGCACCTCTGGGGACTCTACCCGGGGAGCGAAATCACCCCAGAGCGCAGCCCTGAGTTGGCCAGCGCGGCCGCCGTATCGATCGGACGACGCGGAACGGGCGGATGCGGCTGGTCCTACGGCTGGAAAATGGGCCTGTGGGCCCGGCTCTACGACGCCGAATCGGCGCTCCATGAATTCAAGCACCACCTGTCGGATTCCTCGCTGCCGAACCTGTTCTCGCTCTGCGGCCGCACCATGCAGGTGGATGGCACGTTCGGGGCCGCGGCATCCATCGGCGAAATGCTGCTCCAGAGCCATCAGGGTTTTGTCGATCTGCTGCCCGCCCTTCCCGCCGAATGGAGCGAGGGCCGCGCCGAAGGCCTGCGGGCCCGCGGCGATTTGACCGTGGATATGATCTGGAACGGCGGCCGCGTGACAGAAGCCACCATCACGGCCGGCCGCGACGGCCTCGTGCGCATCCGAACGGATGGCGCGTTCCGCGATATCCAGGCCGAACAGGACAAACCTTATACGATCTCGTTTTAACCTTGCACGCCATCACACCTT
>JAJCYR010000077.1 GCA_029262775.1 Bacteroidota bacterium
AGAATGTCGGACAGATCACACACACACAGTTCGCGTGCTTCCCAGAGCGCCCGCACAATGCGCAGCCGCGTCTCGTTGCCCACCGTTTTCATGAACGATGCCAGCGCAAGGATGAATTCGTCTCCGAATACAGACTCGCGCAGGCGCCCAAGCAGCGCTTCGTCCACTTCGGTGCGGATGCAGGAGAGGTCATTGAGGGGTTTTCCGGGCAGCGTGGACATCGCGATTTACAGTCTTGTTATATAACCATTGTTGAATGTATAACAGGATTGTTACAGATGCAACGGCCGAGCCCCGACCACGGCCACGCGTTCTCACAGAAGCTTTATCTGCCGACGGGCCGCGCGGTTTGCCCCGCGCGGCCCGTCTCCGTATTTTATCTGACTATGGAGCCCATCGATCACCAACCGTGCGGCCCCTGCCGATCCCGTAGCTCAGTTGGCAGAGCATCTGACTTTTAATCAGAGGGTCCCTGGTTCGAGCCCAGGCGGGATCACAAACAGAACGGCCCGCCGAAACGATGTTTCGACGGGCCGTTCTGTTTGCAGACTTCGTGGCTGTCAACTACGGGGTTCGTCAGCCGGCGCTGAGTGAACCGACGCGGAGTATCTCAGCGCTGCGTCAGTCCGCCAGTCCGCGCAGTTGTTCGGCCAGGCGGACGCGGATTGTATTGTGGTGCCCGGTGTCCCCAGCGCCGAGCGATGCCAGCGCCGAGTGCTCGAGTACCGTCGCGCGCGCTTCAAGCACCGAATTGTTTCCCTGATCTATTGCCGAAAAGAGCGCCGACCGCTCCGACGCCGTCATGACGCCCGCGCGAACGAGCTGGTCTGCATACGCCTTCGCGACCGACACGTGCACGGGCCACTCGTTGCGCATCTGGTTCTGCGGATTGAACTCGTCGACGGTCACAAGCATGGCCGCATCGATTTCGTTCTGCGTCAAGTGCTCGCTCGGCGTGAGCGTAAACACATCGAAGCCCCGCACGATTTCAGAGCCGTAAATGGCGCCGTTGTACCAGTACGTGGACCAGTAACCGCCCGTCAGCCGCTCGGTCGTCGAAATGGGTCCACGGTCGAAGAAGGCGATTTCGTAGGCGTTCGACGGATCGGTGAAGTCGAAGATGGACATGCCTCCCTGGTACCACGCCTGCACCTTGATGTCACGGCCCGGCACGGGAATCAGCGACCCGTTGTGCGCCACGCAGTTCTCATCTTTTGTCTGCGGCGCGGGTAGCTTGTAGTAACCTGCCAGCGTCATGTCATTTCCACGGCGTTTGAACATGGCGTTCGCCCCCCACGTCGGCAAATCGCTGCCCAGGCAGCGCGGCGCGTTCCCGCCGCCCCACTCGTCGGTGAAGAGCACCGTCGTACCATCGTTGTTGAACGTGGCCGAGTGCCAGTAGGCAAAGTTTGGATCCACGACCGCTTCCGTGCGGACCGGATTGGCCGGATCCGAAATATCCAGCAGAATGCCGTTGCCAGCGCACGCGCCACCCGCAAGGCCGAGCTCCGGATACGCCGTAATGTCGTGGCACTGATTGGTGCGCCGCGACTGCTGCGTACCCTCGCCATGGTCGCCGCCCTGCCACAGGCCGGCAATGTTGCCATCCTGCTCAAAAATCCGGGGCTCATTCACAATGCGGGCATTTTCCGGCGCATCTACAGGAACCTCAATCACCTCGATGCGGAAGTAGGCCGTGTTCGGATCCTCATCGGGATCGGTGGCCGCCACACAGCCCGGCAATTCTTCCCCTGGGCGCACGCGGCTCGTTCCCGAGACGTAAATGAAGACACGGCTGGGGTTGGCCAGGTCCGATACAAGCGTATGCGTGTGGCTGCCGCGGCAGGTCTGCACGGCGGCCACCTGACGGGGGCGGTCCAGGTTGCTGATGTCAAAGATGCGGACCCCGCGGAAGCGCTCGCTCGATACTTCTTCTTCCACACCCTCCGTGCCGCAGTCGAGCCGACCGCGCGTTTCCTGCGCCGACATGAAGAGCAGGTTCTGGTGCACGGACACATCGCCCTGCCCGCCCGGACACACAATCGACGTCCGGAGCTGCGGATTTGACGGATCCGAAATGTCATAGATGTTGATGCCGCCGTAGTTACCCACAAACGCCAGATTCCCGCGGAATGCCAGATCGGTATTGCTCATGCGGCCGCCCCGCTCTTCATCTGCAAGTGTGAAACCCGCCGGACGCGGCAGTTCGGCCACGTGTACCAGGTTCCGGATGGCACTGCCAGCGTCTTCGATGCCGGGAGCCAGCCCAATGCGCGGATCGTTCTCGTCCCACTCCCAGGCGGGCGCGGCCGGCGCGTCGTCAGATGCCTCGCTGGCCGTGTCCTGCGCGCTCGAAACCGGCGCCGTCAGCAGCATCGCCGCGAAAAAAAGTGTCCAGAAAGAAAAGGTAAGTCGTTTCATCATGTTCATGTCAGGTGGTGGGTGAAAAGGTCAATTGTTGGCCAACATGGCACGCATGCGGGCAATTTCGGCACGCTGGTCCGCATCCACGTCCGATGCAAACCGGAAAATATCCTGATCCTGCGCCGCGCCGCGCACCGCGAACAGGTCGCCAACCATGGTCAGCGCCCCCTCATGGTGCATGATCATGTACGTCAGGAACAGGCGGTCGAACTCGCGCCCGGTTGCACGCTTGAGTTCGTCCATCTGCGCGGGAGACAGCATGCCCGGCATGTGCATATGCTCCGTGTGCGTCCGCTCGCCGCGCCGCTCGAGCCAGTCGTGCATGAGCGCAATTTCAGACTCCTGCGACGTATCGATACGTTTTCCGAGCAGCCGCACATCGCGCCGCGCCGTCCGCTCGGGCACCAGCGCCGACATCTCGAGCGCCTGCTGGTGATGGTGGATCATGCCCTGCATGAAATGCGTGTCAGCCGGCGTGTGCTCGGGCCGCTGCAGGTCCACATCCTCCGCGCTCTCAAAAATTCTGGTAGATGCGCCCGGTGCGCCAGGCTGCGCGATCACCGCCGGCGTCGCACCGGTAGCGCCAGGCGGCGGCGCCGCTTCCTGCCGG
>JAJCYR010000078.1 GCA_029262775.1 Bacteroidota bacterium
GAAAACGGAAAGTGCCCGGTATCGGGCGGCATGACCACGCATCGATTCAGTGGCACCACGAACCACGACTGGTGGCCGAACCAACTGAACCTGCGCATCCTGCATCAGAATCCGGCGAAGGCCAATCCGCTGGGCGACGACTTCAACTACGCCGAAGAGTTCGGGAAACTCGACTATGACGCGCTCAAGGACGACCTCCGCGTGCTCATGACCGACAGCCAGGACTGGTGGCCGGCCGACTACGGACACTACGGCGGGCTGTTCATCCGCATGGCGTGGCACAGCGCGGGCACCTACCGCACGGCCGATGGCCGCGGCGGCTCATCGACCGGGTCCCAGCGGTTTGCACCGCTCAACTCGTGGCCCGACAACGGAAACCTGGACAAGGCGCGTCGCCTCCTCTGGCCCATCAAGCAGAAGTACGGCAACCGGCTTTCCTGGGCAGATCTGATGATCCTGTCTGGCAATGTGGCCCTGGAATCCATGGGGCTCAAGACGTTCGGCTTCGGCGGCGGCCGCGAAGACATCTGGGAGCCGGAGCAGGACGTGTATTGGGGCAAGGAGACCGAGTGGCTGGGCGACAAGCGCTACAGCGGCGACCGCGACCTGCAAACGCCCCTCGCGGCCGTCCAGATGGGCCTCATCTACGTCAACCCCGAGGGCCCGAACGGCGAACCTGATCCCGTGAAGTCCGGCCGCGACATCCGCGAGACCTTCAAGCGGATGGCCATGAACGACTACGAAACCGTCGCCCTCACCGCTGGCGGCCACACATTCGGCAAGGCGCACGGAGCGGGCCCCGACAGTCATGTGGGCCGCGAGCCCGAAGGCGCGCCGCTCGAGGCGCAGGGGCTCGGCTGGCTGAGCAGCTACGGCAGCGGCAAGGGCCGCGACGCCATTACGAGCGGCCTCGAGGGCGCCTGGACGCCCACCCCCACCACATGGGACATGACCTATTTCGAGGTCCTCTTCGGGTACGAGTGGGAGCTCGTCAAAAGCCCCGCTGGCGCCTGGCAGTGGACGCCCAAGAATCCGCGCGACGAGCACATGGCGCCGGATCCCGAGGACCCGGCCAAAAGGGTCCCCATCATGATGACAACGGCCGACATGGCCATGCGGCTCGATCCGGCGTACGAGAAAATTTCGCGCCACTTCCACAAGCATCCGGAAGAATTCGCGGAGGCCTTCGCCCGCGCCTGGTTCAAGCTGACGCACCGCGACATGGGTCCGCGCAGCCGATACCTGGGACCCGAAGTCCCGGGTGAAGAGCTCATCTGGCAGGACCCGGTGCCCGCCGTGGATCATGATCTGGTCGATGCGGACGACATCGCCGGCCTCAAGGACACCATTCTCGATTCGGGGGTCTCTACTCGCGACCTGGTCAAGACCGCCTGGGCCGCCGCATCCACCTTCCGTGGATCCGACAAACGGGGCGGGGCGAACGGCGCCCGCATTCGACTCGCGCCGCAAAAAGACTGGGAATCCAACGAGCCAGCCCGGCTCGTGACGGTCCTCTCAGCGCTCGAAGGCATTCAGCAGGCCTTCAATGATTCGCAGGAGGGCAACAAGCGCGTTTCGCTGGCCGACCTGATTGTTCTGGGTGGATGCGCCGCTCTCGAAGAGGCCGCCAGCCGCGCAGGGCATGAGATTGAGGTGCCATTCACGCCCGGGCGCACGGACGCGACCAACGAGCAGACCGATGCCGAAAGTTTTGAGGTCCTCGAGCCCATGGCCGACGGCTTCCGCAACTATGAAAAGGCCGAATACACGCTGCGAGCGGAAGAACTGCTGCTCGACAAGGCGCAGCTTCTGACGCTCACCGCGCCCGAAATGACCGTACTCGTGGGCGGCATGCGCGTGCTCGGCGCTACCCATGGCAATACGCCGCACGGCGTGTTCACGGACCGGCCGGGAACGCTCTCGAACGACTTCTTCGTGAACCTGCTCGACATGTCGACCGTCTGGGCGCCCACATCGGACGAGGAGCGCACGTTCGAGGGCCGCGACCGGGCCACCGGCAAGGTCACATGGACCGGCACGCGGGTCGATCTGGTCTTTGGTTCAAATGCCGAGCTGCGTGCGCTGGCCGAGGTCTACGCCCAGGAAGACGCCGCCGGGAAATTCGTCCGCGACTTCGTGGCAGCATGGACGAAAGTCATGGACGCCGACCGGTTCGACGTGCGCTGAGACGGCCGTTCCACGTGGCGTGCGTCGTGAGTCGGAGCGGAGGATAGATACCCCATGCGCAATATTCTGTGCTCTTCCAACAACCCTCCAACAACCAGGTACCGCACGTCATGTGCGTTCAACAATCTCAAAAACCCGCTGAACTCGGTCGGAAGCTGGATCATAATCGTAATTCATCTGACGTAACTTCTCCAAAGCCGCCATACGTTCCTGCGGAGTCCGTGACCACCAGTAGGCACGATCGTCCCGCTGAGCCTCTTCGAACGTGCTCAGTGAGAAGACGGCAAACTGTGCATTTTTCTTAACCATATGCATGACGTTAGCTGACACCATGTCTATATACACCAACCCGGCGCACGGCGCAAACGACAGTGCGCGGACCTATATCGAAGCCGTCCTTGATCTCCTCGGTGACCAGGATCCTATTTTCATACTTGGGTCGACGGTCGCCTGGTGCCAGGAGTTGACTTCCCGACTTACCACCGCCCAGGTAACGACGCCCGAAGCCCCAGGCAAATGGAGCATTGCCGGCGTCCTTGCGCACTTTGCTGACTCCGAACTGGTCTGGGGATACCGTCTCAGGAAAGTCCTGGCAGAGGAAAGGCCTGAATTGAAGGGCTACGACCAGGACGCATGGGCAGACCGTCTGGGTTACGCGGATGCCGACGCGGCCGAATCACTTGGACTGTTTTCCGTGCTCCGCAGGGCCAATCTTCGTCTACTTGAGCGGGCACCGACCAGCGATTTGGACCGGGTCGGTGTCCACGTGGAGCGGGGCGACGAATCGGTGCGCCACATGATCCAGCTCTACGCCGGGCACGACCTCGTGCACCGGCGGCAGATAGAGCGGATGGCAGAGCAGTTGACCCGCTGATTCTCATCTACGTGCCAGCCCGCTGGCACTGCCGCAAAGACAGGCTGCAATGACGAGTAAGACTTTCATGTTATTCATAGACGGAGTAGTACATCTTGTCATCGGAATACCAAGCGGCATGCAGGCGGCCGTCGCCGCCCGCTATTACATGTACCCGCCATTTGAAGCCCGTTTCTCCGACCGTCCACTCTGCTGGCTCCGACCAATCCCCACGGTGATACAGACTCTCATACCAATCTGACTGGCCAAACCCGGGCGCAACCCCCCAAACAAGGTGCAGGACACCATTCATGTCTTCCGCCAGTTGCGGCCTATTGATCGGAAACCCACGTGGTATCGAATCGATGGGTACAGCATCAGACCACGAAATGCCCTCGTCCATAGACATGGAATGGTATAGCGTGGCCTCCGGCGTCGGTGGAAACGCCCAGAACACGACATGGGCCGTACCACTTGAATCAATCAGCAGGTTCGACATCTGGACCGATTCACCGGCGGTCTCGTAGACCGTTCGGGAACCGGACCAGATGCCACCCTCTGAGCGCTGCGCATAAAGACGAAAGCCTGTCGTGGTCTCGAGCTTTCGACCACCAGCTGCTGACAGAACGCCATTTCGCGATTTGACCAGATTCGGCCAAATCCCATTCCACGCAAGAGACACCTGCAGTCCGGCATCACTCATTTCCATGTCCCGAACCTGCTGTGCATGGGATGAGAGCACACGCCCTGCATCTGAGTCTGTCAGCAGGACATCACTGAACATCACATCCCATCGTTTTCCGAAAATGATAGAGTCGCGGACAGAGCATTCTCCACGTCGCCATTTGCACGCAAATATTCCCGTCGAAGTGGTAAATGTTGAAAATCCAGCGTCATCAGGTGGCCTCAAATCAGGAGGGTCGGCCGCCCAGAAGATAAACTTATCCCCTGAGCGCCCATACCCGCCCGATGCCGTGTTCATGGCGCCGACACCAGGCACATGACCCTCAACGGTCCATTCGAGTCCATCAAAAGAAAGTACGAATAAACGGTTGTGCCAGGCCGGGCGTGACAAGATGTCAATCGACGCGCTGGTCAACAACATCAACTTCCCGTCCCGTTCTGACAGATGCGAGATAACCTTGCTTCCGTACTTGGAATCAGTCAGCAGAGGAATCTCTGCCGGATGAGCCCAGGAACGAACCGGTAGCCTGCGCTCAGTGTCCAAGGGATCTCCTGAGTTGACGTTATTACTGTCGGACGAACAGCTTGCAAAAAACAACGCCAACGCTGCAAATACGATGCATAGCCGCACTTTCAGCATTGACTAAAATGCACCTTCGGCAGGGATGTGTACGGAGGACTGATAATTCACTTTATCTGACACCGTCAGTGACATCTGAAATTGATGTCCACTTGTTGCGTCATGAGCTACCCCCTGATTGGCATCGGGAACTGAAAGGGAAACGCTCGCAACTCCCGAGCTGTTGTAAACCGTTTCGGAATCAAGGGCTTCAACAATAACACCTTTTGATATCCATCCGGTCACATCATGCGCAAGCTGTGACGTCGTGCCACCCAACTGCTTATGGAGCGGTAAGTGGGCAAACCGACGTACGCCAGCGTCTGTGACCTCGGATTCGGCGTCCGGAATGTGGAGTGCTTCGGTCGTCCGCACTTCCGGCCGCTGAGTCCGTCTCAAACGAAGAAATGCTGTCAGAGCAGGCAGACAAGGTCAGGCCCAGCAAGGCAAGGCCAAGCAAGGCAAATACGCATGATATCCTCTCAAGTTTGGTTTTGGAAGTAGACTTGTCGAGGGGGAGAGCATTCTACGTGACGGTGGCCGGACGCACAAGGGTAAAAATGCGTACCCGGATTCGGTGGCGGCGCAACGTGCGCGTTCCCACTGACC
>JAJCYR010000079.1 GCA_029262775.1 Bacteroidota bacterium
TAGCCTGTCAACTCCACATAGCCGCGGCCCATGTGGGATCCCCGGACGCGGACCGCCCCTTCCCAGTAGCGCACCGACGCCTGGAATTCCTGGTCGGCCAACAGCGGCTCAATGATCAGATCCAGCCCCAGTGCCTCGTGACGCAGGCGCCACGAGGCCGGATACTCGGCGCCCGAGTGCGGACTCGTCCAGTAGGAGGAGACCTCGAGTTCGACCTCCCGCGCCTCCATGCCCGCCCGCGATCCATCCTCGAGCACGAGCGACGCATCGACAAACGGCATGCGCTCCTCCCGTTCCCGAAGCTGGAAATACATCAGGTCGCGACCGTCGTCGAGTTGCAGCGAAAACCAATCCCATCCGGCCTGCGTGCGAGCGAGCAGGCTCGTGCTCCACTCCCGGTCGAGCCAGCCCGTACCCGTCACGGCCACAGCGTCCCCGCGCCCACCGCTCCCATCCGAACCGCCTCCACCCACGCGCACCATCCCTTCAGCCGCGAACCGCGTCAGGGCGTAGTACCAGGACGCATTCCCGGGCTCGTCACTTTTTGGACTGAACCCGTCTTTTCCTTGCAACACAATGGGTTTCTGCGCCGTCAGCGTCAGGTCCAGTTCCATATCCTGAACCGGCGTGCGAATGCGGAGGGTGTCGAGCCCTTCTTCGTCAGATCGCATGGACACGGGCCCGGCCCAGACGCCCATCCGGTCGGTATAGGCACCCGAGAGTCCGCCCGCCCCCCGGAAAACAAGCTCTTCCGACGCGTAGCGCTCCCCGGCTACGTCCGTGAGCGCCACGTGGGCTATGAACAGCTGACGCGTGGCCCAGGGCATATCCTCCGCTCCACCACGCTCCCGGGCTGGCGGCGCGATGGCGTTCCTGAAAATCGTCACCTGGTATCCCCATTCGCCGCCCGTCGCATCGACCAGGTTGCCCGTCACGTACCACCACTCGAGTTTGTAGTCCGGATGTGGTCCGTGGTCAAGGGGAAATTCCCACTCCCGAGCCACGTCATACGCACGGGCATACCCCTCCATGTCGGTCGACAGGGCATCTGACAGGCTGAGTCGCCCGTCGCCCGCGGCACCCTCGGAATCCTCCCCGAGACCCTGCGGCCCCGGGCCCGGGACCGGAACGCCGCACGCAGCAAGCCCGATGCTCGTTCCGATCACCAGAACAGCGGAAAATATGCGAGCGAAGCATCTCATGACATCCCCTCCTTCAGCGCCTGGGCCGTGCGCTGGCGCCGAAGTGCGCGCGCCGGAAGCACTCCGGCCAGAAGCGATGCCACGACCGCGACGACCAGTCCTTCCACGAATATTCCTGTCGATACATCGACCTGCAGCGTCCACCCAAAACTGCGCCGGTTGATCACAAAAATAAGTGCCATGGCGAGTGCACCGCCCAGCGGCAAGGCCAGTATACCCGATATAAATCCCATCAGGCCGCATTCCCACGTCACGAACTGCCCCAGTTGTCGCCCGGTCATGCCCATTGCCCGCAACACGGCATACTCGCGGGCGCGCTCCAGTTGCAGGGCCATGAGCGCACTCAGGATGCCGATGAAGGCCACGATGATCGCCAGCAACTGCAGCACGTGTGTGACCGTAAACGTGCGATCGAACACCTCCATGGAATACGTCCGAAGCTCGCGATTCGACCGTATGTTGAGGTTCTGCATGGGCCCGGCTCGCGACTGCAGGGCTGCGATTACAGCCTCAATGGTAGCCGCCGTGTTGGCTTCGGCGGCGGCGCCACCCACGCCCGACGCCGTCACGTATACAGCCAGACCGCTCGCCCCCGCGTCGCCGAACAGGCGGGCATACCGCGCGCGATCCATCATGATCGTTCCCTGGTCCGACGCATAATCATGGTACACGCCGACGACCGGAATACGGGCCTCGCCCGTTGGCGTGGTCAGGCGCAGCGTATCGCCGAGCGCCGTGCCGTGCCGGTAGGCAAAGGGCTCCGACACGATGGTCACGTCCTCCGACCGAAGTCTCGGAAGGAGGTCTTCGGCGCTGCCCGTCTTCATTGCCATGTTTCGCGCCGAGTGCGGCCCGAATTCCACGGCCGCCAAATGCACAGGCGTACCCTCCCAGAGGACTTCGGCGTGCCGAACGACGTAACTGCCCGCGATACCGGGCGTACTGACGAGCGCCGCCAGCGCCTCGGGCCGGATACCCGTCGCGCCCGAGCGGAATCCGCGCCCTGGAGGCTGCACGTAAATGTCGGCCTGCAGCGCACCCTCCAGCCACGTCACAACGGTCGTCCTGAAGCTGCCCACCATGACGCCAACGCCGAGTACCGAACTCACGGCTATAGAAAGCGCCGCAATAGCCACCGCCGTACGGCTCAGATGCGCCCGCACGCTACCCGCCGCCATGCGACCAATGACGCCGCCCAGGGCCGATATGACGGGGCGCAGCCAGGCTACGATGACGGCCGTGAGCCCCGGCGCCAGCAGCGCCCAACCCAGTATGAGCATGAAAATACCGCCATAGGCCACCACAATGCCCCTTCCGGACGCCCAGAGCAGCAGGCCGCCCCCCACGAGTAGCACCACGCCTACTGCCGCGAAGAGGGGCAACCGGCCGCTCAGCCGATCTTCAACCGATGAGCGCTGAAGCAGCGACGTGGCCGTCACCCCGGCTGCTGTACGTGCGGGCACCCACGCCGCCAGGAGCGTCGCGCCGAGCCCGAGCCCAATGCCTTTGGCGAGCGTCAGTGGTTGAATGGTGAGATGCGAGACCGATACGCTGAAGTATAGATCGTTGATGGTCTGCGTGACAAGCGCCACAAGTCCCTCGCCCAGCACCACGCCAAGCACCAACCCCATCGCCGTCCCCGCAACCCCCACCACGAGCGCCTCGGCCAGGATCATCGTCAGCACCTCGCGGCGCCGCACGCCAATCGCCCGGAGTCGGCCAATGAGCTCATAGCGCTGCACGACAGAAAACGACATGGTGTTGTAGGTCAAAAACATGCCTACAATGAGCGCCAAGAGGCTGAGCGCCGTCAAATTGAGCGAAAACGCCCGCGTCATCTGCGCCAGCGTCTCGGTCCGGGCCGATGACCGCTCCAGCGTCACTCCCGGCGGCAGCAGCCCCTGGATCCGGGCCGCCGCCCCGCCCGCACCCACCCGGCCGCCGGATTCCTGTCGGCCGCCGGAGTCCGGCAGTATCAGATCAATGCGCGATACACGGCCCTCCATGCCCAGCATCCGCTGCGCACGGGAAATATCCATGACGAGCAGGTTGTCGCCTGCGCTGAGCGTTCCAGCCAGCGTGAGTACTTCCTCGATGCCGCTCACACCCACGCGGAACGTATCGCCCGGTGCCACGCCGAGACGCGTGGCCACTTCGGCCGAGACCAGAACGACCGGCGCGCCGCCCAGAAAATCTGCGAGACCCACGACGGCAGCGCGATCTGACCCTTGGCCGTCCGCGCCCGGTGCATCGTACGCACCCGGTTCACCGTCCACACCCCGTTCACGGTCCACACCCCGTTCACGGTCCGCGCCACGCGTCGCCCCCGCTACAATTTCCGACGCATACGGCCGGAAGGCCATTTCCAGAAGCGGGTCCACGCCGAGCACCTGCAGCGTCAGTTCGGGCGCGCCCAGCGGCCGTACCCACCCCTCCACGACCGGCGTCATGGGCACGTCCACGCCTTTGAACGGGCCCTCCCGGACCAGATGCGCCAGCACGGAATCCGGTAGTCCCGCAGCCGAGGGGCCCTGAATCCGGTGCGTCGCCCGGCCCGCCACGATCTCGGACGACTCCCGGAACGACGCGTCGGCGCTGACATTGGCAAGGTCAATAGCCACCACCACCGCCACACCGACAGCCACGCCCACCACGGACAGCACGAACTGCCAGGGGTGGCCTGCCAGATGGCGAAGGCTCGACCGGATCAGAAGTGGGCTCAGCGCCACGGCCATCACCTCGCTGTGGCCTCGTCGAGCGATACCTCCTCAACACGACCCTCATGCAGCCAGACAATCCGGTCCGATGCCTGCAGAAAATCGCGATCATGGGTCACTACGAGCATCGTCGTCCGGGTCTCTCTCACGAGCCGGTGCAGCAGGTCCATGACCGTGCGGCCCGTTTTGTAATCCAGGTTGCCGGTGGGCTCGTCGGCGAGCAGAAGCATGGGCTTGGCCGCAAGCGCCCGGGCAATCGCCACGCGCTGCTGCTCGCCGCCTGAAAGCCGGTCCGGCCACGATGCGCTTCGGTCGGCCAGCCCCACTTCTTCGAGCAGCCACTCCGCGCGCCGACGCGCACTCGTGCCGCTGCCGCCAGGCGAACGCCCTCCCTTGGGACTCCCTTCCCGCCCTGCCAGTTGCAGGGGCAGGAGCAGGTTGTCGAGGACGTTGAGCGTTGGAATCAGGTTGAACGACTGGAACACAAATCCGAGGTGACTACGGCGAAACAGCGTCCGCGCGTCTTCACCGAGCCCGTCAATACGCATTCCGCCGACCGAGACCGCACCCGAGGTCGGCACGTCCAGTCCGCCAAGCAGGTTGAGGAGGGTGCTTTTTCCGGCACCGGAGCGTCCGAGGAGCGCCACAAACTGCCCCTTTCCGATAGTCAGGTCCAGATCCTTGAGCACCTCGCGGGGACTTCCGTGCTCGTCAAATGACTTGTAGACGCCTTCGAGCAGGACGAACTTCCCATCCTCTGTGACATTCGTTTCCATCGTTGTTGCACGATCCCCGGGCCTGCCGGTTCTCGCCGCTCGGCGCCGGGATGTCACACGTCTGCTATCACGCCCGGGATCATGATGGAATGGATTGCCGTCGCCACCGGCATTGTGGCCGTATACCTGGCCACACGCAGGCACGTCGCGACCTGGCCCATCGGACTCGTCTCGGTGGCGCTCTACGTCTACATATTTCTCGATGCGAAGCTTTACTCCGACATGGTGCTGCACGTGTTCTATGTAGGCGTGCAACTCTATGGATGGTGGACGTGGAGTGGCGCCGCCGGGCGCCGTGTGCTCCCTGTCTCAGGTCTCGCCCGGCGCCCCCTCTCGGCCATCATCACTGGCACGCTCATGGGCAGCGCACTCTGGGGATGGGGCATGCACACCTGGACCGATGCCGCATTGCCCTGGGCCGATGCGTTCACGACCGTCGCCAGTTTCGTCGCCCAGTTCCTGATGGCCCACAAGAAAATTGAGCACTGGCTGTTCTGGATGGTTATTGACTCGGTGGCGATCGGCGTCTACCTGCTGCGCGACCTTCACCTGACGGCTGGCCTCTACGCCGTCTACCTCGTGCTGGCGGTCGTCGGCTACCGAAGCTGGCGCCGAGCCGAGTAGTATTGACCGGTCCCTACTGCAGGCCTTTGATGACCTCCTGCAGGCGCGTCCGGACATCCATCGCGACCGCGCCGAGCGAGTTGTTCTCGACCGCCTGCATCGACGCCACGGGGTCCACGGCCGATACCTCCACTTTGCCGTCTCCCACATCCCGCAGGACAACGTTGCACGGCAGCATGAGCCCGATATGCGCTTCCGACATGATGGCTTCGTAGGCCGACGGAGGGTGACACGCACCAAGTACTTTGTATCCAGGTAAGTCCTTGTCCAGCTTGGCCTTCAGCGTCGCCTGAATGTCAATTTCGGTGAGTACGCCAAACCCTTTCTCCTTGAGGGCCGCGCGGGTCGTCTCTTCCACCGATTCCATGGTGCCCGGCAGAGTGGTCGCAAAAAAGTAGGACATGGGTAAATTCCTCGCTGTAGACTGAGTGTACCATTTCGACACGTGCAACGCACGCACCCCTGTGTCACGACCGGGAACCGCGAGGGATCCGGTAATTTTCGTAGAACACCCGACATCCACTCGGCACCCTCCACACCATGTGCTCCATTCTCGGCATCCTCCACCCGGCGCAGCCCGCAGCAGGCGTGCGCACCCGGGCGCTCGAACTCTCCCGCCTGCAGCGACACCGCGGCCCGGACTGGTCGGGCATTTTTGCCAACGACCAGATTGTGCTGGCCCACGAGCGGCTCTCCATTGTCGATGTACAGCACGGCGCCCAGCCCCTCGTGAGCGCCGATGGCCGCTACGTCCTCGCCGTGAACGGTGAAATCTACAACCACCACGCGCTGAGACGAAAATTTTCAGAGTACCAATTCCAGACAGGATCGGACTGCGAGGTCATTATCCCCCTCATGGCCGAGCGTGGCGTGGATGGCCTCGCTGAACTCAACGGCATTTTCGCCTTCATTTTCCACGACACCGTACGCGATCGGACCATTGTGGTCCGGGACCCGATCGGCGTCATTCCGCTTTACACGGGCTTCAACCCGGACGGCACGCTCCTCATCGCCTCCGAAATGAAGGCCCTCGTACCCGAATGCCGCCGCGTGGCTGTGTTTCCGCCCGGACATGCCATCGATACGGCGGTTGGTCCCGAAGCGGTGGCGTGGTGCAGCCCGGCGTGGCGTTCCTATGATACCGTCCGGCAGGCTGATCTGGACATGGAGCGCGACACAGCAGCCCTCCGCACAGCCCTCGAGGCCGCCGTCCACCGGCAACTCATGGGCGATGTGCCGTACGGCGTGCTCCTCTCGGGCGGCCTCGATTCGTCGATTATCGCTGCTGTCGCAGCTCGCTATGCCGCGCAGCGCGTGGACGAAAACGATGAAACCACCGCCTGGTGGCCACGCCTCCACTCGTTCGCCGTGGGACTCGAAGGGTCGCCCGACCTCAACGCAGCCCGTGACGTGGCTCGCCACATCGGCACCGTACACCACGGGTTCACCTTCACCGTGCAGGAAGGCATCGATGCCCTCTACGACGTCATTTACCATCTCGAGACGTACGATGTGACGACCATCCGCGCATCGACCCCCATGTTCCTCATGGCCCGTCGCATCCGGGCCATGGGTATCAAAATGGTGCTTTCCGGCGAGGGGGCGGACGAAATATTCGGTGGCTACCTGTATTTCCACAAAGCCCCCGACGCACGCGCGTTCCACGAGGAAACGGTCCGGAAATTGGACCGACTGCATCTTTTCGACTGCAACCGCGCCAACAAATCCATGGCCGCCTGGGGCATTGAAGCCCGCGTTCCGTTCCTGGACCTCGAATTCCTCGACACGGCCATGTCCATCAACCCCGAGCTCAAAATGATCCGCAGCGGCCGCATGGAGAAGCAGGTGCTGCGCAACGCCTTCCGGGATCTGTTGCCGGATACCATCTTCCGCCGACAGAAGGAGCAGTTTTCCGACGGCGTGGGATATGGATGGATCGATGCACTGCGCGAGCACGCCGAGCGCACGGTGTCTGCCCAGGACATGGCACGGGCGCGCTTCCAATTTCCTGTCAACACGCCCGATACGCCCGAGGGCTGGCTCTACCGCTCCATGTTCGACGAACTCTTCCCGCTCGAATCGGCTGCTGCGTGTGTTCCCGGTGGCAAGTCGGTCGCCTGCAGCACGCCGGAAGCCCTCGCGTGGGACGCCTCTTTCGAGGAGAAGGCCGACCCGTCGGGACGCGCCGTACGTGGCATCCACACGGATTCCTGGGGGTAATTCCCTGGAAGCGTGTTGAAGAACCAGCGTGCGCAGGGCCTGCCGTGCGCCCTGTTGCCGCGCCTATATCATCTATTCTGGGACATACGAACGAAATGTCGCGATCCGGGCGCTACGAGCACTTGCAATTTGCTACCTAGTTCCCGTCCCTAAACTCTCATTGCCATGCAGGACATGAGGTTGTAGCTAAATGCGTTGGTTTTTTCGGTCTTTTTTCCGTAGTTTACGGCATTCGTTTCTTTGAACATGACGTGTGCCATGCGCCGCTATTCTGCAG
>JAJCYR010000080.1 GCA_029262775.1 Bacteroidota bacterium
GACTGACCCACCAAATCCAAATATGCGTATCGAGAAGGATCACGCCGAATCCCAGTCATCGGCCTCAACCACTGGGTCCGTCGGACGATCATAGCGCAGAACACTGCCTTTCAACGGCATTTCTCCCTTCTTGATGGTCAACATTGGTCGACTCGGGAGGACTATTACTTCAACGTCCTCCCCATGCTTAAAAGGGACACCATGCACGGTAACACTCCCATCACCGGATACTTTGGTCTCTGAGCGATGTGCTTTCATAATCGAATCTCCGTAGTCCTGCCGTGTTCAACCCGATGATCCTTGAAGGGTTGCAGGCGACTTCACCGGCGGGCGATAACGTCTGCGTTAACCGGGCGGCGGCGAACGATTGTCCGTTCAATTTCCGCGTTGCCCGCCGCTCCGGTTCAACGCTTTTATACGGACGGTCTTCGGCAAGTGTGCGAATTCGCTGCGTACACATCAGGCGCGGCGTCGAATTGCAGTTCGGAGACGTCGCATGCAGTAGCCATGGATGCGTGAAGTAGATATCGCAGGCATTGCCAGTGAGTTCGGCAATAGCTACCGGAGTGTCATCGATCACGGCCCGTTGCTCAGCCATCCAAGCCTCTGGCCGGTGTTGTGATACTGCCTTCGAAACGTTTTGTAACCATGGATCACTGTTCATGAATGCCAAACGAGCGCGTTTCATTTTCTGAAGTGTTTCGGGCGACTCGTTCAAGACAAAGTTGCGAATCACACGATGCGAGCCTTCGATAACCAGAGTACCGCCGCCTCCCGGCTCAAGGTCGGCAAGAAGGCCGAAAATCTGAACGCCCGAAAGTTCATTGGGCGGCGTGTCGTATGGATAGTCGGTGTGCCACGTGATCTCGGCAACTTCTACCTGACGTTGGAAGAGGCTACCCCAGGACCACTCGGTCGCGGGAAACGTTGCCAGAATCTGACCCCAGCTAGATGGTTGTTGCCAGTTACCTTTCCCGAGTAAGCCATCGATAACCGATATGATTTCAGCTGAGCCGAATGGCCGAAATTCCGGCTCTCGGTTCAGATCACCGATTCCGCGTACGACACCTTCGATCCAGGTGGTGGCATCGTTGCGTTGCATTCCTTGTCTCTCTTCGAGAGCTTGCCAGATTCGAGAGACCGTGTTTGCCGCGAGGTCTTGAGGTAATGCACCGGCCACACGCGTGAATCCACGTTCGAAAAATTCCTCACGTTGCTGATGAGTAAGCATATTGACTCTTGTTGGCGACAATAATCGTAGCCACATAACGTTGCCTTAAGCTGCGGGGCGGCCTGGCGCGGGCCGTGCGCAAGCACAGACCGTGACAGGACGAACCGTCAGCTTCAAGGCGTTGTTATGCGGCGCGCTGCCCGATGACCTACACCACATCGACAATGCGCTGCCGACCGTCAATGCGATTCTTCATTGAATCGCAGTAGGTTTCCGAATGGATCCTCTATCTCCATTTGCTTTGTATTCCACGGCGTCAACGAAATGGATGGGGGACCCGAGCTTCCAGACCTCGACGACAGTTCTGCGTGTAATTCGCCTATTCCTGTGGTGCCTACGTAGATTATGGTGCCTTCCTTGAACCGCTCGTTTTCTGAGAGGTGGAGGACAAGGCCGGCACGAGACACCTGCATATAGACGGGCGCTCCATCCTCATAATAATGCTCCCAATCGACTGTGAACCCCAAATACTCGCTGTAGAACAACTTCGCGGTACGGACATCGGCGATTCGTAGGATCGGGACACCCTTTAGCTTCAGTTCGGTCATTGAGTTGATCCGATCAGCGCGTTGCGACATTCGCCCGCATAACATACCCTATACGGACCGTCCCGAAATGTACATTTTGCCGTACTCCAGGCTGCTCACAGTCAAGTATAACCGAGACAGGGGTTTGGCGCAAGGCATTCTGCGTTGGGTACGAATGTGCGGGTGTCCGGCGGCGGGGATGCGCGGGTGTGCACGTTCCGCATAGGACAATTCCATATAGGCCGCAGTTGCCTGTGAACAGGAGCAACGTGCCTGGATCCTGGTCAGTCTGGCACGTGTCTGAATACGTCTGCTACTACATGGTGTGAGCCCATGAAGAGGGTACCGGTGGCAGTTTCGGTCAGAGCCTCTGATACGGTATCGAACGTGCGCGCGACAGCACAGCCCGACTTCATGAGGCGCGCGGCGAGCGCCGCGGCGGTCTGGCCACGGGGGTCCGGAACGGCGTGAATGCTGGCGTCGACGCTGGCGTCAATACCGACGCCGACGCCGACCGTCCAGACTTTGGGTCGAGTACCGCCCGCACCCCCCGGTCGTCCTACCAGCAATCGCCCAACGGCCTCGGCGTCTTTGTCGCGGGCCATTCCGAGGACGAGGACGGAAATCTGCTCGGGGTGCACGGCTTGTAGGGCGGCTTCCACGGCAGATACATTATGGCCAACATCGACCATGATGAGGGGCGACTCGCGGACGGTTTCGAGCCGGCCGCGAAGGCCGGTTCGGGCCACCGTCTCCTCGAGTGCCCGGCATACCAGGTGGGCGGGCGGAAGGTGTCCGAGCAGTTCGCGGCAGGCGGTGAGCGCAGTGCGGGCGTTTGTGCGCATGTGAAGGCCCGGGAACGGCAACTGGAAGGCGTCCGGAAGCGAGGCCGTATTTGACAGAATGACGGGAGCCCGCACGCGCTCGGCCACGCGGCGTACGGCGTCCAGCGCTTCGCCGGGCAGCGGACCTACTACGAGCGGCTGTCCGCGCTTGGCAATGCCCGCTTTTTCGGTGGCAATAGCTGCGAGCGTGTGGCCGAGGATTTCCATGTGGTCGAGACCAATGTGCGTGATCACGCTGACCACGGCTGGAAGCGCGTTTGTGGCATCGAGCCGGCCGCCAAGGCCGACTTCGACGACGGCGACGTCGACTTCCTGCTCGGCAAAAAAGAGGATGGACAGAGCGAGTGTGGCCTCGAAAAAGCTGGCACCCGTGTCGTCAATTGCAGGCCAGTAGCGTTGTGCAGCGTGGGCCAGCCAGGCAGGGGTCGCTTCGCGGCCATCGACCCGCATGCGCTCCGTGACGCGCACGAGGTGCGGGGAGGTGTGGAGCCCGACGCGCATGCCGGTGGCGCCGAGGACGGAGGCGATCATGGCGGCGGTCGTTCCCTTGCCGTTGGTGCCAGCAACGAGCACGGTATCGAAAGTGCGCTCGGGGTTTGACATGGTCGCGAGAAGCGCCCGTATGCGGTCGAGGCCGGGCTTCATGGCTTCCGACCCGCTCGTGGCGTAGCGGGGGAGCGCGAGTAGGCGCTGCACGGCCTCAGGCGTCGCCGCCACGGGGCGCATCTGCCGCGCATCGCCCATTAGTTTCACAGCGTGCCCCGTGATATGGTTCGGTGGCCGCCGGCCGCGTGGGAGAAGACGAGCACATCGGTGCCCGGCGGCAACAAACCGGCGACGCGTTCAGGCCACTCCACGAGACACACCCCGTCAGCGCGCTCGAAATACTCCATCAGGCCTGCGGCGCGGGCTTCGGCGAGCGAAGCGAGCCGATATAAATCCATGTGGTACACCGGGATGCGGGCGTCGTACTCGTGGGCGATGGTGAACGTGGGGCTGGACACATCGTCGCGCTTGCCGCCGAGCCCCTCTACGACGCCCTGTACAAAACAGGTTTTACCCGAGCCGAGCTCCCCGCTCAGCGCAACAACGTCGCCCGGCGCGAAAAACGCAGCGAATTGCTGGCCGAGAGCGCGCGTCTCTTCGGGCAGGGCGGTCGTCGTGGGCAGGAGCGGCGCATCCATCAGAAAAAAAGGGAGGGTGGTCGAGCGAAACAGGGGGCAGCGCGTGTTATCCCCGGCCTTTGGGCTTCAGTGTGAGCACCGGCAGAATGACTTCCTCCATCGATGCGCCACCGTGCTGCATGGTGTCCCGGTACTTGTTCACGTAGTGGTTGTAGTTGGTCGGGTAGACGAAATAGTAGTCTTCCTTGGCCAGGATGAAGTTGGTGTTCGGGCCGTCGGACGGGAGGCCCCATTCTTCGGGATGGCGTACGAAAATGGCGTGCCGCTCATCGCACTTCAGATTCCGACCGTACTTGTAGCGCAGTGCGGTGGACGTCTGGCGGTCGCCAATGACTTTCGTCGGGTGCAGGCTGCGGACGGCGCCGTGATCGGAGGTGATCACAATGGTGCAGTCGGTCTCGGCCAGCTGCTGGAAGGCCGAAAACAGCCAGGAGTGCTCAAACCAGGTGCGCGTCAGGGCGCGGTAGGCGCGCTCGTCCGGGGCGAGCTCCTTGAGGACCGCGGAATCGGAGCGGCTGTGCGCCAGGATATCCACAAAATTGACCACGACGGCGCTCAGATCGGATTGCAATACATCGTGCACCGAATGCTGAAAGTCGCGTCCATCCTGCGAGCGGACCAGTTTCTGGTATGAAATACGGTCCTTCCGGTGGTGCCGCGTCATCAGATCCTGCAGGAATTCGTCTTCGTTGCGGTTACGGCTGTGCTCGTCGTCCTCGCCCGAGGCCCAGATCCGGGGGTAGGTGCGGGCAAGGTCCACCGGCAGGAGCCCGGAGAAAATGGCGTTGCGCGAGTAGGGGGTCGAGGTTGGAAGCAGGCTGTAGTGGAATTTGCGGTCCACGCTGAAAAGCGGCGTGAGCAGGCGCTCGAACTCCAGCCACTGGTCGTAGCGCATGCAGTCAATAACAAAGAACACGACGGGGCGCTTGCCGGTCATTTCGGGCATCACGAACTGCGGAATGACTTCGTGCGAGAGGACGGGCCGGTCTTCATCCGGCGCCGAGCCCTTCCGCCCGGTGCCCGGCCCGCCACCGGCCTCGGCAATCCAATCTGGGTAGGCCCCCTCGACGAAGCGCGAAAACGCCCGGTTGGCCTCCGCATACTGGTCGGAGAGCACCTGGCGCACGCCCTCCTCGTCGCTGAGTTCGAGGTCGTACTCGAGCAGTTTCTGGTAGAGCGCCGTCCACTCGCCGGGCGACATCGGGCTCATGAGCGCCGACGTGATTTCGCCAAACGAGCTGAGGTACGACTGCGACGCCCGCTCGTGTTGCAAACGGACGCGGTCCAGCAGCCGCTTGCACGTGAGCAGCACCTGCGACGGGTTGACGGGCTTGGTCAGGTAGTCGGCTATCTTGCCGCCGAGCGCCTCCTCCATGATGCGCTCTTCCTCGCTCTTGGTCACCATCACAACCTGGCTGTCGGGCGAAATCCGCTTGATATCATCGAGTGCATCGAGCCCCCCGCGGCCGGGCATCTGCTCGTCCAGCAGGATCACGTCGTAGGCCGTCTCGCGCACCGCATCAATGGCATCGGTGCCGTTGGTGACACTCGTCACCTCGTACCCCTTCGATTCAAGAAACAGGATGTGGGGCTTAAGGATGTCAATTTCGTCGTCGGCCCAGAGAATACGGGAAGTGCGTGCCATGGTTGACTGGTTGAATGGACAGTACGGGGTACGGTAGCAGTCGGGCAGGTAGGCAGACGGACGGATTTCTATGGTCATTGCGGCGCGACGGCGACGCATGCATCGCGGGTGTGCGCTCAGAGCGACGTGTACCCGCACGCATTACAAAATGTTCATGCCAATCCCACATGGGTCGCAAAACATGATGGGTAGCTGGCGGTTAAAGGACCTGATAGCCCATTGAACCTCACAGCTGAACCACCCATCATGAAAGAGTCCATTCTGAATGCTGTCAACAAGCAGATCCAGGCCGAATTTCAGTCGGCCTACGATTATCTGGCCATGTCCTCCCGGTTCGAGGTGCTCAATTACCCGGGTGCCGCCGCTTGGATGCGCATGCAGTGGCAGGAGGAAACGGCGCACGCCATGAAATTCTACGATTACCTTGTCAGGCGAGGCGCGGGTCCGACGCTGCTCGAGGTGAAGGCGCCGAGCGTGACGTTCAACTCGGCACTCGAGGCCTTCGAACTCGTTCTCGAGCAGGAACGCGGCGTCACAAAGCTCATCCACGAGCTCTACGCGCTCGCCGTCAACGAGCACGACTACCCGCTGCAGACGCTCCTCCACTGGTTCATTGACGAGCAGGTCGAAGAAGAGGAAGCGGCCGAGGCTATCATTGACAGCCTGCGCATGGCTGGTGACTCGGGCCAGGGCCTGCTCATGATTGACCGCGAACTCGGCGCGCGACAGGCGGGCTCAGAATAAGCGGCCTCGGGCCACGCATAGACCCCGCGAAAACGATTACGGAGCACCAGAAAGTGAAATGTGTTTGAATTTTAACCAAATGGTTGAAACAATTGGTTAACGGCGATGGTACCGGGTGACATGCTCACGGACCACCCCTCATATACCTGCCTCTCCGATACGGAAAAGGCCATTTTCAATGCCGCACTGACCGAGTTCGGCCGCGCTGGCAGGTGCGGCGCCCGCATGCAGACCATTGCCGACCGGGCCGGCATCAACAAGGCCATGCTGCACTACTACTTCCGTTCGAAGGAAGGGCTCTACGAGGCGGTCCTGATGCGGGTCGTATCCTCGTTCATGGACTCGGTCACGGCCGCGCTTGACCGGCACGACACGTTTCCCGATCAGCTCCGCGCCGTGCTCGACGCCTACCTGCGCGCGCATTTGTCGCGACCCGAGGTCGCGGGCCTCTGGCTCAATGAGAACCTCAATGGCGCCCCGGTGGCGCGCAAGCTGCTCCGTCCGAAGGGCGGCGTCGAAGGCCCTCGCCGCATGATTGCGTGGATCGAAGGGGCCGTGCGAGACGGCCACATCCGCCCGGTCGATCCGGTTCATTTCGTGATCACGTTTCTGGGCTCGGTCGTCATTTACGTGATCGGTATGCCCACGTTTTCATCGCTCCGGCCCGAACTCGCATCCGGCAGCGAGGAGCAGATCCGCGCCCGCATTGATCATCTTCACTCGCTCTTTTACCATGGACTCAAATCCTGACGCGGCGGCGGCTCGTCGTTTCATCGTGCGCGGCCACAATGGATTGCCCTGGCTGTTGCTGCTTGTGGCGGCGGCCTCCGGCTGCTCGCTGACTCCCGCGCAGCGAAGCGCCCCAGAGCTTCCTGACCAGATTACGGTCGATGCGGCGCAGACTGCCGCCGATGACTCGCTGCGCCCAGTGGCAGACCTGCAGCGGCCCGCCTGGTGGCAGAAGCTTGAAAATGAGGCGCTCAATGCCGTCATGGACTCCGTCGCGACGAGCAATCTCGACCTGGCCATTGCCGCCGAACGCGTGCTCGAGCTGCAGAACCAGTACCGCATTGCGTGGGCGCCGCGCGCGCCGTCCGTACAATTCTCAGGCGATGGCACGCGCCAGGTGACGCCCACGAACAGCGGCAACACGGGTAGTTTTTCGGCCAACATCCCGGGCTTTCCGGACCGCTTCGACATTACGAGCTATTCGGCGAGCCTCGGGCTCGGATGGGAAATTGACATCTGGGGCAAACTGCGGGCGGCCTCCCGGGCGGCGCGCGAGCAGTACGTGGCCGAGCTGGCCGGCGAGCGGGCTGTGCAGCTGGCCGTAGAAGCCGAGGCGCTCGGCGCGTGGGCGGCGTTCGTGCAGATTGAGCGGCAGCAGGCGCTTACCAACGAGCAGGTCAGCCTCTTGGCCGAGCGCACGGAGCTCGCCCAGGACCGCTACGAGCGCGGAATCACGTCCTCGTTTGAACTCTATTCGCTGCAGCAGGCCCGGGACGATGCCCGAGCAGCGGCGCCGCTCCTCGGCCGGGCGCGCTACGATGCGCTGTCGCGGCTCGGCCTCCTGATGGGCGGTACGGCCGAAAAGGCGGCTCGGCTGGTGAGCCCATCCGGCTCTGACAGCCGCGCCGAGGCCGGGGCGGCACCCGCTGGTCTTCCGTCGGAAATCGTCCTCAGCCGCCCTGACGTTGTGCAGGCGCGCGCGCTCATGGAGTCTGCCCGCAACGCGGTGGGCGCCGCGCGCGCCGAACAGTTTCCCTCCTTTTCCATTACGGGCACGTTTGGCACGCAGGCGAACGATCTGTCATCGCTCGTGGATATCGATCAGCGCTTCTGGCTGTTCGGTGGCTCGCTCACGGCTCCCATCTTTTCAAGTGGCGGGCGCCGCGCGGCGGCGCGCGCCACCTGGAACCGCTATGAACAGGCCGCGCTTGCCTATCAGAAGGCCGTGCTCAGCGCCTTTCGCGACGTGGCGCTTGCGCTTGAATCGCTCGCTGCCGAAAAGGCCCGCCACGAGGCGAGCCGCACGGCATTTGAGGCCGCCCGCCTGCTGCGCGAAGACCAGGAGCGCCGATACCTGCGGGGCATTGGCTCCTACACGGCATTTATAGATGCACGCCTCGGCGAAGTCCGCGCCGAAATAGCCCTCTCGTTGGCCGAACAGGATCTGTTCCTGGCAGAAGTCGGGCTCCACCGCGCGGCGGGCGACCACCAATCCGAAAACTCATGATGTCCTCCTTTTTTACGCATCCCGTCACCAAGGGCGTGGCCATCCTGCTGGTTGGCGTCGCCGGCCTTGCGCTTTTCATCATTACGCGGCCCGAACCGCCCAAGGAGCCGGTACAGGTTTTTGCACCTGCCGTGGAGGTGGAGCGGGTGCGGCTTGAAACGGGACCGCTCGTGGTTGAAGCCACCGGTAGTGTCGAGGCGCAGCGCGAGGTCAACCTGTCCTCGGAAGTGGCCGGTCGCATTATTCGCGTCAGCCGCGCGTTCGTGTCGGGTGGCGCCTTCCAAGAAGGCGACATCCTGGTCGAACTCGATTCGACCGATTACGTGAACGCCGTCACAGCGGCGCGGGCGCAGGTCACGCAGCGCCGCTTCGACGTGATCGTAGCGCGCGAGGAAGTAGCCGCCGCGCGGGACGAATTCCGGCGCCTCCAGGCCCGTTCGCCCGGCGTAGTGGCCGACACCACGGAGCTCGGATCGCTGCTCTTCCGCGAGCCGCAGCTGAAACTGGCCGAAGCCGCGCTCGCGGCCGCCCATGCCGCACTCTCCGACGCCAAGGCCCGCCTGGGGCGCACCCGGATCCGTGCGCCGTTTGATGGTCAGGTCCGCACGAAAGCGGTCGACATCGGGACGTACGCAACGCCCGGCATGGTGCTCGCCCAGGTATTCGGTACGCGCATCGCCGAAATCACTGTGCCGCTCACGCAGAGACAGGCCGCCCTCATCCCGGCGCTCGGTGGAGCCGCATTCCAGCCGCGCGTCCGGATCACAGACAACCGGGGTAGCACGTGGGACGGGCAGCTCCACCGCAGCATGGGTGCAATGAGCAGAGAAAGCCGCACGCTGACCGTGATTGTGCGCGTCGACAGGCCCTACGACCAGTCGCCACCACTTCGTGTGGGAACGTTTGTGAACGTCTCCATATCTGCGCAGGAACTCGGGCCGCATGTCCGACTTGGCGAAGACCGTATTCGTGAGGGCAACACGGTCTGGGTGCTCGAGGGCGATCGTCTTCGCATGCGGCCGGTGAGCGTACTGACCATTGAGAACGGCGTGGCCGTCATCACGGACGGGATCCGCGACGGAGAAACGATCATCAGCACCAACCTGCTCGTGGTTTCAGACAGCATGCAGGTCCGAATCGCGGGGGGCGAGGCGGGCACGGAGCGGGCCAGCCAGGGGGGGCAACCATGAGCGACAACACCCCCGGCGTCACTCCCGGCGACGCCCCCGACGGCACGCCCGAAAACAGCCCCGACAGCACGCCCGAAAACAGCCCCGACAGCACGCACAGCGGCCCTATAGCCTGGATGGCCCGCAACACGGTCGCGGCCAACCTGCTCATGCTGTTCCTGGTCCTGCTTGGACTGGTGAGTGCCACCTCGATTGTACAGGAAGTGTTTCCCGAGGCCAGCCTCGATACGGTCCAGATTCGCGTCGAGTACCCCGGTGCGTCGCCTGAAGAGGTCGAGGAGGCCGTCGTGCGGCGCATCGAGGAGCAGATTGAAGGGACCGAGGGTATCAAGCGCATTACGTCCGTAGCCGCTGAAAATCTGGGCGTCGTCAGCGTCCAGGTGCAGCTCGGCGAGGATGTGCTCGATATTCTGGATGAGCTCAAGGCCGAAGTCGACCGCATTCGCACGTTCCCGGACGAAGTCGAGCGGCCGGAGCTGAGCGAAGTCACGTCCAAGCGCGGGGCTATCCAGCTGGCGCTGCACGGAAATGTGCCCGAGCGCACGCTCAAGGAGCTCGCCAACCGGCTTAAGGACGACCTGTCGGCCTCGGTTGGCATTTCACTCATCGATATCTCGGGCGTGCGCGACTACGAAATTGCCATTGAGCCGTCCGAAGACAAGCTGCGGGCCTACAACCTCTCGTTGGCCCAGGTGGCACAGGCCGTGTCCGAAGGCAGTATGGACCTGCCCGGAGGCGCCATCGACACGGACCGCGAGGAAATCCTGCTCCGTACGCTCGGCCAGAACTACACGAAGCGGGATTTTGAGAACATTGTGGTCCGGGCCGGGCCCGACGGCACGCTCATCCGGCTCTCCGACGTGGCTACCGTCCGCGACGGGTTCGAGGAATCGGACCTGATCACGCGCTTCAATGGCGAGCCTGCTGCGCTCCTGCAGGTCTTCCGCTCGTCCGATGAGCGCGTCCTCGACATCGTGGCGAGTGTCCACGAATATGTGGAGACGGTCGCCCTGCCCGAGGGCGTGTCCATGTCCGTCTGGCAGGACGAGGCCAAGCTGCTCAAAAGCCGCTACGAGCTCATGCTCAAGAACGGCGCCATGGGCCTTGTCCTGGTCATTCTGGCGCTCGGCCTCTTCATGAACACGCGGCTCGCCTTCTGGGTATCGTCCGGTATTTTCATATCGTTTCTCGGCACGTTCGCCATCATGGTGTACATCGGGGCATCGATCAATCTGATTTCGCTCGTCGGTTTCATTCTGGCGCTCGGTATTGTGGTAGATGACGCGATTGTGATCGGCGAAAACATCTTCGCCCAGCAGGAGCTGGGCATGGAGCCGACTCGTGCCGCCGTGGTGGGCGCCACACGCCTTGCGCGGCCCGTAATTTTTGCCGTCCTCACCACGATGGTCGCCTTTTCGCCGCTCCTTTTCGTACCGGGCGTGATTGGCAAGTTCATGCAGCAGCTGCCCATTGTGGTCATTGCCGTGCTGGGGCTCTCGCTCATCGAATCGCTCTTCATTCTGCCCGCCCACCTTTCGCACGTGCGCGGCGCCCGCGGGGGGAGCAGGAATCCGGTCGCGGCGGCGCTTGACCGCGTCCAGGAGCGGGTATCGACCTGGGTCGAGTGGAACATCATGCACGTCCTCACGCCCACGCTCCGCTTTGTGACGCGGCACTGGGGGCTCGTGATCGTAACCGGAATATCCTTCATCCTGCTGAGCGTCGGCGTCGTCGCCGGCGGCCTCATCAAATTTTCCTTCTTTCCCGACATTGAAGGCGAGAACGTATTGGCCCGCATCGAGATGAAGGAGGGAACGCAGGCCGACCAGACGCGCGAAGTGGCCTCGTATCTGGAAGCCGTGGGGCTGGCTGTTGCCGATTCGCTGCAGCGCACGTTGCCCGACGATCATCCGCCGGCCATCAAGCACGTCTTTTCGGTCGTCGGCCAGCAGCCCTCCATTGCCAACCAGCCGGGAGGCGATGGCGGCGTAGGCCTCGTCGATCCGACCGTCGCCGAAGTCAACTTCGAGCTGCTTGAATCGGAAATCCGTGAGTTCTCGGCCAAGGGCTTCGAAAACGCGTGGCGCGCGGCGGCTGGCACCATCGCGGGGGTCAAGAGCGTCCAGTTCCAGTCCTCGCTCTTCACACTCGGAAAGGCCATACAGATGGAGGTGTCTGCCGCCGATCCGGAACTGGTAGATGCAGCGGTCGACGAACTCAAACGGGAAATTGCGTCCTTTGCGGGCACCCTGGAAATCCAGGACGACCGGGCGCGCGGGAAGCAGGAAATCAAGCTCGCGCTGAAACCCGAGGCGCGCGCGCTCGGGCTCACGCTCGGCGACCTCGCGCGGCAGGTACGCGGCGCCTACTTCGGATTTGAGGCGCTGCGCGTGCAGCGAGGCCGCGACGACATCAAGGTCATGGTGCGCCTGCCGCGCGCGGAGCGCGACGCGGTGTCTGACCTCGACAACCTGCGTATCCGTACGGCCACGGGTGCCGAAGTCCCGTTCGCAGAAGTTGCGACGGCCACCATGGGACTCGGCAGCTCGGTCATCAACCGCCGCGACCGGCGCCGTGTGGTCACGGTAACGGCCGACGTGAATGAAGAGGTCGTGCCCGCCCAGGACGTGATTACCGCCCTCGAAACCGACGTCATACCGCGCCTGGCGCAGCGCTACCCCGGATTTTCGGCGTCTTTCGAGGGCGAGCAGCGGGAGCAGGCCGATGCCGTCGAGGCCATCAAGCGCGGTTTTCTGATCGCGCTCTTTGTGATCTATGCCCTTCTGGCCATTCCCTTCCGATCCTATACGCAGCCGCTTATCATCATGTCTGCCATACCGTTTGGGATCATTGGAGCGCTCGCAGGCCATATGATCATGGGCCTCGATGTCGGCATATTGAGCCTCTTCGGCATCGTGGGGCTCTCGGGCGTGGTGGTCAATGACAGCCTGGTCCTGATCGATGCCATGAACGCCGAACGCGGGCGCGGCCTGACGGTTGAAGAAGCCATTATATCGGCAGGCCGCGCCCGCTTCCGGCCCATCCTGCTGACCTCGCTGACCACATTTCTCGGCGTCTTGCCGCTCATTCTCGAGCGCAGCCTGCAGGCCCAGTTTCTGATTCCCATTGCCGCGAGCCTCGGATTCGGTATTTTGTTCTCCACATTCATCCTGCTCGTGCTCGTGCCCGCGCTCGTGCTGCTCGAAGACCGTACCCGAACGCTATTTCATTGATCGTTAAAAACGGACATTTCGACACGCCGTCCGACCTTACGGGGCCGGACAGCCTCTTTGGCCGCGAAGCGCCGCTTGTGCTCGAAGTGGGCTTCGGCGACGGGCAATTCCTGTCCCACCTGGGACGGATGCATCCGGAATGGAACCTGTTGGGCGCCGAGATCTCGCTCGGTTCGGTCTGGCGAACCTACCGCCGCATGAAGCGGGACGGGATCGAACACGTTCGCCTCTACAAGGGCAACGCCGGCTTTATTGTGCGCGACGTCGTGGCAAAGGGCGCGCTCTCTCGCGTCTACGTCAACTTTCCAGATCCCTGGCCCCGCAAAAAACAGTGGAAAAACCGGCTCCTGCAGCCGGACTTTTTCCGCACACTGCAGAGCCGCCTGGCCGCGGGCGGCCGCCTCGAGCTCACGACCGACCACCCGGGCTACTTTGAGTACGCGCTCGAGGCCGCCGCCCGCTCGACCTGTTTCACGACCGAACAGGGCACTCCCCCGGAGGCCGCGCTCCAGACCAAATACGCCCGGAAGTGGCTCGATCAGGGGAAACCCATATTCCACGCCCGCTTCCACCCGGATCCGATCCCGGCGGCCACCTCATCCGTCCCCACGCCGGTCCGGGCGGCCGCTCCTGGCGGAGCCGCCGCCCGGTACGACGCACCCTTATTGCTGAAAATACCCATGCAGCACGCCTTACTTTCTGGCCGCCTTCCGGCGCATCTGACGTTCGAAAAGCAGGTTCAGGCTTTCAGCGGCGGGCACGTGATCATTCTCGAGGTGTTTCGCAAAATCACGGCCTCCGGCACGGGCCCCCCCAATGAAAACGACCAGGACAGCCTGCTCTTCAAAGTCGTGACCGAAGAGCCCGATCTCAGGCAGGAGCTCCTCATCCAGGCCTGGCAACGAGACGAAGATGCCGTTCACGTCAGCCTGCAGGGTTTCGGCGAGCCCCTTTCAACACCCGCCGTACGCGAAGCCGTCCGCGCCGTCACGCTCTGGCTCGAAACCCAGGGACTGTCGGTCCAGAAGGCCTGGATTTGAGGCCCTGGCTCTACGCGTGTGGCCCGTCTCATCTTATGTGGAATGCCAGTGGTCCTATGCCGAAGCGTCCTATGTGGAACGTGCCCGCACGAAAAAAACGTGGTCCTATATGGATTCATTTGCCGCAAGTCATTATGGTCGTTATACTTCGATATGGGCGGACCGGTAGCATGCGGAAGGATGGCGGCTGAGCTCGTCCATAGAACATATGTTATATGCAACAAAGGAATCAGGCAGCGTGAGTGGAATTTACATTAAAGAAGTAAAGATTGAAAACTTCAAATGCTTTGCAGAACAAAGCATTGGTTTTTCTACCCCTGACGGCTCTACTCCAGGCAGTGGCCTTAATGTACTAATAGGTGAAAATGGTAACGGAAAGACGACAATTCTTGAGGCCTTAAATTTTACGAATCAGAGTTCATTTGCGTCCGAAAATAAACTAAGTGTAAATGACTTTTATGATTCAGGAAAGCCGATAGCTATTAACACTTTAACAAATGATTTTGTTTGTAAAATGACTGCTCCTTATATGGGGTGCACATTTGAGAGTGAAGGTTTCGCATTTAAAGCGAAAAATAGAGATAGAAAATCTTCTGGTAAATTGCTTTCAAGCCCATTTAGTATTAACACAAACTTCAGAACTAAGAAAGACACCTACAATAAGAAAGACGGTAGTGATTCCGGGAAGGAGATTCCCGCTCTGAATAAGATATATTCAAACGGTGTGATTCAAGATAGTGAATTAAATATCTTCTATTTTGATAAAAATAGAACTCGCCAAATATCATCAGGGACATACAAAACCACATTTGAAAGAGTTTGTGATGATTTAAATTGGAAATTCTTAAAAAATATTCAGTATGATGATGTTCAAGCATTAATAGATAATATGGCTGGGCAATATTTCGAAAAATCGATTTCAATAGCGCAAAAAGGGACAGGGCAAAAGCTAGCGAAAGAAATGGCAGAGTTTTTTGGGAATGATGATTTTCTGAATTTAAAAATCGAGTTGTTAGACCTCCTGCATCCATTCTCAAAAGCTTTCTTTGCGATACGACAAGAAAACAGCCTTACACAAGTTTCACCTAAAGATTTAGGCTCGGGTGTTGAAATTATTCTCACCTTACTTTTGTTGAAGAGTATCGCCTCTGAGTCTAAGGGAGGAATTGTTTATTTAATTGATGAACCTGAATTGCACCTTCATCCATTAGCACAGCAACGATTAGCAGAGTTATTGATTGCGGAAGCTGAAAACGTCCAAATCGTGGTCAGCACACATTCCCCTTACCTAATTAGAAGCTTTATGGGGGAGAATATAAACAAAATCATCTTGAAACGTGACGATAGCCAAAATATTGTATTAGAAAAAGCGAATTCTATTTCAAATTGCTTGTTTCCATGGAGCCCCTCTTGGGGAGAGGTAAACTTTAATGCATACGGAATGGCGACAGTCGAATTTCACAATGAATTATATGGTTGGTTGCAAGAGAAGCATTCTCTGCCTTATGAAAACAATGTTGAATCTCATCTCTCCTCAAGCGGAGTTCAAAAATCGAAACAATGGACCAAAGAAAAGAATGGTAATGTGCAGGCACCATACGATATTACCCTTTGTAGTTATGTAAGGAACTCTATCCATCATCCAGAGAATAGTCACAATCTTAAATATACAGAACAGGAACTGGTGGAATCCATAAATGTTTTAATTTCGTCGGTGACCTAAATAATACATATCACTGCTGTCCCAACGTTTGCGACAAAATATCGAATATATGGTTGTGCTACAACACCTTACGGACTTATCGGCCCGGTGTCGACTTCAGCTTTGGCCTGAAACAACGGCAAGGTCGGAGGCCCGCATAGACGTCAGAATCATCCATTCCCGCTCTGATTTATCCTGTTGACCACGCATTTTAAGAACGTTGGGACACTACTGATACCGCAGCAAGAATCATGATTCTCAACCGGATAGAATTTGCTCTCATGAATAATCCTGTCCGGACTGCAGTCCAACGGCATTGTGAAGTCCGGCAACTGCTTCGCATGGGTGGACCTCTGAAAGGCGGACATGTACTTGAGATCGGGTGTGGACGCGGCGTGGGTACGGAGCTAATCTTGACGCATTTCGGCGCGGACTCTGTTGACGCATTCGATTTGGACCCCAAAATGGTAGCTTTGGCCGAGAGGCGATTTGAATCACGACGATTGCCTGTCCGGTTTTGGGTTGGGGACGCAACTAGAATCAGTGCACGGGACAATGCATACGATGCCGTTTTTGATTTCGGCATCATCCATCATATTCCAGACTGGCGTCAGGCTTTAAAGGAAGTGTACCGTGTTTTAAAGCCCGGAGGGGTATTTTACGCAGAAGAAGTTCTCCGGCCAGTAATTTTGAATCCCGTTATACGCAGATTGCTCGATCATCCACTTGAGGACCGCTTTGATTCGGGAAGATTTTTAAAAGAGCTCGAAATCACGGGCCTTGAACCGATTCAATCGAAGGACTTATTCGGAGCTTTTGCTTGGTTTATGGCTCGAAAGAAAGCTGCGGCATAACAAGGTGTTACGGACTCGCACGACTGGCTGAGTTGGTTTGAAACAGTTACTTTCTGAAAGGCGTGTGCTCGCTCGCCGTAAATCCCCCAGCCGTTAAGGCAACATTCAGGAGATCACATGTTTGTAGATGCAATCGTAGAGCCTTTCTTGCGAGCCATCCGGTGGTAATAGGCTTTTACGACGGGGTAACGGCGATAGACTATCGCCGATGGATGGCACGGGTAGCCGCGTGTGAGAACGCCATTTTGAGGTAGCGATTGCCAGCCTTTGAGGAACTGTGGCGGGTTTTCCCGCCAGAATTGCTGGCTCCAGGTACCAGTCGGCAGTAGGAGTGGAAGTTCTTGACGCACTCAAAGCGGTCCATTCCGTCGACTTCCAGGTAAATGGTGAACGCATTGAGGCGCCCGATTCCGGGTATCCACAAGAGTCGTTGTACGTCCTCGCTGTCGAGCAGTCGGCCGTTGAGTGTCTGATCGATGGTTTTGATCTGCCGTGTGATAAGCTCAGCGCGCTCTATATGCATGTCAGCCTGTAGACGGAAAAGCTCAGGCAGCAACACGATGTCATCGACATTGAACTTCTCGAGCACACGGTGGACGGAGTTGATGGCCGAGGTGTGCTTTTCAACCAGGTGAAGCCGCGTCCGGAGTGTATCGCGGATATCGCGTAGCTCATCCGATATTTTGTGGGCCTCCGGAATCATGCCAACCCGCAAGAGCTGCGCCAATGTCAGCGCATCGACCTTGTCTGTTTTGACCTTCGCATAGGATATTGCTTTCACAAACTTGGC
>JAJCYR010000081.1 GCA_029262775.1 Bacteroidota bacterium
GCATAACTAATCTTCTATGGAACGGCCTCGGGTGGGCTTTTCTGGCCTATTCCGGGCTGTTCTTTGTGGAAGTATAAGCGGGACAGGGGCTTGGTGCAAGAGTTTCCACATAGGACGCAGGTTTTTGTGGGGGTAATGGTCAGCGTGGAATTCCGTATAGGATGACTCCGTATAGGACGCAGCAGGGTCCATATAGGGCGCGGGGGTACGTTTGCGGACGGTTTGTGTCTTATGGTGAAACGGCATGGCGGCATCAAGTATGAGGATACGATCTGGGGGGCGGCTTGCCAGGCATCCAGGGACGCTTCGGCGGGCGTTTCATGTGGAATGCAGGCGGCGGGGATTGGCGCCGAACACGGAGAGATCGTATTTCCAGTGGGTACGCCGGTTTGTACGCTATCACGGCATGCGGCATCCAACCGAGTTGGGGGCAGAGCAGATCAGCCATTTCTTGTCGCATCTGGCGACGGAGAGGAGGGTCGCCGCATCGACCCAGAATCAGGCGCTGAATGCGCTTCTTTTCCTTTACAGAAACGTGTTCGGAGAGGATGTGGAGGCGCTGGGTTCGTTTGTGAGGGCAAAGCGTCACCGGTATTTGCCGGTAGTGCTTTCTTCATCCGAGGTGGGCCGCCTTTTCCTGTACATGTCGGGGCGGGCGGGTCTGGCCGCCCGGCTCATGTATGGCTCGGGCCTGCGGGTTTCGGAAGCGGTGACACTTCGCGTGAAGGACGTGGATTTTGAGTACAGCCTGATCCACGTGGTGCACTCGAAGGGCATGAAGGCGCGCAAAACTATGCTGCCCGAGCGGCTCGTCGAGCCCATGAAACAGCAGTTGAAACGCGTACGCGAGGTGCATGCGCAAGACGTCGCGGCGGGAAGGGGTGTAGTACCACTCCCGTATGCGTTCGCAAAGAAGGCGCCTCGGGCGGCGCGGTCACTTTCGTGGCAGTACGTATTTCCAAGCTCGGTGGTCTCGGGCACCGACGCGGCGCGCTACCATATGTCGCCGAGCACGGTGCAGAAGGCCGTGAGTACGGCGGCGAGGGCGGCCGGAATCACAAAGCGCGTGACGTGTCATGCACTCCGGCACAGCTTTGCTACGCACCTGCTTGAAAACGGCTACGACATCCGGACCGTACAGGAGCTTCTGGGCCACAGCGATGTGCGGACGACCATGATCTATACGCGAGTTGAGGAACCAGCGTACGCCAAAATGCGAGCACCGGGATGCCAGATGCAAGGCGTCCCGACGCCGAATAGCAGCGCTATTCGAAGGAGAGAGAACGCAGCAGATGGCGTCCTGCTGCCGCAGAAGGGTGTGCGATGGTTCTTCGACTCGCGTATAAACACACGTGCTGACAAAGGGGCACCACGTTCGCAGTCCGCTGGACGTGTAGTGGCGAATCGCATGACCCCACACCCGCCTCATCCAGCATCCGCTGGGCGCGCATGTCTTCGGGGTAGTCGCGCAGCACGAATTTCAGGATCCAGGTGAAGAGATAGAAGGCGAGAAGGGGCATGACGGTGGCGGCGAACGACCAGAGCGCATGTCCAGGGCCATCGAAGAGGAAGCGGCTGGCAATGAGCGGCGCGAACACGAAGAGCGCGAAGGCTGTTACCCACCCGAACCAGCGCAGCTGTAGCAGGCGCCTGAACATGTAGGGCACAAAAATGAACGCAGCCAATACGAAAAGGCCCAGTACCAGGCCGTAGGGCATCCAGACGAAGCCTATGCCAACAATGGCCGACTTGCGACCGTAGTCGAGTGCGAGGAGTAGTCGCTCGGTGGCATACTCCGTGCTGTAGAGGCCACCATGCGGCATAGAAGCGTGATTCAGGATGAAACCACGTGTCCGATATCCTCCGGCGGGTTTCTTCGTTCACCCCGAACTTACATCCTGCGCGTCAACTATTCTTCGCTATAACGTCGCAAACACCGATGACAAACCAGATCGCAGCGCATGAGTGCTGTCCCAACGTTCGATGTACCCTGCTATGTAACCCAAGGTACATTCCAAAAGAAACCCTCATACTGCGAGTCGGCCATTCTGGATCGACGAAATTCCTGGCCATCGAAGCCTTGATCGGTTGAGCGAGCCCACGGTAATCGACTGCTGTGACGCGTTGGTTGAACTCAGAATACGTAACGACGCCAGTACCTATGGATATATTGGCTTGGCCAGTACCATCCCTTTTGGGCCAAATAGTAGCCACCCACTACGGCGAGTGCTACCACGACGAACGCTTCACCCCACTGTTTAGACAACAGGTAAAGGAAGCCCATAACAATTCCATTGAGGACGGCCATATCGGCGACCAGCAGAGCGGCAGCCTTTCCTTTTGAGTTCAAGTCCATCTGGTTTCCTCCGGTAACAATCGCGTCGAAACATATCAGCTACGGATTGACGCGGTGTTGATCCCTCCGCCGTATATCGGATCGGTCTTGGTCAAGTATAAGAGTGATAGTAGTTTGAGGCAAGGTGTTCACGTGAGGGATGCAGTTTTTTATCGTAGGGGAGCTTTCAACACGCTTGTAGTATGCCATCATATAGGATCCGTCGAGGTGGCGGCGCGGGAGGCGCGTTTTGCGACGCTTGCAAGGAGGGCATCATGTGCAGAGTCCGTTGGATAGCTCGCTGGGCGCAAATACCTTATTTTGCAGGCCAGAAGCCTCGTTTCCATGAGGCGCCTCGCGCGCCTTACCGCGCTCTTGTGCCGTCACCGCCTCGTCATGTCCAAACCGCCTCCTCTCTTCAAGGAACTCGAAAAGCTGGCTACCGAGCAGCGCAATCCGCGCTCCATGCAGATAGATACGGCTTCGGTCGGAGACATCCTGCGGATTATGAGCGAGGAGGACCGCCTCGTTCCAGCGGCGGTGCACGCGGAACTGGCGTACATTGAGGAGGCCGTGAACGTCATCGTGCGGGCGTTTCGCGCGGGCGGGCGGCTTTTTTATGCGGGCGCGGGCACGAGCGGGCGGCTGGGTATTCTGGATGCATCGGAGTGCCCACCGACCTTCGGCAGCCCCCCGGAGATGGTGCAGGGGCTCATTGCGGGCGGGCGGGCGGCGGTCTTCACGTCGCAGGAGGGAGCGGAAGACCATGAGGAAAGCGGTGCGCGGGCTGTGCAGGAGGCCGGTATTACGCCGCGCGACGTGGTGTGTGGGATAGCCGCCAGTCGTCGCACGCCGTACGTGGTGGGGGCGGTGAAAATGGCCCGAGAAATTGGCGCCAAGACCCTGTTCGTGACGTGCACGCCCCGCGCCGGGTTCACGCTCCCCGTGGACGTTGCGATGTGCCCGGTCGTAGGACCCGAAGTCATTATGGGATCGACCCGGCTCAAGAGCGGCACGGCCCAGAAACTCGTCCTCAACATGCTCACGACGGCTTCCTTCATTCGCATGGGCAAGGTCTACGAGAACATGATGGTCGATTTGCAGATGACAAACGCCAAGCTTGTTGAACGCTCGCGGCGCACCATCATGACGGTCACTGGTCTCGGCTACGAGGAAGCGGCGCAACTTCTTCGTGCGACGGATGGCCACGTAAAAACGGCACTCGTCATGCATTTGGCAGGTGTGGGGCGCGAGGAGGCCGGAACCCGGCTTGCGCGGGCATCGGGCTTCGTGCGCCTGGCAGCCCTCGGTGAGGATTACGACCCCTCTGGCGCCGACCCATCTGCCCATTTTCCACACTGAACCCACCCGACGTGTCGCTCGCTCCTTTTTTCGCCGCATGCTCATCTACGTCAGCCGCCCGCGCCCTGGACCAGGCGCTCGGGCAGGCGGCGAGCCAGGGGTCCGGGCAGGAATCTGCTCGGGGCCGCCGCAGCGTGGGACGTATTCACCTGCGCGGCGTAGCCGGATCACTTCCTGCGTTTGTGGCTGCCCACGTCGGCGAGCGGCTCTTGCGCCCGGTTCTTGTTATTCTGGACGATGCAGACCACGCGGCGTGGTTTGCGAGCGACATCCAACAGATACTCGCGCGCGAGGAGGGCATTCTGCTGCTTCCGCCATCCGATAACCGGCCGTTCGATCTGGAGCACGTCCCAAACCCGGAGCCGGTCATTCAGCGCGGCGAAGTACTGCAGGCACTGGAGCAGGGCTTCAGTGGGATACTGGTTTCAAGCACTCACGCCCTGATCGAAAAGGTACCTCCCGCAAGCGTAGTCCGGGGCTCGGCGCTCAACATTTCGACGGGCGACACGATGGACCCGGAAGTTCTTATAGATCGGCTTGTCGGACAAGGTTTTACGCGCACCGAATTTGCGGAAGCACCAGGCGATATGGCGCTCCGGGGCGGCATCCTCGACGTGTATCCATTTACGGGATCGTATCCGCTGCGTATTGAATTTTTTGGCGACGAAATCGATTCCATCCGCGAGTTCGATATCCACACGCAGCGATCGGTCAGCCGCCGTACCGATGCCCGTATTGTACCAAATCTGGAGGCGGCGGCATCCGGACACGCACCAGGGGCGGGGGGGGGGGGGGGGGGCCCCCCCCCCCCCCGGGGG
>JAJCYR010000082.1 GCA_029262775.1 Bacteroidota bacterium
CACCGCCGCCTGCTTAACCGGGATCAGACATTGGGCTTACAATTCTACCGACCGTCCTCCCGAGCCGAAAATTGAACCCAAACAAAAAAAGGGGCGGCGCTTTCGCGCCGCCCCTTTCTGAGCGTGAGTCGAAGACTCATCACGTCATGTTAACATCAGAGATCGGCAACCGTTGTTGTGATCTCGCTGGATTTTGTACCAGTAATACTCACAGTCACCTGGTTGCCAATGTCGGTATTCGTTCCGGTGATTATGAAGTTCGTTGGACTGCCTACGACACCGAAGCAGCCGTTGGCGTTGCCGTACTCCCCCTCAGCACAATCACCATTGTCCGCGTCATCAGTTTCGTATCCCAGTTTTTCCAACGTGAGTGTAGTGAAGACTGTAGCGCCGGTATCGGCACCGCCACCAAAGGCAGCCGGCTTCAGTTTCCAGGCCTGCGCCTCGGATGCGATGCGGACACCGTCATTCACGAGCGCATCGGCGTTGGACTTTTTCATGTTTTCGTCAAATGCCTGGATGCCGACTACGACGGCGAGGCCGACGATGACGATTCCGAGCACGAGGAGAAGAAGTTGCTGTTGACCCATTGTAGGACCTCCCTGGTCTTAAGTTAGTTGTACGTTAGCGGCGTCTTCCCGAAGGGTATCGACGTCCATTCCAGCGTCTAAAGGAATTTCTTCGTGAAGATTACGTGAAGTTGTTTGTCATCTTATCGGAAAGAATCTCATCGACACCAGGCAAATGCCACGCCCTGTGCGCAACACTGACTGCGGTATCGCGTTGAAACGGAGAAGCTTAAATCCCACAGTCACTTTTTTTGAGGCCTGCCATGACAGACAAGGAACGCATGAAGACAACCATTGATGAGATGAAAGTCAAGGGCAACAACCTCGTCTCCAAAGTCAAAGAGCTTGTAGAAGAAGGGAACACGCGGCGGGTGAGCATCCGCAAGGATGGCCGCACGCTGATCGAGGTCCCTTTGTCGGTTGGTGTCGGCGGCGCGACGGCCGCTATCATATTTGCGCCGGTGATTGCTGCCGTCGGTGCACTGGCAGCCCTCGTGACCGATGTCGACGTCATTGTGGAGCGGGCCGTAACGCCAGCTGAGATTGTGGAAGAAAGTGACGCCGACGACGCCAAGGACGCCTGAGATCCCCGTCCGATTTGAGGATATCAAGGCGGCCGCCTCCCTCCTCGCCGGACAGGTGCACCGAACGCCCGTCGTCTCGTCGCGGCAGCTCGACGAGCGCGCTGGCGCATGGCTGCACCTCAAGTGCGAGAACCTGCAGCGGACCGGCGCCTTCAAAATCCGGGGCGCGCTCAATGCGCTCTCGCGTCTGTCCAACGAGGAGCGCGCGCGGGGCGTCCTGACCTATTCCTCCGGCAACCATGCCCAGGCGGTTGCGCTGGCTGGGCGGCTCACGGCAACGAAAACAACCGTCATCATGCCAGGCGGTGCACCCGCTATCAAGCGCCGCGCAACCGAAGGGTATGGCGCTCATGTGGTGGCCTACGACCACCTGGCCGACAGCCGCGAGCGTCTGGCGCGTGAGCGGGCGGCTGAAACCGGCGAGACCATTATTCCCCCATACGACCATCCGCACGTGGTGGCCGGCCAGGGCACAGCCGGCCTGGAGCTGTTCGAGCACACGGGTGCGCTCGACATGCTGTTTGTCCCGTGCGGCGGTGGCGGCCTGCTCTCGGGCTGCGCCCTGGCCGCGCGTAGACTTGCGCCAAACTGCCATGTCGTCGGCGTCGAGCCCGAAGCTGCAGACGATGCCACCCGCTCGTTCTACAGCGGTACGCTACAGACCGTGAACAATCCGGACACGATAGCTGACGGTGCGCGCACTCCCTATCTGGGTGACATCACATTCCCGCTCGTCAGGGCCTGCGTAGACGACATGATTACCGTCTCGGACGCCGAACTCGTCCGCGCCATGCACTTCGTCTGGGAGCGCATGAAGCTCGTCATCGAGCCCACCGGTGCGCTCGCCCTGGCCGGCACCCTGTCGGGCAAACTGGACATCAAAAAGAAGCGCGTCGGGATTCTCGTCAGCGGTGGCAACGTAGACTTGGCCTATGCCGCCCAGCTGTTCGCCGCCCTGTGACGCCGCTCGCAGGTCCTCCCGGTGCGTCCGGCTTCGATGATAGCCAGCTCGAGGCCCTGCGCGCCTGGCTCGATCCCATTGCGGCCCGGTATGAAAACGAGTCGTTCATCTCGGACGACCCCGTCTCCGTTGTGCACGCCTTCGACGATCCGCAGGACCAGGAAATAGCCGGTCTGTTTGCCGCACTATTGGCCTGGGGACGCCGCGATACGCTGCTCAAGAAGCTTGCCGGGTTGATGGAGCGCATGGACTTTCGTCCCGCCAGGTTCATTCATGACCTGGAGCCGTCCTCGACTTCCCTTGAAGGATTCCGGCACCGGACGTTCTCGAGCGACGATGCGCTCGGCCTCTCGCTCGCCCTGCAGCTCGTCCTCCGCAAGTTCGGCTCACTGGAAGGGGCATTCGCCAACCAGTGGAGCCGGGCTGCATTGCCAGCACACCTGAACGGGACGGACAGCCGCCTCGCCGCCGCGCTGACCGGTTTTTCGAATACGCTCCTCATGAGCGTTCCGGGCCGGCCCGCCCGGATGCGTAAGCACATCGCGCGCCCCACGAGCGGGAGCGCGTGCAAGCGCCTCGTGATGTACCTGCGGTGGATGGTGCGGCGCGGGCCTGTCGATCTTGGACTCTGGAACACGCTCGGCCCCGAGCACCTGGCGCTGCCGCTCGACGTGCACTCTGGCCGACAGGCCCGCGCCGCACACCTTCTCACCCGACAAACGAACGACTGGAGGGCTGTCATGGAGCTGACCTGCGTGTGCCGAAAGCTCCGTCCACACGATCCGGCCTTCTACGACTTCGCCTTTTTCGGGACGGGAAGCGCCGGCGAACTACTCGGCGTTCCCCGTAGCGCAGACGAAACATTGAAAGCGGCGCCGCTGACGTGAGCTCAGTCGTCGCCCTCGAGCGTCGAATCTGCGACGCGGTCCCCAATCGCGTGATAGGCCCGCTGGTGGTAGACGACCGGGCGGCCGGGCTCGCCTTCCACCACGTCCAGCACGCAGCCCACCAGCATCGAATGGTCGCCCGCATCGTGAACCTCTTCCAGTGCGCAGTCAAAACGGACCAGCGCGTTGTCCAGAATGTCGTACCCGAACGGTCCGGGCACCGTCGTGAGCCCGTCCAGCTGCTCGGCGCGCCTGTAGTGCGGCATGGCAAACCGGTCCGACAGCTCGTTCTGGTCTTCGCGCAGCACGTGCACCACGAAATTACGCGCTGCAACCGCCGTATCGTGCATACGCGCCGACTTCATCACATTGAAGCACACGAGCGGCGGCTCCAGGCTCAGGCTCACGAACGATCCGATCGTAATGCCGGTCGGGAGCTCCGGATCGGGCTGCTCGAACAAAACGACCGTGACCACGGTGGGAACGTGACGAAATCCGCGCCGAAATGCTCGGGCCGCGACACCGGCCTCTGTTTTTTGGCTCATGAAAACACGTCCTTGACGCGGGAGAAAAACGATTTGCGTTCATCGAGCGTCTCGGGGCGCGGCCGAAAGGAGGGCGCATCTATAAGCCCGTCCAGCAGTTCGCGCTCTTCGTCCGTGAGCGACGTCGGGGTCCACACGTGGATGCGTACCATCTGATCGCCCCGGCGGCCCTGCTCAATGTCGGGCAGCCCCCGCTCCCGCATGCGCAGGATTTTACCCGACTGCACGCCCGCATCGATCTGCAGGCGAGCGCGTCCGCGCAGCGTGGGCACTTCGCGCTCGGTCCCGAGCGCTGCCTCCGGAAATGACAGGTAGAGTTCGTGGTAAATGTCGAGGCCGTCCCGCGTAAAGTGCTCGTGCTCTTTTTCCATGATCTCGACGCGTAGATCACCCGCCGGCCCCATCCGCTGCCCCGCATTACCCGCGCCACGGACCGTCAGGTAGTGCCCTTCCAGGACCCCACCCGGGACGGTAAGAGTAATCGTCTCCTCGCCCTTCGTGCGGCCTTCGCCATCACATTCCGAGCACGGATGCACCAGCAGGCGTCCTTCCCCGCGGCACTGCGGACACGGCTGCACGTTCACGAACTGACCGAACACGCTCCGCGTGACCTGCCGCACCTCACCGGCTCCCTGGCAGGTGGTACACGTGGCAAAATCCGTATCTGCATCTTCCGCGCCCTGGCCGTCGCACGTCCCGCAGACCACGTATTTCTTGACCTTGATCCGCTTCTCCGATCCCTCGGCAATTTCCTCAAACGTGAGCGGCAGCTTGATCCGCAGATCGCTTCCCGGCCGTCCCTGGCCGCGGCCGCGGCCCGCGCGCCGCCCGGTGCCGCCGAACATGTCGTCAAAAACGCTCCCGCCACTGCCGAAAATGTCGCTGAAGTGGCTGAATATGTCGTTGATGTCCTGAAAACCCTGCGCCCCCTGGCCATTGCCCTTCACGCCTGCATGCCCGAACTGGTTGTAGCGCTGACGCTTCTCAGGATTGGACAGCACCTCGTAGGCCTCGGCCGCCTCCTTGAATTTGGTTTCGGCCGCTGCATCGCCCGGATTCCGGTCCGGGTGGAATTTGAGCGCCTGTCTGCGGTACGCCTTTTTGATCTCGTCGGCTCCCGTATCGCGCGAAACACCCAGTATGTCGTAATAATCTCTCATCAGGACGCAACTACCACTTTTGCGTGACGAAGGACGCGATCGCCCAACTTGTATCCAGGCTGCACGATGTCGAGTACCGTGCCCGGCTCCACGCCCTCGGGAGCCTCCTGCTGCATGAGCGCTTCATGCTCGTTTTCATTGAAGGGCTGCCCCTTGGCCTCAATCGGTACGACCTCGAGACGCGTCAGTTCACCGGTGAGCTTCTGATAGACCAGTTCCACGCCGCACTTGAGCGATTCGTAGATCGGCGAGAGCTCTCCGTCGAACTCCACCTCCGCCTTTCGGGTCGCCTCGAGCGAACGCTCAAAATCGTCGACAACGTCGAGCAGGCCCGACACCACGAGGCTTTTGCCGTAGGTCAACATCTGGGCCTTCTCGTCCATTGTGCGGCGACGGTAGTTCTGAAACTCGGCCGCCGAGCGGCGCCACTGGTCGTTCGCCTGTTCGGCTTCCTCGCGCAGCTTCGCGGTTTCCTCGCGCAGCGTCTCCACTTCTTCCTGGAGTTCGTCCATTTCGGCATTTTTCTGGGCAAGCTCATCAATGGCCTGCAACACCAGATCCTCGTCCGTGGGCTCGGCTGCTTCTTTCCTTTTTGACATGTTCCAACTGGTTCGTGGGCACGTGGACGCGCTCAGGCATCCGGCACATCCGGTCGGCTCATGAGCATGGCCATGCCTTCAACAAGCGCAACGGCCCGTCCATAATTCATTCTCGTGGGGCCGATTACGCCAATGCGTCCCTGCATGTTGCTTCTCAAATATGAAGCTGTGACGATTGACAGCCGACAACCTTCCACGCGGCCTTCTGGCTGGTGGCCAATCCGGATCTGTGCACGCCCGGGCTCTGACGCCGACCCCTCGAGCAGCTCAACCATCCCGGGCTCGTCGTCGATCAATTCAATCAGTTGCCTGACGGCCGGGGAATCGCTGAACTCGGGCTGCGAAAGCATATAGGGTGTGCCGTCCAGTTCCAGACTCCGCGAGGAGGCGCCGTCCGAGAACAGGTCGCCCGAACGCTCCAGGATGAGGCGTACAATTCCCGTATCCTCGTCGGAAAGGTCCTGGATGCGCGGGACACACGTGCGCCTGATTTCCTCGAGCGTAAGGCCCGCAAGCCGCTCGTTGACGAGCACTACGAGCCGGTCAAGCTGGCCGCGACGGATTTCCACCGACACCTGGAACATGATGGTGCGCACGAGCCCGCCCCGAATGGAGAGCACGAACATGATCCGCTCGCTTGACACGGGCACCACATCGAGCCGCTCGAGAATGCCTGTCGTGAGGCGCGGCGAAAGCACCACGCCCAGAAGCCGGGCCAGCCGCGCCAGAAGCCGCGACGACTCCCGGATGAGCTCGTCGGTATCGTTCATGAGCATCATGATCTGACGCTCCATGAGCGTACGCTCCTCGTCCGGCAGGACCGCTGCATCCATCAGTTCATCCACGAATGCGCGGTACCCCAGTTCGGTAGGTATGCGCCCGGCCGATGTATGCGGATGCGACAGGAATCCTGCCTTCTCGAGCTGCGACAGCGTGCTGCGCACACTGGCGGGGCTGAGTCCGAGGTTGTACTCCTCAACGAGCGCCTTCGAGCCGACCGGCCCGGCCGTCTCCACGAAGCGTTTCACCACGAGGCGGAGCACAATCCGCTGCCGGGGCGTCAGCTTGGCCGTCCGAATATCCCTGAAGTGAAGTGTCATGATTGTTGGATGTCTGGCGCGTAAACCCCGCGAGCCGCCCAAGGGTTTCGGCCCTAATACAACCAGTCGGCATCGTCCGGGAGCAGCGAAATCCGCTCGCCGAGCCTTGGCGCCACGTCCGAGTGGTACACCTTTGACACGCGGCCGCGCCTCAGATCAATATACCCGACCCGGTACCCGTATCCGTCGTCCACGACCAGGCGGTACCCGCGCCGGCTGTCGCCCGTGATGTATATGTCCCGGTCGAATGCAACGTCCCCATTGCGGTACACGGTAGCCTCAATGGTCCGCATTTTCTGGGGGATACGACGCACTTCGCCCAGATACCGGCCGCGGGCATGGAGTTCGATGTCGTCAAGCTCAATCCGCACAACCGTCATGTCGGCATCCGAGTAGACGACGCGATGCCGGTAGTCCACATTGGCGGCAAGACGCTCGTTCCGATAGGCACGCGAGCGGCTCCAGCGGGCGTCAACATGCACGAAGATGGGCCAGGAGACGCGGACCCGCTCGTAATGGCGGTGAGCCGGGCTCTTCCTGGATTTCTTGATTCGCACGGGTCCTCGCTCGCCGCGGCGGGCGCGCTCGTTTTTGACGTTCGGCGAGCGGCCTCTCTGAGCCGAGCGGCCTTTTTCAGCAGAGCGGCCGCCGCGCGCTTTGCGCTCTGTGCGCTCTTTACGTTCTGTGCGCTCTTTGCGTTCTGTGCGCTCTTTGCGCTCGCCGCTCCGCTGTGCGGCCGCGCCCTGGGGCGCGGCCGCAGCCAGCGCTACGACCACGGCCAGTGCGGCCCATGATGCTGATTGTAAGATTCGTTTCATGACTCCTCCGCGTTTTACGTATCAGCATCTCCTGTAAAAAACGTGCCAATTCCTGCGGCCGGTCCGAAAGGACGCTGTGCGCCGCATCCACCGAAAAAATGCACACTATTCTGGACAGTCAAGAATTACACGGGCACGCCCCACACCATGATGGCGCCAATGTGACTCACCCAGGCAATAAGCACAAAGTTGGCCAGCAGCACCAGGAACACGAGGGTGCGTATCCAGAGCGCCGCGCCCGGCCGGCTCTCGTCACGGCGGCTGGCAAGCCAGACCATTAGGAGCAGCGCGGCCAGGGCCATCGAAGCATACCAGGCATACTCGCCCAGTTCTTCGTGCATCGATACGAACTGGTCCACAATCGGCACGCCCTCGCTCTGCTCCTCGAGCTCTTCGCCCGTCAACACGGCAGCCCAGGTGGACGCGGCCACGAGGATCTGCAGCCAGACGGCCGTCGCGAGCAGTGAATCGCGGTTCTTCGCAAGCCAGAGGCCAGTCAGGAGCACCACCACCACGCTCAGCGCCACCGGAAAATGCACGGCCAGCGGATGCAGCGCCGGAATACGGTATGAGAATACGTCCTGCATGAAACCCCCGAGGTGCGTTCCGTCGTAGAACGCGCTTTACGCAACTACGGGTCCCCGCATGAAATTCCTTTCGACGCTTGTCGCGAACATCCTCGGCACGTTCATAGCCCTTGCCATTCTGCTCTTCATCGGGTTTCTGTTCGTCATCGCCATAGCTGCATCGGGCGATCCGGCGCCTGCCGTGCGGTCGGGCACCGTGCTCGTAGTGGACCTCGAGGGGTCCGTTCCCGAGCGGGTCTCGAGCGATCCCCTCGCGCAGTTCATTTCCGGAGAAGCCGCCTATGGCCTCGGGGACCTGACCCGCGCCATCGAGGACGCGGCGGGCGATGACCGCATTGCCGGACTCTGGATCAAGCCCGGCATGGTGACCTCCTCCTGGGCTACGCTCGAGCGCATCCGCCGATCGCTCGACGCGTTCAAGGCCAGCGGCAAGCCCGTCTACGGATCCAGCCGGTCGTTCTACGCCCGCGAAAACGAGTACTACCTGCTCTCGGCCTCGGATCGGATATTCCTGGATCCGGAGGCCGTCTTCGAGTACAACGGCTTCAACTTGCAGGTGACCTTCTACCGCGACCTGCTCGAGCGCTGGAACGTGGAACCCATGATTATCCGCTCGGGAACGTTCAAGGGCGCTGTCGAGCCGTTTCTGCGCGACGACCTCTCGCCCGAGAACGAGCTGCAGCTGCAGACGCTGGTCGATGGCATTGAGGCGGTCTTCCTGGACGGCGTATCGGCCGGACGGGGCATGCCGGTGAAGGACCTGACGGCCATCATGGACAATGACATTGTCTTCGGCGCCGATCAGGCTCTTGCGTTTGGACTGGTCGATACGCTGGCCTATGAGGCGGACGTACGCGCCGCCTTCAACCGCTCGCTCGGAAACGAGGCCGACGAGCGGCTTCCTGTCATCACGATTCGCAACTACGTGCGGGCCGCGGGTGCGGGTGCGGCGGCTTCCGGCTCGGTCGCCGTCGTTCACGTGACGGGTAACATGGTAGCCGAGCCGCCCGGGGATACGATTCCTATTGGCCGGGGCCAGGTGGCGAGCGCTGGTGCCGTTGTAGATGCCCTCCGCTCGGCGGCACGCTCGTCGACGACGCGCGCCATCGTCGTCCGGATCAATTCACCGGGTGGCCTTGCGCCTGCGGCCGATGCCATGCTGGCTGCGCTCGACGAAGTCGACGCCGACATCCCGATCATCGTTTCCATGGGCGATGTGGCCGCCAGCGGCGGCTACTGGCTCGCTACGGGGGGTGACATGATCATGGCCGAAGCATCGACCATCACCGGATCCATCGGGGTTTTCATGATGCTGTTCAACCTGGACCCGTTCCTGAGCGAAAAAATCGGTATCCACACCGACGGCGTAACTTCTGCGCCCAACGCCGACATGATTACCGGTGTGACGTCGCTCTCGGATGCCCAACGCGCGGCGCTGCAGTCATTCGCCGATGATACGTACGCCCGTTTCCTCGGCCGCGTAGCCGAGAGCCGCGGCATGTCGGTCACGGAAGTCAATGCGCTGGCCCAGGGCCGGGTCTGGCTCGGCCGGGATGCCCTCGAGAATGGACTGGTCGACGCGCTCGGCGGCCTCGAGGAAGCCATTGACGAAGCCGCCTCGCGCGCCGGTATTGGCCCGGGAGACGTGACCATCGCGCACTACCCCAAGCCACAGTCATTCACCGAGAAGATCATGGCCTCCATGGGAGGCGTCATGGAGCGCGGCGCGAGGGTCCGCGACCTGCCCGAGCCGTTCGCTTCACAGCTCCGCGTGCTGCAGCTTTTCGGAAACGCACCGCGCGTACCCCAGGCCGTCATGCCGTTCACGCTCGACATCCGGTAGCCGACGCGCAACCGCTCACGTAGGGATGGAACCTCTATAATCGAGCGAAATCAGTGATTCCCCGGTCATGGCGGCGGGCTGATCGAGCCCGAGAATGTGCAGGATGGTGGGCGCAACGTCTCCCAGCTTGCCGTTTTTGACCCGTCCCGCGAAGCCGTCAACGAGCACCACGTGCGGCACGGGCACCGTGGTGTGCGCCGTATGCGGCGTTCCATCCGGGTTTTTCATCCGGTCACAGTTGCCGTGGTCGGCAATCACGCTCACCGAGTAGCCATGCTCCCGGGCGGCGGTTATGACCTCCCGGGCTCCCTGGTCCGCCGCCTCGACGGCTTTGACGGCCGCCTCGAACACACCCGTGTGCCCCACCATATCGGGGTTGGCAAAATTGATGACAACGAGGGCATAGTCGTTTGCCCGGATGGCCGCGGCCACACGGCGCGCCAGTTCGGGCGCGCTCATTTCGGGCTGCAGGTCATAGGTGGCGACCTTGGGCGATGCCACCAGTATCCGGTCCTCCCCCTCAAAGGCCTCTTCCCGACCCCCACTGAAGAAATATGTAACGTGCGGATACTTCTCCGTCTCGGCTGCGCGGAGCTGCCTGAGGCCCGCCCGCGACACGACGGCGCCGATCGTGTCGGACAGGTTGACCTTCGGAAAGGCCACCGGATACGGAAAATTGCTGTCGTACCGGGCAAATGTGACGTACGTCAAATGGTCCACGCTCTCGTTCAGCGCCCGCGTAATTTGCCGCGCGCGGTCGGACCGGAAATTGAAGAAAATGACGACGTCGCCATCTGCGACGCGCGTGCTCGTCTCGTCGCCCGCGGCGGGCTGGACAATCATCGGCTCCAGAAACTCGTCGGTCGTCCCCTTTTCGTACTGCGCCCGGACGGCCGCGACCGCGTCGGAAACCGTCTCCCCGCGCCCGTCAACGAGCAGATCCCGCGCCTTCTCGGTGCGCTCCCACCGGTTGTCCCGATCCATGGCCCAGTAGCGCCCCACGACGCTGGCCACGCGGCCCTGCGGCGTCCCGTCGGCGCCCTTCATGGCCTCCTGGATCCAGGCCACATGCCCGGCCCCACTCTCCGGGTCCGTATCCCGCCCGTCAGTGATGGCGTGCAGCAGCACGCGATTGGCTGGCACACCCACGCGCGCCGCAAGCTCTACGAGCGCCGCCACGTGATTCCGGTGCGCGTGCACTCCGCCGTCTGAGAGCAGCCCCATCAAATGCAGCCGCACGCCCCGGCGCAGGGCTTCCTCGGCCGCCCCCCGGAGGACTTCGTTCTTGAAAAACGACCCGTCTTCAATGGCCACATCTATCCTTGTAATATCCTGGTAGACAATGCGTCCCGCCCCCAAGTTCATGTGGCCCACTTCGGAATTTCCCATCTGGCCCTCGGGCAGACCGACGGCGCGGCCGCTCGCATCGAGCTGCCCCATGGGCCCCTCTGCAAGTAGGGCGTCCAGGAACGGCTGATCGGCGGCCTGGATGGCGCTCACCGACGGGTCCTCGGCTATGCCATAGCCATCGAGTATGACGAGAAGATGTTTTTTCATGGGTGCGGTTCAGGATCGGCTACCCGATACGATAGTCCTTGACCCGTTTGGTGGTGACGCCCGTACGCGCATTGAACACGTTCATACTGCCGCAGCGCGGGCACGACACCTGCTCAGTGCCATGCCGGTCGCTGATGCGGTCGGGCGTGTCGAAATAATGCCTGCGCGTGGCGCAGTAGTACGCGCCGCGCCCGGGATCCAGCCCATCGCGCGCCGCCGGCAGGGCCTCCATTCGGTCCCACGTCTTGCACAGTCCAGGCAGCACACATTCGGCGCATTTGGGCGCACGTGCCGTACACGTGTAGCGGCCGTGCAGAATAAGCAGATGGTGCGCATCGCCCCATGTATGCTCGGGAAGAATACGCTTGAGCTCCCGCTCGACCTTGTCAACCGTCGCAGCGTTTTCGCTGACAAGGCCAATCCGGTTCGCCACGCGGAACACGTGGGTGTCGACGGCGAGCGCTGCGCCTCCAAAAGCCGCACTGATCATGACCTCGGCCGTTTTCTGCCCTACGCCCGGCAGTCGCTTGAGTTGGGCGCTCGTTTCGGGCACACGGCCACCGAACTCATCGCGCAGCATGCGAGCCGCCCCTGCCAGATGTTTCGCTTTGTTGTTGGGATACGAAATGGATCGGATGAGCGCAAAAATGTCCTCCGGCTCAGCGGTGGCCATGTCCTCAATCGTGGGATATTTCTCAAAAAGAGCCGGCGTCACCTTGTTCACGCGCTCATCCGTACACTGCGCCGAGAGCACAACGGCCACGAGCAGCTCAAAAGGATTGTCATGCACCAGCTCCGTTTCGGGCGCAGGTATTACCTTGCGCAGGCTGGCCATCACACGCTCGGCCCGTTCGCTGCGGGACATCCGCTCCGCGTTTTTCATCTGCTCACTCCATTTCAATGCCGCACCGCGCGTTCAACATGTCGTACCACGCGTTCCTGGCGTTCATTTCTTTCTGGTCGATGCGGCGCGGGCGCCAGACCGCCGCCCGGCTGCCCCTGTCTTTTCGTTTCGCCTCTCGTTTCGCCTCTCTATTCGCCTCTCGTTTCGTCTTTCTTTTCGCATTTCTTCTCGTCTTTCTTTTCGCGGGCACCCTCGTCCCGCGCTCCTCCTACGCTCAACTCCCCGAGCGGTTGTCATCCTCGGCGCGCGTTGAAGTCCTGACCATGGCGCCCGGCACGGCCGTACACGCCGTGTTCGGCCACAGCGCCCTCCGCGTGGTCGATCCTGGGCTCGGGTTCGATGCCGTTTTCAATTATGGCACGTTCAACCCCACCAATCCGCTCTTCATTCCGAAGTTCGCCTACGGCGACATGCAGTACTTCGTATCGGTAGCCGGTGGCCGCGCCGTTGTCGAAGCCTACGCCTCGGAGGAGCGCAGTGTCTACGCCCAGCACATCCGCATGACTCCGGAGCGCGTCGCCGCCCTCTACGCCGCACTACGCACAAACCTCGAGCCCCAAAACCGGGCGTACCTCTACGATTTCGTACGCGACAACTGCTCAACCCGCCTCATCGATCTCCTCTCCCTCTACGCTGGCGTTCGGCTTCGAAGCCAGGACGGTAGTCTGATGGGTAGTCTGATGACCTCACATGCGCTGGAGTCTCCGCCCTCGTTCCGGTCGCTCATCCGCAGCTACCTGGCTCCCTACCCCTGGCTTGACCTCGGCATAAACCTCATCCTCGGCGCCCCCATGGAGCGTCCCCCGTCCCCGCGCGAGCGCACCTTCCTGCCCTTCGAACTCATGGCCGCCCTCGACGCCGCGACCGTTCCGGCCGCTCCCTCGTCCGCCCCCTCGGCCATTCCGGCCGACAGCACCATTGCTTCCGCCGACAGTGCCCGCCTTCCCGCCGACAGTGCCCGCCTTCCCGCCGTTCTCCGCACCGATACTCTTTTTGCCGGCATCATCCACGGCCCCGCGCTGCCCCGCGTTGCCGGGCGCGCCGGAGACACGCTGGCCACCCGCGCGCAGGGCGGCTCGGCCCGGCCGCGCTTCGTCTGGCCCTTCCGCCTCGCCGCCCTCCTGCTCGCCCTCATCGCTTTCCTTCCTGGGCGTGACCGGGCCGTGAGCGGCAGGGCCAGGCGGTCGCCCACGACCGATCGCATTGATCGCATACTGCTCTGGACAACCAGTATTATCGGCGTGTTCCTGCTGTTCATGTGGCTCGGCACGCAGCACACGGTTACTTCCTGGAACACCAATCTGCTGTGGGCCTTTCCGCTGAACGTGCTCCTGCTCCGCCATAACGCCGTGCGCACGCTCTCGGCCGTCGCTGCCGCGTGCTGCGCCCTGGCGGCCCTCACGCCCGTCCTGCCTCTTCAGAGCGTACCGGCTGCCATCTGGCCATTCACGCTGCTCCTCGGGGCGCTTCACGTGCGCCGTATTGCCGTGCATATCAATACCATGCGCCTCTGTACTCAATGACGCAATGTGTTTGCATAAAATATTATATTTACATGTCTTATGAGATATGCATAATGCGCTGAAATGTCGTAATTGCGCTTGTAGTGGCGGAATATGGCCCGCCATGTCGGGATTCCTCAATTGCGACACCCTGGACTCAATTGCGACAGGCTGAAGGGTATCGCGACACGCTGCGCAGTCGTCAAATAGAACATGTGATTGTTATTTATAAACTTACATCACATTATCATGACATTTCGTTCAGAGGCGCATGAACAACAAACCCGAACCCAATTCCGAACCCGAATCCGAATCCGAATCCGAACCCGAATCCGAACCCGAACCCGAATCCGAACCCAAACCCAAACCAAGGCTCATAGCGCCGCGGCGACCGGCCCAGCCACCCCAGACGCTGCTACCCCGCGACGCTGCTACCCCGCGACGCCGCAATACTCCCGGGCGGCGCGAAAAAGCAGCTCTGCCAAGCCCGCCACCGAGTCCAGATCGGCCCATTCCACGTCCTGGTGTATACCACCGCCCGCGGCGCCCATCACCACCGACGGAATGCCCGCCGCGCCAAGAATCGCCGAGTCTTCCCACCAGCCGTGGCCAATAAAGCCCGGCCGAAACGCCAATACACCGACCGATGCCTGCTCAAGCGCCTTCACGATCTCATGCGCAGGTTCGATCTCCCATGGACTGCGCCATAGTTCCAGCTCAATCCGCGCGTCAAAATCGGGATCAGAGGCCGCCGCGCGTGCCACAAGCGCCTCAATCTCTTCCCGCACCATTTCCTCGGTCTCTCCCGGAATCGTCCTGCGCTCCACCATGATCCGGCATTCGTGGGAGTAGATGAACAGGCTCCGCCCCCCCTTAACGAGCGGCACATGGATCGATGCCGAGCCGCACAATTCGTGCTGTTTCCGCCTCGGGAGCACGCGCGCATGCCCATGCAGTTCGGCCAGCAGCAGCCCCATCATCATGTTCGCATCCCGCCCCTCCTCGTGTCGGCCACCGTGCGCCGTGCGGCCCGTCGTCACGACCCGGTAAATGGCAAACCCACGATGCGCCAGGCAGATATGCATGTCCGTCGGCTCGGTCACAATCGCCGCATGGACACGCCCACGCCGCTCCGATTCCGCGGCACGAGCCCCCCACTGGCGCGCCACAGCCGCCGCACCCATGCTTTCGTATTCCTCGTCGGCCACGAACGTGAGCACCAGGTCGCCCGCCAGCGCCTCTCCGGAATCTGCCAGCAGTTTCGCAGCGCCCAGCATCCCGGCCAGGCCGCTTTTCATGTCATAGGCACCCCTGCCATACAGTTTGCCTTCCTCAATCCGGGCGGCGAACGGCGCATCCATCCCACCCACACCGACCGTATCCATGTGGCCATTGATCATCAGGTTCCGGCCCTGGCCCCCTTCCTGTGCTCCCAGGCTGGCACCCCGCCGAGCACGGATCACGCCCGTCACGTTCACGCGTCCAGGCGCAAGCTCATCGACCATCACCTCGGCGCCCACACTGCGCAGTTCATCGGCAACAAGCGCACCCACGGCAGCCTCGCCACCGCCACCCGTTTCCAGATGGGGATTCACGGAATCGGCCTCAACGAGACGGGCCAGCACACCGGTCGTATACCGGATATCGGGTCGATGCGTCGCATTCATGCCATTACACGGCCACGAGTGCCTGTTTCAGGTCGGCGATGAGGTCCTCCACGTTCTCAATGCCCACCGAATAGCGGATGAGCGTCTCTGAAATACCGAGCGCCGCACGCTGCTCCCGCGTCATTTCAACGTGGCTCGTCACGCTCGGCGGTCCTACGAGCGTGCCGACCGAGCCGAGGCTCGCCGCCCGGTGCGCCAGTTTCAGCGCGCCCGTGAATCGGCGGACGGCTTCCATGTCGCCCTTGAGTTCGAAGGACAGCATGCCCCCGAAACCCCGCATCTGGCGGCGGGCAATGCCCTGGCCCTCGTGCCCTTCGAGACCCGGATGGAATACCCGCGCCACGCCCGACTGACCGCCGAGCCAGCGGGCAATTTCGAGGGCGCTTTCGTTTTGTCTCGCAACGCGGAGTTCGAGGGTTTTCATGCCGCGAAGGGTGCGGTAGGCGGCATCGGCGTGGAGCGATGCTCCGGTAATCTCGCGGAACCGAAACACGGTCTCGACCAGATCCCGCCGCCCGCACAACAGGCCGCACATCACATCCGAGTGGCCACCGAGATACTTCGTGGCGCTGTGCACGACGAGGTCCGCGCCGAGTGCAAGCGGATTCTGGTTGATGGGCGTCGCAAACGTATTGTCGCACACCACGATGGCACCAGCGCGATGGGCAGCCGCAGCGAGCCGCTCAATGTCCAGGATTTTGAGCGTCGGGTTTGTCGGCGTTTCCAGGTAGACGAGTTGGCAACCTGCGGCCATGGCGGCTTCGAGAGCCTCGTGGTCCGTCGTATTGCAGAGCGCCGCATCGACCCCAATGCGCGGTAAATACTCGAGAAACAGGCGACTCGTGCCGCCATAGGAATCGTTGATGCTGACGACGCGGTCGCCGGGCGAGAGAAGCGCGAAGAGCGTATTGCTGATGGCCGCCATGCCGGTCGAAAAACTGGTGGCCGCCTCAGCGCCCTCCAAAATCCGGATTTTCTCCTCCAGTACCGCCACCGTGGGGTTCGTGTTGCGGCTGTAGATGTGGCCGGGGCGCCGTCCGAGGGCGACATCGGTCCACTCGCCGAGATCATCGTAGGCAAAGGTGACGGTATTGTAGACAGGTACGACCGCGCTTCCGTCTGCAAAAGGGGCGGTTTCGCCAGCCCAGACCGACTGCGTACCGGCTTTTTTATTCTCAAGATCCATGATACAAGGTAATGTGTCCAATTGTGGCCGTGTGGGCGGGGTTCAACGCTCCGACCAAACTGCCAATTCGTTGCCGCTCGGGTCCTCGAAGTGGAACCGGCACCCACCCGGACGCTGGCACGCGACGCTTCCAGGTCGTGTGCATACAGAATGACGAGTGGTCCGCTCGTCCCGGATACCCGCATAGTCGGGCCCATAGTCGCTGAATTCCCACCCGAAGGCAGCTGCGTAGAAGGACTTGGCGGCGGCCATGTCTGTGACGCAGAACTCGATGTAGTTGATGCTGTGGTTCCTGGGCTTGGCCATGTTTATTGGGTTTTGGCCAATTTACGCTCCGCAGACATCCCGTGGAAGGGCTCTGAACCGTAATCACGACGAGGATAATTGATCACGCAGTCATGATCTCAAATTCCTCTGTTTTGCACTCCCCTGATAGGGGCTATTTCGGACCTCCAATTATACAAACAAAAAGCCCTCTCCGCTTCCCCTTGGCTGGCAAGGAGTTACAGAGAGGACTTTCGCTTGTACCGCGTACGGGATTTACTCGCCGTGCAGACCGCGCCATCCTGTAATCGCAGAGAAAGAGGCTCGTAAGTCGCGGGTCATCGCTCCGCTGGCATCCCGCGCACGGAGCCCGCTCGTTTGAACCCTACGGCTCCAACTCCCGCACTCGTGGAACAGGATGAATGGCGCTCCTCCTCCTGGAGGAGGCGGAGCGCCATTCATGGTACCGCGTACGGGATTTGAACCCGTGTTACCGCCGTGAAAGGGCGGCGTCCTAGACCCCTAGACGAACGCGGCATTTGATGGGGTGACCGAGGGGAATTGAACCCCCGACCTCCAGGGCCACAACCTGGCGCTCTAACCGACTGAGCTACGGTCACCATGTAGGGCCCTACTCGACTCGCTGGAAAGGCCCTGGCCACAGACTGGAAATATAGGCAGCGAAACCCGTCCGGGGCAACCGGAAGGCGATTGAACTTTCAATGGATGACCGCAACCTTGCCGTATGCCGTTCCCTCGTCGTTCGTACCGACCGCCACGACCAAGTACATGCCCGAATCGACCAGGCGGCCCGATTCATCGCGTCCATCCCACCGGATGCGACCGCCGCGACCATCAAGGCGCCGCACGAGGGAGCCCGCGATGGTCATGATCCGGATATCCGTCGATTCCACGAGGCCATCGATGAAAATATCTGCCGGCTGGCCCGAATTGAACCGGACCGGATTCGGGAAAATGGTCAGATCCCGGGCCGATGCCACCGCTGCAACCGCATCGGACGTCAAGGAGAGGGCGCCGCGATCCGTAGCGAAGTAGACTTCACCACTTTGTTCGTCGACGGCAATGGAAAGGATCACATTCGAAAAGAGCGGCGAATTGCCCACGGTCAGCTGCACAACGGGTGCAAAGCCGCCCTCGACCGGTTCAATCAACCAGGCTCCCTCGCGCGTTGCAAACCAGATCCGGTTTGCCGGGTCAACGGCAATGTCGTTGATTTCCAGGCCGAAGAGCACGAACGTACCCAGCGACCGGTCCGCCCACTGGGGCCAGATGGCCTGCGCGCTCGCATCCCGGGCCACAATACCGGTATTGATGAAGAAGGCCGGGCCAGATGACGTCCCGACCCAAACCAGGCCGTCCCGGTCTTCGGCCACCGCAGTGACCGTTGTCGAAGGCAGACCGAGGCCGGACCCACCTGCCGATCCGAAAAACCGGAAGTCGTCATCCTGCGCGGAATCTGGATTTCCAGTTTCCAGCACCATCAGTCCCCGCACCTGACGGAAATTGGTTTCATTGAGTATTATGATCCACTTCTGGCCGAAGGAATCGATGAATATGGGCCCATAGGCATTCGCATTCGCGGACAGCCCTTCACCAACCAGCGGAGCGAACTCCGTCCACTCACCATCGGTGTCCCGCCTGTGCAGCGGAAGCCCGCTGGCCCGCGTCGTCGCCCAGATGGAGCCGTCACGGTCCGCATCGACCCCCGATACTACGACAAAATTACTGGTACCGGTGGCTGGACGGAGCGATGAGTTGGTGGCATCGAACAGGGTCACATCCTCCCCATTCTCCACCCGCGCTACGCCACCTCCCTCTGAGCCGAACCAGGCCGTTCCATCCTCATCCACATGAACACTCAAAAAACGATTGCGGCCAGAGAGTTCAGGAACTTCATTGACCGTGAAGTCCGCCCAGGAACCGTCCGGGCGACGCATGTGAAAGCCGGTGTTCGAGGCATCGGCACCGCCCGCCCACAACGTTCCGTCGTGGCCCACCTCGAACGTGGAAAAATCACCGGAAGAAGGGCCGTCCGGTACCACGACCTGCTGGGGAATAACCTCCGTCGCCCCGTCGGGGACCAATCCAATCTGCAGCAGGCCAGCTCCCGAGTCGGTCATCCAGACCGCACCGCCCGGGGTGACCGCCACGCCCGATGGAAAAATAAACCCGGGCACCGTCACCCGGCCGGCGCGTCCCTGCGCATCGACAGAAACAAGCCGAAAGCGGTCAATGCCGACGAGCCCGCCATTTGCGGCGGCCAACTGAGAAACGGATTCATTGGTGGCGTTGAGTCGTTCCCAGCGGTTCTGCTGCGCCAGCCAGCGGTACACATCCTGCCCCGTTCCGGCAAAAACACTGCCGCCTGCAAAGGCCAGCGACAGGACATCGAGCGCACTCCCGGAGAGTCCCGTGCGGTGCAGTGACCAGGCTGAGGGGTCCTGCAGGTTCGGTGCCGAAAGCGGAACGCTCACCACGCCCTCCGAGACGGCGGCCCAGAGGCGGTCTTCACCACCTGCGCCCGGCGCAATGAGCACATCGTTGACCTCAATGGCCGGGGGAACGGGCCCAAGGCGGGTGAAGGAGTCTTCCACCTCGCCACGATCGGGACTGAAAACCACGATACCGAAGCTGGTAGCCACGTAGAGCACGTCCTCGGCGACAACAATCCGCTGGATGCCGCGCGAGGGAAACTGGTCGGCGCGGGCGATGTCGCGAAAGGCCCGTACCTCGCCCGTTTCAATGTCTATCCGGTCCAGTACCCCATCCGCATATCCGACCCAGACCTGGCCCCGGGAATCGTCCACGGCAATCGATTGCCCCCGCACGCTCGAGAGCCCTTCCACAATGGTCAGACGGGTGATTTCGCCGCTTGCCAGGTCGTAGCCGAAGACCCCCCCGTCGGACGCCACCCAGACGCCTTCGCTGCCAGCGGCGACGGCGCGCGCCGAGCGGAACGACGTGTGCGCTGTCCACTCCGTGAATCCTGGCGGCGAGGTCCGGACCTGCGCCGAGGCCACCTGGAACACGGAAGGCATCACCGTCATGGCGAGCACGACGGCGCATGCCGCGGTAAACGCCAATGGGCAGGGCCCCAGGCGCGGCGCCGGGCTCGGCAATACGCTCGGCAATACACTCGGCAATACAGATGTGGCGCGCAGCAGAGAAACAGTCAGCATGATCTTCTTCGTGTGCAATGCGGCACAAACGCGGCTTTCGCCAACGGGTTCATGATCGGGCCCCGAAAGCCCTCCCGGCCCGCCGACGCCCGCCAGAATCAGAAGGGCAACTCCTCCACTCCGTGACTTCCCACCGGCGCGCTCGCCGGACTGTGGAAATCAGACCCGCCTGTCATGCCCAGGCCGTGCCGGTCCGCGAGCTCGGAATAATACCGGCGGAGCATGTCATCGTGCGCCGGGTGGTCGATTTCCATGCCCCACAGGCCAGCCTCAATGAGTGCACGCACCACGCGGTGTGGCACAGCATGACCCGGATGTGCCAGCGAAGTCACGCCGCCCGCGCTCCGGATAATTTCCACCACATCCTCGCCGCGGGGGAGCGGCTTGGGTATGAAGGTGGGCGTCCCGGGCACCAGATACCGGTCAAACGCGTCCGACATGGTGTGCGCCGAGCCACTTGCCACGAGAAGACGCGCCAGGTGCGGCCGTCCGAGTGACTGCGCAGGCGGCAGCCGGGCCGTCGCGGGCAGTAGTCCACGCTCCTGGAATGTCTTCAAAAAGGCCTCGGCCCGCTCGCGGCGGCGCGTCGACTGCTCGCCGAAAAGCTGCGTCAGAAGCGGGCTGTCCACGTGGAACTCGTAGGCCAGGATGTGTACTTCGAAGCCGTCCACGGCGCTACTGATTTCAACGCCCGGCGTGAGCCTGAGGCCAGCCTTGTCGGCCGCCGCGCGGGCCTCGGCTAACCCGTCAAGGGTGTCATGGTCTGTTACCGCAAGACCCGAGAGCCCCGCGGCGGCCGCCATGGAAACGACCTCAGCCGCCGACAGGACCCCATCCGACGCCCTCGTGTGTATGTGCAGGTCATGCCGGATCATGCGGAACGCCAAGGCCCCCAACCGGGTTTGCTGACCGAACCCATCCCGGATCTGCCCCTATGGAACACATGTGGAGCCCCTGGCGCTCCCGTCATATGACACGCAGCGCGGCCGCTGGCACCGACACTGGCACTGGCACCGACACCAGCACCGGCGAATCTGTATTCACCCTGATTGCCCGGCGTAACAATGACGAGGCAGACTATGTACTCTGGCGGGGTACGCATGCGTATGTGGTCATGAATCTGTACCCCTACAACAACGGACACCTACTTGTTGTGCCCTACCGCGAAATAAGCACCTGGCTCGCGCTCTCGGACGAAGAACGCACCGAAATGATGGAACTCGTAACGCGCTGCATGTCATGGCTCACAGACGCCCTGCGACCCGAGGGGTTCAACGTCGGCATGAATGTAGGTCAAGCTGCCGGAGCGGGCATTGCGGACCATCTCCACATGCACGTCGTGCCCCGCTGGTCAGCCGATACCAACTTCATGCCCACGACCGCCGACACAAAGGTACTCCCCGAAAGCCTGGCCGCTACGTGGTCCAAACTCCGCCAGGCCGTCGAGTCTGCCGTATGAAAAACGGTTCCACACCGCATATTTCCATCATCAATGTGGTGTGGCCCATTCTGCTTGGACTGGGAGTGATGGGGCTCATTGCCTATTACACGTGGGACGAAGGCATTCTGCGCGAAATGGCCCACGCCGCCGATCCTGTCATTCTCGCGGGTGCTGTAGCGATTGCCGCCATCCGGGTAGTGGCCGGCGGATGGCGGCTCAGCTTCATTTCGCGCCACGGGCTCTCCTTTTACCAGGGCATCAAGGCACAGGTGGCCTGGGACTTCGCATCGAACGTGAGTCCATCGGTGGTCGGTGGCGCCCCGCTCTCGGCCTGGTACATGGTCAGGGAATCCGAGCGCGCGCCGGGCCGCAAGGGGCCCATGAATACGGGAGATGCGACGGCCGTGATGACGTTCACCCTGCTGCTCGATCAGATCTGGTTCGCACTGGCCGTTCCGGTCGTGCTGGTCACGGCACTCTTCTGGCCGGTCATCCCCCCGGAGGCAGGACGTTTCGGGCTCTGGACACTCGTGGTCTATTTCCTTCTTTTCACTGGATACACGATTCTTTTTGCCTACGCCACGCTTGTGCGCCCATCGATTCTGGTCCGAATCACCAACAGGGTGTTCCGTTTACCCCTGCTACGCCGCTACAGCGAACCGGTCGCCCTGGAAATGGAGCACTTTGAAACGCGGGCAGCCGTCCTGCGCCAGCAGCCCAAGAATTTTTTCGCACTGGGTCTGCTACTGACCGCGTTCACATGGATCACCCGGTACGGACTTGTCGTGCTCATTCTGTGGAGTTTCGTGCCGGACATTGACCGGGGCCTGCTCTTCATCCGGTCCGTGGCCATGACCATGAGTTCACTCATCATGCCGACTCCCGGCGGCGCCGGAGGTATTGAGGCGCTCTATGCCCTGTTCTACAGCTCGCTCCTGCCGGACACGGCCTACATTGCCCCATCCCTGCTCCTGTGGCGCTTTCTCGGATACTACGTGTTCATCGCGCTGGGTATCGGCTTGACTACAAGGTACGTCCAGCGGCGCGTGACGGCATGACGAGCCCTATTCAGGACCGGCCGTAGTCGTCCTCGAGGCGCTCAATGTCATCTTCGTCGCAAACGCCGAGCTGTGTTTCAATAATCAGAAGCCGCCCTGTCCCGGTATTGGAAATGCGATGCACACCGCCGACGGGGATGAACACCGTACTGCCCGTCGCCACCGGCGTCTCCTCCCCGTCCAGATGAAACAGGCCCGTACCCGCGACAATGACCCAGTGCTCCCTTCTGAGCCGATGCCGCTGCAGGCTCAGCCGCTCGCCGGGTGCGACGAGAATACGCTTCACGCGGTAGCCCTCTTCATTCAGGTACTCTTCCCAGCGCCCCCACGGGCGGTCGTCGGCATCAATGAAGTTGTCAGGCATGCGAATCGGCCGTTGGATAGGAGTCGGACTCGCGACCTATGGTTTTGAGTACGGCGAACAGTATGATGAGGCCCGCCAGAAGGCCAACCCACCATGGGAGACCGTATCCGGCCGGAATGATGCCCACAAATATCGCTACCAGACCCACCAACAGGGCATAGGGCAGCTGGGTCCGGACGTGCTCAATATGATCGCATCCAGAGGCCATACTCGACAGGATGGTCGTGTCTGAAATGGGTGAGCAGTGATCGCCCCACACAGATCCGGCGAGTACCGCGGAAATCGTGGAATAGAGGATATGATAGTCGTGCCCGGCGGCCATGTCATTGGCCACCATGACGGCCCACGCCAGGGGCAGCACCAGTGGTAGCAGAATGCCCATGGTACCCCAACTCGAACCCGTAGCAAACGCCGTGGCGGCTGCCAGGAGGAATACGATGGCCGGAATGAGCGCTGCGGGCACCGTGTCGCCCAGCACCGTGACCAGGAAATCGGCCGTGTGGAGTACGGTCGTGATCTCCGAGAGCGACCACGCCATGACCAGGATGATCATGGCGAACAACATGCCCTTGAGGCCACTGTACCAGGACTCGACGACCTCGGCAATGGTCAGGATGCGCTGGCCAACGGAGAGCAGCGCCGCGGTCAGTACACCGAGCAGCGACGCCCACATGAGGGACTTGTAGGAATCGGCCGAACCGATAATGTCCCGCAGATTGTCTCCTTCGCCCGTCACGTACAGACTCACCATGACGCCTCCAATGAGTACCAGAACCGGGAGCAGGGCATTGACCATGCGGTGCGGGACGTTCTCCTTGGGAGCGGTCTCGCCGCTGTCGGCTGCCGCCGCGTCATCGACATTCGCACCTTCTCCAAGCACCGCGCCCGTCGTACGCGCCCGGATTTCAGCCTGCAGCATGGGTCCGTAATCCCGCCCCGTCAGCGAGACCATGAGCACGAATGCAATGGCCAGAATCGGATAGAAGGAATAGGGAATGGACGCAAGGAACAGCCCATACGCCGACTCGTCGAGCCCTTCCAGGTGACGCACCGACGCCCCGATCAGGCCCACCTCGTAGCCTATCCACGTCGTTACAAACGCAATGGCCGCCACCGGAGCGGCCGTCGAATCGACCAGATAGGCCAGTTTTTCCCTCGAAATGCGCAGTTTGTCGGTCACCGGACGCATGGTATTGCCAACGACCAGCGTGTTGGCATAGTCGTCAAAGAAGATCCCAATGCCGAGCATGCTCGTCGCGACCTGTCCGCGCCGAGCCGTGTTGGCCCAGTCCACAATCCTGTTCACCACGCCCTGCATGCCCCCGTTCTTCGAAATAATGCCCACCATACCACCGATCATGAAGGTGAACAGAATAATCGATGCGTGATCGGGGTTGGCCAGCGCGTTGAGTACAAAAACCTGGAATGAACTCAGTAGTCCCATGAGTAAGCCGCCGAATGAAACCTCGATGGCCAGCATGGCTCCTACCCAGATCCCGAGAAAGAGCGCCGGCACCACGCGCTTGAAGAGCAGCGCGATGGCGATGGCGAGTACGGGAGGCAGGATGGAGGTCCACGGCGGGATTTTCCGGACCGGACGCGAGGAAACCAGCTCCCCCTGCCGGAAAAGCTCGATGTCGGCGCGTCCAGTCTCCAGCGAAATAACCTCCTCGGCTACCGGATTGCCGTCGGAGTCGAAGGTAACGGGCCACGAGGCCGAGCCCATGCGCACCTCATAGGCCGACAGCGCCAGCGTGTCACGGGAAATATCGAGCGTGACCGTAAACGGTATGTCTGCAAGAACGACATCCGGCCCGGTGACCTCCATGACCGGAGCGGGCATCTGTGCCCGGGCATTGCCAGGCGCCAGGAGAATGAGCGCAAGGGCGGCCAGGATCACCGTCCCGGAAAATAAGTGGCGTTTCATGGGACTCGTTGTCATAGGGTTCCGTATGTCCGGTCTCCCGCGTCGCCCAGACCAGGGCGAATGTAGGCATTCCCGTCCAGCTCACGGTCAACGACAGCCGTCACAATCTGTACGTCCGGGTGGGACTCGCGCAGCGCACGCACCCCTTCCGGAGCAGCGACCAGACACACCATCAACAGGCGCTTCGCACCGGCTCTCTTCAGGTGGGAAATGGCGGAAGACGCGCTGCCACCGGTAGCCAACATGGGATCCACAACGACCACAAGCGCCTCGTTCAGTCCCTTCGGGAGATTGGAATAGTAATCCACCGGTTCGTGCGTGGCTTCGTCCCGGTACATGCCGAGATGTCCCACCCGGGCTTCAGGCAGGAAGCGGATAAACCCGTCGACCATTCCCAGTCCCGCGCGAAGAATCGGTACGACGACGACCGTTTCATCGAGCGCAACCCCGCTGGCCAATTCCAGCGGCGTCTGTACGTCGACAGGCCGCGTACGAACGTATCGAAGCGCTTCGTATGCCAGATAGGAGGATGCGCCCGACAGGATGTGTCGGAATTGGCCGTGCGACGTGGACTCGTCACGCAGTAGCGTCAGATCACGCCTCAGCAGCGGATGATCGACCACCTGTACGCCTTCCATTTCCATCAGGACGGATTTTCAGTGCCGGGCGTATTCCCGGTGCCGGGTGTATTCCCTGAGCCCGGTGCCTTCTTTTTACGTCCCGGCTGCGAAAGCCAGGGCTGCCGTTCGAAGTAGCTGTCCGTAATTTTCTTGAGCAGTCCCGAAAGGAGCACCAGCGTGATCACGTTGGGCAGCGTCACAAGGGAAAGCGCCACATCCCCGATGTCCCAGATCGTGGTCACCGCAAGAACGGCCCCAATGAAGTGGAATATCAGAAAAAACACCTTGTACGGTACAATGGCTTTCTGTCCCCAGATGTAATTCGCGCAACGGTCCCCGTAATAACTCCAGGAAATAGCCGTTGAAATGGCAAACAGGAAGACGGCAATGAGCACCAGGTACTTTCCGAGGAAACCCAGCCCAATCGGATCCAGACCCCGCTCGAAGCCGAGTGACGTCATGGGGGACGAATTCAGGACGGCATCGCCATAGAGCACGGTGTACTCGGATCCGTCTTCGGCAAGCGCGCGGGCCTGCCCTGGAAGAATGGTCCCCGAAAAACGGGTCTGCTGATCGGAATCGATGAAGAATTCCTCGACGGCCACGTCGTAATAGGCCAGACGCGGCTCCGTCACAGGCACCGTGGGTGCACCGTCAGCAATGTCGTAGGCGTCCGGCGGCAAGGCAATATCAATGCGGCCGGTCTCGCGCGGAGCCACCCAGGACACGTTGCCGTCGGTAAAAGAGATTTCCGTCGGTACCTTGGCAACGTTCGCGCCCGTGAGCACAATCACGAGGCCCGTCATGGTGCAGATCACGATCGTATCGATAAAGGGTTCGAGCAGAGCCACTACGCCTTCAGATACGGGCTCGTCGGTCTTGGCCGCCGAGTGGGCAATGGGCGCCGAGCCCTGACCCGCCTCGTTCGAGAACAGCCCACGCTGTACCCCATATCGGAGCGTAAAGATGAATACCCCCATGCCCGTTCCAGCCACACCAGCCGTCGGATTGAACGCCTCCGTGAAAATCATTCCGAAAGCGGGCAGGACACCTTCATAATTGACGAACAGAATGGTGAGCGCGGCCAGCACGTAGAGTGCAGCCATGACGGGTGCCAGAATACTGGTAACGCGTCCAATACGGCTGATACCGCCGATGATTACAAATCCAACGATTCCTGCCGTGAACAGACCCGTTGCCCACGTGGCCACGCCGAAGTTGGAATTCATCTGCGTGGCGATGGTGTTGGCCTGGATGGCATTACCCGTCATGAACGAGGTGATCATGAGCATGAAGGCGAAAAAGAGGGCAACCGGCTTCCAGTTCCAGCCGAAAACGTCCTTCATGCCACGCTCAATGTAGTACATGGGCCCCCCGGCGACAGAGCCGGCCATGCGCCCACCGTCCATCTGTACGCGGTAATGCTGGGCCAGTGTGACCTCCGAATATTTTGTTGCCATACCCAGAAGGGCGGTCATCCACATCCAGAAGAGCGCACCGGGCCCTCCCCAGTGAATGGCCAGCGCCACTCCGGCAATATTTCCGATACCGACCGTCGCCGAGAGCGCGGTCGTCAGGGCTTGGAAGTGAGTTACGTCGCCTGGTTCTTCATCATCATCGTATTTTCCCGTCGTAACAGCAACGCCGTGGCCAAGCCGCCGAAGCTGAATGAATCCAAGTCTGAACGTCAGAAACGCACCCGCGCCAAGAAGTCCCACCACCAGAACGGGTGACAGAAAATTGTTGATCAGATCTATGTAATGCGCAAGTAAATCCATGGAATGTTGCTGTAGATGGTTTGGATGCGGTTCATGAAAACATCATATCCGTCGAATATAACCTGTGCCGATTCCGGGGGCAACCTTCACCCATGGCCAGACGCATCAGGCGGCTCGTCGTCCCTGGCCGCCTGTCGCACCAATGCCCCCTCACGATTTCAGGCTGGCCGGGTCGACTTCCACGATACGGCGGTTCAAGACCGCCAGCGTGCGCGATGGCCATCTCCGGACCAGCCGGTAGTCATGCGTGGCCATGATGACGGTCATTCCCAGTTGGTTCAGCCCGACCAGCACTTTCTGGATTTCCGATGCCACGCCCGGATCCAGATTACCGGTCGGTTCATCGGCCAGCACAACCCAGGGCTCATTTACGATGGCGCGTGCAATAACCACACGCTGCTGCTCGCCACCCGAGAGCTCGTGTGGAAACCGGCGTTGTTTGGGCGTCAGGCCTACGCGCGCCAGAACCTGCATGACCCGGTTTTTGACTTCTTTTCCAGACCTTCCCGTGACATACAGGGCGAACGCCACGTTGTCGAATACATTCCGGTCCGGAAGTAACTGAAAGTCCTGAAAGACAATGCCAATGGCCCGTCTCAGATAGGGTGTATCGGCCGAGGGACTGCCATCCCAGGTGAAATCGGCAACCCGGACTTCGCCCGATGCAGGTTTGGCATCTCTGTACAGCATTTTCAGCAGGGAGGACTTGCCACTACCCGTAGGGCCCACCAGATACACAAACTCCCCGCGGCCCACACGGAATGACACCTCTTCCAGAACGGGCTTCAGTCCGCCGCCCGGAAGCGGCCATGCTATAGATACGTTGCGGAATTCAATCATCAGGAACGGGCCTCCACCACCCAGTGAATGCGCTCGGCGCTGTCGTCTGCCTCGTCGAGTGAAAATCCGTCATAGGCTGCGAGCACGCCCAGCCCCGCTGCACGTATCATCTGTTCCATGTCGTGCTTGTTCCAGGTCCGCTCCAGGTGGACTTCTTCGAACGAGCCCTCTGGCGTAGTCAATTCGAAGCGGGTGGTGTGGATACGATCCGCCTCATTGAATGTGCTCTGCCGAAGCCAGGCACCGGCCTCCGACGTGCCCTCATCTTCAAAGTAGTCGGCGTTGTTGATGGAATTGGCCGGCGTGGCCTGGTCGAAAATGAACACGCCGCCGGGCGAGAGAAGCGATTTGACCTCCCGGAGCATGGCAATCACATCCTCCTCCTCAAGCAGGTGGTTCACGCCGTCGAACAGAAGGAAAATAACGTCATAGGGGGCACCGTCCCGCATTTTTTCGAGAAACGATCCGCCCGGAAAGCGAACGTGGCGAAGCGCGCGGGCGCGTCCTGTGAGCAGGCGGCTCGCACAGGCCAGCATGGTCTGGGAACCATCCGTCGCCGTGTAGGCAAGGGGGCGCCTGGCCAGAAAATGCCACGCGAACTGTCCCGTGCCGCAGGCCAGTTCGGCGGCCGATTGCGGCTCTTTTCCATGCTCATCGAGCACATGGTCGACGTAGTCTGCCCATGCTTCAAAATCGACGTAATCCATGACGTCGTCGTAGAGGAGGGCGAGTACCGAGTAGGGGGAGACATTGATCATGGGTCAGGATTTCTAATGCCCGATCAGGGAGGCCGAACGCCGGGCCAGCGCCATCTGACAGGCCGTCCGCATGGCTTCCTTGATGCTCTCGGCCCGGGCAACGCCGCGGCCTGCAATATCGAACGCCGTCCCGTGATCGGGCGATGTGCGCACAATAGGCAGTCCGAGCGTGACATTCACGCCCCGACCGAAGGAAAGTGCCTTGAACGGGGCCAGCCCCTGATCGTGGTACATGGCCAGTATGCAATCCACGTCCTCATGCCCGCGGGATCCAAAAAAACCGTCGGCAGCATAAGGTCCGCGTGCATCGATACCGGCCGCACAGGCGCGCTCAATGGCCGGTACAATGTGCACCGCCTCCTCGCCACCCAGCACGCCACCATCTCCCGCGTGCGGGTTCAGCCCCAAAACCGCGATACAAGGGTCAGAGAGGCCGAAGTCTCGCCGCAATCCGGTGTCCACGGTGCGCAGGTGGGCCAAGATACCGTCTTGTGAGAGGGCTCCAGGCACGCGGGCAAGCGGAATGTGACCCGTCGCTACGGCGACACGCAAACGGCCCGACGCGAGCATCATGGTCACGTGTCCCGCCTGGGTGCGATCGGCCAGGAATTCGGTATGCCCCGGAATATCATAGCCTCCCAGATGCACAGCTTCTTTCGAGATCGGCGCCGTCACAAGAGCATCGGCCTCCCCCGCAACGCACAGGTCCGTTGCCCGCTCCACCGACCACATGGCGAGCCGTCCGGCCTCAGCCGACAGCAGACCGGGCTGTACCACGAAGGGCGGGCCGGTCGCATCCACTACAGATTCGGCACCAGCGTCCACTCCCACGAGCTGCACCCGGCGTCCACCCAGTTCAACCACGCCCTGCGCCACCACGCTGCGCCCGAATTCCTGGTGGAAAACGGCTTCAGGGCCTATGACAATGAATTCCAGCGGTTGTGGCCGGAATAATGTTTCGTCTCGGAGCGCCTTGAAGACCACTTCTGGACCAATCCCGTTGGGGTCTCCGAGGGTGCAGGCAATCCGGACGGTCGTCGTGGTCATGTCACCGCTTCGACTCGGCGTAGGCGCGCATGAATTCAACCAGCAGGCGAACGCCGAACCCGGTACCCCCGACAGGCCTGTACGGCCGTGCTTTGTGGGTATAGGCAACACCCGCGATGTCGACGTGCACCCAGGGGTAGTCCACAAAGTGCTCCAGGAACTTGGCAGCGGTGATGCAGCCGCCTTCGCGGCCGCCCACATTCTTGAGGTCAGCCACCTCGGACTTGAGCTGCTCCCTGTACTCATCGTACATGGGCAGCGGATGCACGCGGTCGCCCGATGCCTCGCCGGCCCGCACCATGGCATCGATGCGCTCAGAGGCTTTTGTGTTGTGGGTGGTCAGTATGGGGGCCGCCTGATCGCCCATGGCAATGGCTGCTGATCCCGTGAGTGTTGCAATGTCAATGACCAGGTCGGGCGAGAAGTTGGCGGCGTACGACAGCGCATCGGCAAGGACCATGCGTCCTTCGGCGTCGGTGTTGAGTACTTCGACCGTCGCGCCCGAGTGCATCTTGATCACGTCCCCGGGAACGTACGCCCTCTCGCCGGGCCTGTTGTCCGTTGCCGGAATAAGGCCCACCACGTGAATAGGCAGGTCCATTTTGGCAATGGCTTCAAAGGCGCCAATAACCGCAGCCGCTCCCGACATATCCGACTTCATGTAGTCCATGGAGTCCTTGGTGGGCTTGAGCGACAGACCACCGGTATCGAACACGATACCCTTTCCAACCAGTACGAGCGGACGCTCATTCCGGGCATTTTCCGGCTTGAATTCCAGCACGTTGAACGTCGGCGGATCCTGGGATCCCATGTTCACCGCCAGGAGGCCGCCCATTCCCTCCTCTTCAATGAGTTCCTTGTCCCAGACGGAGACTTCAAAGCCGTTTTTCTTGCCGGACTTCTCGATGGCCCGAGACAGCAGCACGGGCGTCTTGTCGTTGGGAGACATGTTGATCAGGTCCCTGGCAGAAAAGACGGCCTCCGACACGATGCGACCGCGATCCGCCCCCCGCCGGACCAGTTTGTCCTGTTCCTCGGTCTGAATGACCAGGCGCTGTGGCCCCTCGTCTTCCGACATGTCTGTCCGATATCGGGTGAACCGGTAGGACCCCAACATGAACCCCTCGACCAGTGCCTGGGACGCCATGTCACCGTCCAGATCCAGTTCAGGAACGCCAATTCCGACGGTCTCGGAACGCGTCTTGATGGCCACGCCAGCACCCACCGCGGCGGCCTGCCGCAGCCGCTCGGCGGTGACGTCCATGGACTCACCCAGTCCCACGACCAATAGCCGCTTGGCTGTGCCTTTTTCCGGGTACACGATCATGGTTTCACCGAGTTCGCCGGAAAAATCCGTGCGCGCCCGAACAACCGCATCACCAAACGATGCCACGAGGGTTTCCAGGCCGTCGCCGGACTCTTCTTCGGTCGCTGGCACGACAAGCAGATCCACGTCCAACTCAGACAGGGCAATGGTCGATACTGATACTTTCATGCGAGTCAATTTTTTTGTTTCATATCCATGAGAACGGACAAATAGGCCGCATCCTCGTCGGAAAGGTGCTCCGAATCCAACTCCTCCTCAGGCGTCAGGTCAAGAAATTTGGGAGCCAGTTCAATGGCCCGTCGGACCGTCTCCACGAGCGGCTTGTTCACAAAGGCACCCGAGGCATTACGATGCCCCCCTCCTCCGAGGGCCTGCGCCCACTGGTGCACATGGTCGTCCGCCTTGGACCGGAAGCTGATTTTCGTGCCTTTCTCCGTTTCCTTGAACAGGAGGGCCACGCGCACGCCCTCGAGCGACAGAATCATGTTGACAATGCCCTCACTCTCCTCCGACGGTGCCCCGGTATCGGCCAGCGCCGTCCGCGTGACCATCATAGAGCCCACCTGCCCGTCGTAGTCGAGCCGCAATGTTTCCAGAACGCGGCCCATGAGTCGCATGCCTTCGGACGAGCGTTTGTCGTACACCTCAGCATGTATCTGCGAGGAGTCCAGGTTTCCCCGCTCTATCAGGTCTGCCACGTCCCGGTGCAGTTTCGGTGTCACGTTTGAATACCGGAACGATCCCGTGTCGGTCATGATGGCAGTATACAGACACGTGGCAATGGTAAAGTCGACCGTGTCGGCATCCCAGGCGGAAATGATTTCCCAGACGAGCTCACCGGTCGATGAAGCCGTTTCCCGACGATACACCATATCGAACCACGACTCCGGATCGGTATGGTGGTCAATGAGCAGGCTCGTTCCGGGCCCCTGCCGAAAAAAGGCACCGTGCTTGCCTATCCTGCTTTCCGAATTCGTGTCCGCCACGACGAGAACATCGGCTCGCGACAGCGCATCGAGTTGGGCAACCGAGCCGTCGTATTCCTGCAGCAGATCCCTTCCGGGCAGCCAGTCCAGATTGTAGGGCGGTGGATCGGCATTGATCATGTGCACTTTCTTGCCCTTTTGCTCCAGAAAACAACCAAGTGCCAACTGTGAGCCTATGGCATCTCCGTCGGGGCGGGTATGCACCGTGATGGCGACGGTTTCAGCCTTTTGCAGGCAGGACAGGACCTCAGACAGGGATGCATTGGACATGCGGCACACGAAAAATGGACAGTCCGCATTGAACCCACCGACACCATCAATGTTCGGTGTCCAATTGCCACAGCCACGCGGCCCGCAGGGATAGCATACCCGAGGTAACGTCCAGCCCTGCATCTTCATAGAGCACCACCTCCCGATCCGTGCGTTTCGCAGGCGCGAGTAGCGTGGTGAACTGCGCGCCGCGCGAGCGCACCCGTAGTTGCAGCGCATGCTCGCCCTCCCATGTATCGAGAAGTGCATCCAGATAGGCCGGATGCGTAACACTTCTCCCATCAATTTCAGTGATCATGTCACCCGACGAGAGACCGGCCGCATACAGCGGCGTGCCCTCGAGCACCGGGCCCCGGACTTCAATACCATCGCTGGCCTCGGCCAACCGCCCTCCGACGGTCCAGCCGTCCGGAAAGGCGGGCCGGAGCAGCAACCCTGCCCGCGAAAGGAGTTCCTCATAGTCCATGGCGTCGTTCCCGTTCACGTACCGCTGAAAAAATTCGCGGGCAAAGACCTCACTGCCCGACACGTGCGCCAGCGCAGTCTCGAGATCGGCCGACGTTATGGGCCTCTCCATGCGGCCGTACGTTTCCCAGAGATGGCGCATGAGCGCGTCGACCGACGTGCTGTGTTCGGAGCGCAGCGCGAGGTCCAGACCCAGGCCGAGCGCACTGCCCCAGGTGTAGTAGGATATGAACGTGTTGGCCGTATTCATCGGGTCCCGGAAACTGCCCTGGTCCGAGAAGGCCGCCCACCGGCTCATGTCGGACGCAGACCGGTGCATGCGCCCCGGTCTGTCGAGCACGGCATTGATCCGCGAAGCAAGTCCGCTCGCATAATCTACCTCTTCGGAGAGCCCAGCCCGGTGAATCGAGAGGTCGGTGTAGTAACTCGTGAACCCCTCGGAAAACCAGAGCAGATCTGTCTGATTGGTGGATGTATACGAAAAAGGTTCAAGATCACGGGGTCGTATCCGCTCCACGTTCCACTGGTGAAAAAACTCGTGCGACATGGTACCCAGGTTCGACAACCCGTCCGCAGAAAGTGGATTCCTGCTCGTCACCATGGTCGAGTTGCGGTGCTCCATCCCATCACCATAAACAAAGGGAGTGTACCCGACAATGAACGTGTACTGTCCGTTGTCGTACTGCGGCATGTCACCATAGACCTGGTACTGGGTGCGGACAATACGCTCCACATTGCGCGCAAAGGCTTCCCCCTCCTCGTCCGTACCCTCGTGCCGGAGGGCAATACGATACGGAATGATCCGGTCTCCTTCGCTGATCTCCCATTCGTACCAGGACATCGGTGCAATCACCGTCGGAGAGTCCATGAAATAGTCCATGTCAGGCGCTGTGAACACGTCCGGATGATCGGTCTCGAAGAGTTGTGTCGCGATATCCCACGATGGATCGGGGCGATGAAACCGGACGCTGACGGGCGCATCCCACATGTCGGGGGCCCACATGAAGGTGGCTGGCATGTTCATGTGGGCCTGCGTGCGGTCAAAGCCGGAATAGGTCCCATCGGCGCGATCGGCAAACAGCGTGTAGGTGAGCGTAACCTCGCCGCCACGCGTGGCGACCTCCCAGTTGAACGGATCGGTTCGCTCAACAACCAGCGGGCGGCCGTCACTGTCGGTTGCGCGGACATTGTACACGTTTTTCGCAAACTCATGCAGCGCATACCGTCCCGGCGAACTGCGGCTCATGGTAATGCGGAGATTGCCACCACGTGGAACGTCCCGGAAGGTCGCTGTGATGTGTGCTTCGTGGTGCGCGATGGCGTCGAAGGAGACTTCGTACAGGGTTTCCGGCGCTGCGTCTGTATCGGCGGCCAACAGGGTGCCGGGCCCGGCCAGGGTCCATACGATAAACAGGGAGGAGAACATTCTCATGTGCAGGATCTATCGTTTATGGCTTCGAAAGACGTTGAGAAAGAGACTGACACCTGAAACCTACGGATATAACCTCTCGACTTCCCATTTTGCCCGATTTTTTTCATCGAAACCGCCAGCGGCCTCTCCCCCAGCCCGTACGAACACCAACCGGTCGTGCAGCCTGAACGGCCGCCCCTGCCAGAATTCCATGCGCTCGGGCCGCACGAGCCAGCCCCCCCAATGAGGCGGAAGCGGCACATCCTGGCCCCTGAACGCGGCCTCCTGCGCCCGAGCAGCCTCTTCCAGATCGGCTCTGGATGCCAGCGGCCTGCTCTGCCGGGACGCCCAAGCCCCGATCTGGCTTCGGCGTGATCGCGACTGGAAATAGGCGTCCGATTCGTCACGCGAAACCCGTTCGACCCGGCCCTCGACGCGTACCTGGCGCTGCAGGATGGGCCAGTGAAAAAGCAGCGACGCATGTGGGTTGGCGTCCAACTCGTTCGACTTCCGCGATTCGTAGTTGGTAAAGAACACAAATCCGCGCTCGTCGGCCGTCTTGAGCAGCACCATGCGGGACGATGGACGTCCGCCTGGCGATGCCGTGGAGAGCGCCATGGCCTCCGGCATGAACAGCCCCGATTTTTCGGCTGCGCGGTACCAGGCTTGAAAGAGTTCCAGCGGATTGCTTTCGGGCGTCATGGCGGGCATGCCGACGACAATCCCCCGGCCAGCCGTCCACAGGGCCCTGAAGGAAGAAAATATGCTCATGTCATATGCAGCGTCCCCTGGTCGAGCCGGACCGTCCGGTCGGCCATGGCCGCAAAAACAGGATTGTGGGTCACGAGTACGAATGTCTGTCCCAGCTCGCGGCTCAGCCGGATGAGCTCGTTGTGCAGGACGTCGGCCGTTTTCTCGTCCAGGTTGCCGGTCGGTTCGTCGGCCAGCACAACGTCGGGTTCGTTCATGAGCGCGCGCGCAATGGCCACGCGCTGCTTTTCGCCGCCCGAAAGCTCGGACGGGCGGTGATCGGCACGCTCCGAAAGCCCGACCGTCGCCAGCAGCTCGGCGGCGCGCGCGCGCGCACCGCGCCCGTTGCGACCGGCAATCAGCGCTGGCATAAGTACATTTTCAAGGGCTGAGAATTCCGGCAACAGGTGGTGAAACTGGAAGATGAACCCGATGCTCTGATTGCGGAAGGACGACAGGGCTTCATCGCCCGCGGCAAACATGTCCCGGCCTTCGAACAGGACCGTGCCCGCATCGGGACGATCAAGGGCGCCCATGATATGCAGCAGCGTGCTCTTTCCAGACCCGCTTTCACCTGTAATCGCCACCACTTCGCCTCGCAACACGGACAGGTTCGCATCGACCAGAACAGGAAGATTCCCGCCCGATGCCGTCGTATAGGTTCGCTCGACGTGGCGAACCTCAACTATCGGGGGCGCGCTGGATGTCATACTTGTCCATCTTGTTGTACAGATGCGAACGCTGGATGCCGATGGCCTCCGCCGTACGGGAAATATTCCACTCGAACTCAATGAGTTTGTGCTCTATGAACAGCTTTTCGGCCATGTCGCGGAATTCCTGGAATTGATCGAAACGGTCCATCAGGCCCATGACGGGATTGACGTGGCTTCCGGCCGGCGCTACGTAGCGCTCCACGTCAAGATGGGTAATTCGCTCGCCCTGGCTCAAAATGGTCAGCCGCTCCACGACGTTGTGCAGTTCGCGCACGTTCCCGCGCCATTCGCAGGCTTCGAGCGCTGCGAGGGCTTCCGGCGTGAAGGCCTTGGGCTCAAGGCCATTGCGGCGCGCGAGGCGTTCGGCAATATGCTCGGCAATGATGGGAACGTCGCTGCGGCGGTCCCGAAGGGGCGGAACGTGCATGAGAATGACCGAAAGGCGGTGATAGAGGTCCTCGCGGAAACTGCCGTCCTGTGTGCGTTCGAGCACGTCCTTGTTGGTAGCGGCGATGACGCGAACATCCACCGGAATGGACCGGTCCCCGCCGACACGCGTGATTTTGTTCTCCTGCAATGCGCGCAGGACCTTGGCCTGCGCCGAGAGGCTCATATCGCCAATTTCGTCCAGGAACAAGGTGCCGCCGTGCGCCTGTTCGAATTTCCCAATACGCTGCTTGGTCGCGCCCGTAAAACTGCCCTTTTCGTGCCCGAATAGTTCACTCTCAATGAGCTCCCCGGGAATGGCCGCACAGTTGACCTCAACGACCGGGCCATCGGCGCGGCTCGACAGCCGGTGGACCCATTTGGCAACCAGTTCCTTTCCCGTTCCCGGTTCTCCCGTAATCAGGATTCGAGCCTCTGTGGGCGCCACACGGTCAATAGTTTCCTTGATATGCCGAATGGCCGGGCTGGCCCCCAGAATCGGCGTCAATTCGCTGGCGTGGCGCTCCGATATGGCCTGCCGCATGCGGCGGTTTTCGGCCTCGAGCTGCCCGCGGTCCATGGCATTTCGAAGCGTGACCAGGAGACGGTTCAGATCGGGCGGCTTCTCGACAAAGTCGAAAGCGCCGAGCTTCGTGGCCTCCACGGCCGTTTCGATATTGCCGTGCCCGGAAATCATGACGGTGGGCACGCCGAGACCCTCCTTCTCCATGGCTGCCAAGACTTCCAACCCGTCCAATTTGGGCATTTTGACGTCCAGCAGCACGACATCGAACGGGTGCGTCCGCAGCGCCGCGAGGGCCGCTTCGCCGTCTTCGGCCTCCGTTACCGCCCAGTCCTCATATTCCAGTATTTCCCGAAGCGTCCGGCGAATAGCCGCTTCATCATCTACCACAAGAATGGAGGGTACTGCCACGGCGATGGCCTTTGTTACTTGAGTGCGGCGAGTCGAGCCAGGTCATAGTCAATATTGCGCGCCGCCTGGCTCTCGGGCCAGTCTTCCTGAATATCCTTCAGGACAGATTCGGCCTTGGAATAGGCAGCGGCCCGCTCATACGCGCGGGCGGCATCCATCATATACTCTGGCGAGGTGATCGTCGACGGGAACAGATTGGCGGCACGGCGGAATAGGTCACCGGCCTCCTCGTACTCCCCCTGCTCTTCGAGGATGGCTGCCTCACCGGCGAGGGCCGACGCGCCCAGATAGTCGGCCGACTTGTCGTAGGCGCGAAAGTATTTCAGCGCATTCTCATAGTCTCCGAGGCGGAAAAACGCGTCGGCCGTATAGAAACGGGCCAGATTACCGGCCGGTGTCCCACCATAGGAATCGGCGATCTCAATGAGCCCCGTGAACGTGATATCCCCATCGAGCGCCGCGCGGTATGCCCCGTCTTCATAGCGGTCCACGGCAAACGCCATTTCGGCCAGGGCCTTCTCGTTCTGACCCGACTGGTACCAGCCGTAGCCCAGGAAGAGCACAACCACGGCCACAATACCGGCGGCAGCCATGTGCACCATGCGTCCGTTCTTTGAATAAAAATCCAAGGCGCGCGCGTAGAACGTGGTAACCGTGTCCTCACGGAGTTCGTGACGCCGGGATACCTTACGCGTGGGTTTGAGTGTAGACATGGGCTCGTCGTGCGGGAATGCGGATGGACTGCAACTTGAAAGTTTTGCTGAGCCTTGTAAATTAACTAAAAATGAAGGGGCGGGCAACGCCCCCCTGATTTCCGCACGGCTTCTTCCAAATTATTGTCGTTGGCAGCGCGACCATTGTAGCCGAATTAACCCAGCCTTGGTGCAAGTCACGCGTCCACTCCCGATTTTACGGTCAACATTACCCGTTTCCACAAGCAACACCGGACAGACACATGGCTATCAGACTGGGCATCAACGGATTCGGCCGCATTGGCCGATTGGTTTTCAGGGCGATCATCGAACGCGAATCGACCGATTTCGAGGTCGTGGGCGTGAACGACCTCACGGATGCCCGCACACTGGCTCATCTTCTCAAGTACGACTCTGTTCACGGCCGCTTCCCGGGATCGATCGAGGCCACCGACGGCGCCATCGTGGTCAACGGCACCTCGATTCCGGTCTTTTCAGAGCGTAACCCGGAAGACCTTCCCTGGGGCAAGCTCAACACGGACGTGGTCATCGAGTCGACCGGTATTTTCCGCACCCAGGAGCAAGCCGGTCTGCACCTCAAGGCCGGAGCCAGAAAAGTCGTCATATCCGCGCCAGCATCGGGTACGGTCGATGCGACGATCGTGCTCGGCGTGAACGACAGTGTCCTCACGGGCGGGGAAACCGTGATCTCCAACGCCTCCTGCACCACGAACTGCCTGGCCCCCATGGTCAAGGTGCTCGACGATGCCCTCGGCGTTTCCAAAGGTATGATGACCACCATCCATGCCTATACGTCCGACCAGAACCTTCAGGATGCCCCCCACAAGGACCTCCGACGCGCCCGCGCGGCGGCACTATCCATAATTCCGACCACGACGGGTGCTGCCAAGGCCGTTGGTCTGGTGCTCCCCCACCTGGCCGGAAAGCTCGACGGGTTCGCCGTACGCGTGCCCACTCCGGACGGCTCGCTGACCGACCTGACGGTCGAAGTCAACGAGGAAACGAGTGTCGAGGCGGTCAACGAACTCTTCCGCCGTGCCAGCGAAGGCGCCCTGAAGGGTATTCTCGAATACTCCGATGAGCCGCTCGTATCGACGGATATCATTCACAACCCACACTCCAATATCTTTGACGCCCAGTCCACGATGGTCATGGGACGACTGGTGAAGGTCGTGGGCTGGTACGACAACGAGTGGGGTTATGCCAGCCGCACGGTCGATGTCGCCAAACTGCTCATGGAACGCGCATAGAAGCGTGTTGAAAAACCATCACACACCCTTCTGCGGCGGCGAAACGCCATCTACTGCGTTGTCCCTCCTTCTTGCGCCGGTACCGGCGCAGAACGCGCTGCTATTCGGCGTCGGGACGCCTTGCATCTGTCATTCCG
>JAJCYR010000083.1 GCA_029262775.1 Bacteroidota bacterium
AGTTTCGACATGCCGAGGTGCGTCGTGTTGATGTTTCCAAGCTTCCGGTAGTTGAACTGCAGGTCATGTACCAGATCGGGTCAAACGACATTCGTGATCCTGAGGAATGGTATTTGACTGGATCCAAGGGTGTCGCGAGGCTTGGCCCGGGTACGTTCCAGCGACCGCCTGAATGACCTGCTATGTTGGCCATCCTGATCGGAAGGTCGATGCGATGGCGCCAGCCAATTCGTCGGGCACACCGGCATCGTGGGCAATGTCCGGCCACGTCGACACGGCTTCCGCGACTTCATCCAGAATTTCGCGAGCGCGGCCGCGCTTCATGGACGCACCATTGGCCACAGCTTCCAGGTCATGGAACGTGAAATCGTCGCGCTTTCCATTCACGGTCATCTGATGGCGGCTGGTCCAGGTGCCTTCGGGGTTGTAGCTCCATGTGATGTCAAAGGCAGGCGAGAGCGACCACCCGCCCCGACGATCCATCAGAAAAGCAATGTTTTTGACGTGATCGTCCTGGTTGCGCGTCACGACGTTGAACACCATTCGCCGGAATTGCTCTTCAAGGGCATCCATCCCAAGACCGAGCGTCCGAATGGCCTGCAGCGCCTGTTCGTAGGCGTAGGCGCCAGCCAGATTGAAGTCGAAGTGCATGAGGGCGCCGAGCGATTGCATGTGCAGCTTGCCTCCAGCCTCCGTCCGGTCGAAACGCCGCGCCATAAAGTGTCGCCGATCGCCTTCTTCGAACAGGCGTGTCTCAATCATCCGGATTCCAGCACGCCGGGCCATGACGGAATACGCATACTCGATGGCACCGTACCCAGCGCTGCTGCCCACCTCGAATGCGTCATTGGCCGCGACACCGTCGAACTTCAGAATCCAGTGGGTGAACCCGTCTCCCGGGTACACCTGTCCCGAACGTACGTCGCCGGTGTCGGCATTCCAGGCCAAAAGCGCTTTGGCGCGCGCGCCACCGGCTGACGTACCTACCCGAAGAATGTCCCGGATGGCTTCTTCGCCCGAGTCGAGTCGTGTACCCAGGCTGCCGCGTTCCCGTATCACGCGCCCGGCCAGTTCAGCCAGCTCACCGACGTGCACCTCGTGCGATTCCGAGGCATCCGGACCGGTAGCCGGTTCATACTCCAACGCACCCATTCCCCGCCGGCCCACATAGCAGAGTCGCTCCACCGCATTCAGGGACCCCGGTGCCCGTCCTTGCCGTGCCAGCCAGGCGTTGATGAGCGCATGCCCGTACCGGTCCGGCAGCGAATCGGCGAGCATCCCAGGAAGCCCGTGGAATGCCCCGCTGTCCAACTCCGGGAAGCGAAATATGCCCTCCCGGAGCGGCATGTGCATGGGTGAAAGATCGATTCCACTGCCCAGGAACCCGGGCGCATATTCGAACGCTGCCGCCGTCTCTCCGTCATCCAGAAAAACAGCTCCGATCATGGTCCCCCACAGGCGAACTTCGGCGACGGTGCCCATGATCAGTCCTCATCCCCCCACGACCATGTTGCCGGCAAATCACCTCCGCTGCGGGCCACCCGACGGGCGCGTTTCCGACGCTTCGGAGCTCCCTCGCGCAGAACGTCCATCGGGCGAACGTCCGGAACCGGCAACACATTTTCCAGCGCTTCCAGTCGTCCGAGCGCCCGAAGCACCCGGACAAACGATGTCATACTGGTCGATGCACCGGCCTCCATGCGCTCCACCGTCGGACGCGATACGCCGGCTTCCCGGGCGAGCTGTCCCTGCGTCCAATTACGATCCAAACGCAGGCATTCCACCCGACGGCCGAGCGCATCAAGGACTTTTTCATTCGACCCTGCTAATTTGTAAATCATCACTATTGATGTATTATATTATACATGACCTGTTTTACATCAATTTTCATGAATTGTTTCGATACAATGCTCGTTAAAATGTGTTGCGTTATCGCCATAAGCGGATTCCGAAAACGAGATGTACTTCGGTGACGGGCACACCCTCAGCGCGGGCAAAGTCGGCCGCGCCTCCATATCGCTTCAGCCAGCTGACGCCAAGATACGGAGCTATCTCGCGCCTCAGTTCGTAGCGGAACCGGAGTCCGGTCTCGATGTCGTTCAGCCCGCGCCCGATTCCCCAAGTCTCTGCATTCTGGATGGCAAGGTTGACCTCGGCCTCGGGCTGCAGCACGAGGCGCTGCGTAATGAGTACATCGTACGAACCTTCAAATCGAGCCGCGAGGTGCCCTTCGGCACTGAGGAACAGCGCTGGCGCGATTTCAAACCAGTATGGCGCCAGCCCCTCGAGACCGAGGACGAGTTGGGGCCGGACCCGCACGTCGTCTTCTCCGAACTCGGTATCCAGCCGGACACCGGCCTGGGCTTCAAAAAAGGGACTGATCAGGCGACTGTACAGCGTCTGAATCTCGATTTCCCCGGCGCCCTCGAGGATTAGCCCCTCTCCTTCGCCCTTGAGCCAGAAGCGCGAGTAGTCGGTGCCGATCCGATAGAACCCCTCGAAGCGGGCTGGCAGGCTTTCCACCGTCGGAGCGACTTCAAATAAATCGAGGAGCGCGAGGCTATACACGGGTGTGTTGCCCAACTCCGAGACATCTGGCCTGAAATCAGGGTATTCGGGAAACGGCGGGATATCCTGGGCCCTGGCAGGAGAGGAAGCGAACCAAAGAACGAGTACGAAGACAAAACGAAGCATGGCACGGGAGGTGGGGTCTATCGGGAATTAAATTCAGCGGGGATGGTTGCTCCCGCTGGCTGGACCAGTGCCACGCGAAACATGCCGAGTTCCATGTGATACAGGACGTGGCAGTGAAACGCCCACGGTCCGAGCGCGTCAACGTCGATCAACAGCGAAACCCGCTCGGCAGGCTTTACGACGACCGTGTGGACACGGGGAATCCGTTCTCCCTGCCCATTCTCCAGTTTCATCCACATTCCGTGGAGGTGCATGGGGTGGCTCATCATGGTATCGTTGACCATGGTAAGTCTGAGCTGTTCGCCGAGTGTCATTGGAATGAGCGGTTCCTCGGCGTAGGTTTTTCCATCAATCGACCACATGTATCGCTCCATGTTACCCGTCAGGTGTAACTCGATCTCGCGGTCGGGAGCGCGGATTGTTTCCGCGCGCAATGCCCGGAGGTCCGTGTACACCAGCACACGGCGACCGTCATTACCGAGGCCGATGCCGGGCTCGTGGAGGCGACTTCTTGTGACGTCCGGCGCCATCGCGTTGGCTGGTCCGTGATTGTTCGCACCGTGGGGTATTGGTTCCGGGGTGCCGGGCATGGCTTCCTGGTCGTCCATGTTGTGGCCAGCCATGTCGTGGCCCTGCATGGCTGCGGTGGCACCGGTCATCTGCATCCCCATATCCATCATTGACAGAAGAGGACGTTCGCGAAGCCCAGGAACAGGGGCTGTCATGCTTTCCCGGGGTGCGAGGGTACCGCGCGCGTAACCTGAGCGATCCATCGACTCGGCGAAGACCGTGTACGCCTTGTCTTTCGGCTCGACGATAACGTCGAACGTCTCGGCAATGCCAATCCGAAACTCATCAACAGTGACAGGTTCAACGTGTTGGCCACTGGCCTGTACGATTGTGAGCGGCAGGCCGGGGATGCGAACATCGTAGAATGTACCCGCGCTCGCATTGATGAAACGGACGAGGATCCGCTCCCCGGGCTGAAACTGGCCGAACCAGCCGGGGTCCGGTGCCTGACCATTCATGAGATACGTATAGGTTGCCCCTGTGACGTCGGAAATGTCGGTGGCGTCCATCCGCATCCGATCCCACGAGAGCCGGTCGCGGAGGTTCATGTCCTCACCCTTCAGCAACCCAGTAAGCGTCTGCCGCTGGAAGTTGTAGTAGTTGGGGCGGTTCTTGAGGTTGTCGAGCACGTCGCTGGGATTCTCGAACGTCCAGTCCGAGAGGACAACGACATATTCTCGATCGAATGCGTACGGATCTCCACCTGCCGGGTCAATTACCAGCGGGCCGTAGTGGCCGAGTTGTTCCTGGAAGGCAGAGTGGCTGTGGTACCAGTACGTCCCGTACTGCTTGATGGGATAATGATATTCGAACGTCGAGCGGGCCTTGATGCCGGGGAAGTTGACGCCGGGCACACCATCCATTCCATTTGGAAGCAGGATGCCGTGCCAGTGGATTGAGGTGTCCTCATCGAGGCGATTGTGCACTCGAAGCACGGCTTCATCGCCTTCAGTGAAGCGGAGGAGGGGGCCGGGAACCGTCCCGTTGATCGTCACGGCCTTACCCATTCTACCCCCAAATTCCAGCCGCATATGATCAATTGTGAGGTCGTACTCGACCAGACGACCTGTTCGACGGGTGGGTGAGAGGGCAGGTGGACGGACGGGGATGCCCGACAGAGGGCGTGCCCATGCGGGTATCAGCGGTCCTGCCCCCGCCAAAAGGCCGAGAGCGGAGAAGGAGCGGATAAATGTGCGGCGATTCATTGGCACAGCAATCGGCCTCGAAAAAATATTGGAATACTGGATGACCACACGGGCGCTACTGGTGTTACCGACGCGGTCTTCTGCTTAGGTGTGAATGGACAATTTTCCACCCGTCGTCTTCGTGTTCGAGCGCCGTCGTGAAGACGCCTCTGCTCTCAATTTCCTCTTCGTCATGGTGTGCCGTGAGGATGTAGCGCCCTGTCGCTACCGCCACCCGCTCACCAGCTCGGATGCGAACGTCTTCATGCTGAAAGTTGAGAACGTCCAGCGCCTCCAATTCCGGCCCAAGGTGGTGGTCCCGATAGGCCGCCCACGAACTGTCCACTCCGCCCTGCTCGAAGATGTATACTCCCTCGCTGGCGGACCAGAGCGTATTGAGCACGGTCATGTCGGCTTTTCGGATGGCTTGGGCTTGGCGTTCCAGGACGGCTTCAATTTCTGTAGTGCGATGTATGTCCTCGCCGTCGACGAGAATGGCAGAGCGATTCGTGGATTCGTCGGTGTGGTCCGCAGGCCCGCAGCTGGACGCGACGATCAGCAGCGTGAGAAGGATGGATGATAAGGTGCGCATAGTCATTGGATGGTCAGTTGTCATGTTCGGAATCTTCGTCCATTCCCACACGGAAGTTGGCTGACCATGTCTTGCCCTCGGTAGGCATGGTAACGTGGGCAGTAAAGTGGTGTATCTCACCAGGTAGAGTACCCATCAAATGATCTCCCATCTGGCTCAGCGAAATGGTTTGCTCGGCGGCGCCGTTGGCCTGGATGGTTGCCGTAGCTTCTGTGATATCGTCAACAGGATGCGGCTGTTCATCAGCATCGAACGGGTAAATAAAAAGGCGACCGTCGCTGAAGACCAACTCCATGTGTCCACTACCCGCGCTTTCGACCATGCCACCGTGCCTTGCGGCATGGCCTTCATGCGACTCTTCAACTGCCGAATGTACGTTGGTGGCCTCGGTGGTGCATGCTGAGAGGCCAGTGAGGAGGAGGCCATAAAAGGTCCACGTGAGGAGCGTTGTTACAATAGTTCGTGTAGATTGCATGGGATTCTCAGGGAATAAGGTGCAAGAAAGGATCTGTGCTGAGTCAGCGCAGCGATGTAGCGGTCAAACGGCGCAACAGTACGGTACCGCTGCCTTTCAGGTAGAGACCTACGGGCCCGGCATCGGGAGCGTCTCCGTGTCCATGCGTCAGCATCTCGCCAGTTGCATAACCCCGGAAATGAGTGCCGTCGCTGACAGCGCGTACCGCGGACCATGATGTAGGTTGAAGGGCCTGCTCGGCGAATATCGTCGGCTTTCCGTCTTGTAGACGACCCTGGCGCAACTGCCCGTCGGCTATTTCCAAAAAATCGTAGTTCAAGGAATCCTGCAGGTGGTGCACCAATCGAACGGTGCCTTCAAACCGCTCTATATTCAGCATAGCCTCGGCCTGGACACTGGCTATAGGGTCACCGGCAGTAATGAGCACTGGGCCGCTCTCCAGCCGCAAAACGAGGGCCGAATCCTTCTCGGTAGTTTCCATACGCAGGTCGGAGAGCCGGCCCTGTACAAAGTGGAAATCTTCGCCGAATGCCTGCCGGGACCCTATCCCCGCCCCCCATTGCCAGGAGCCATTCGCCTCTACCTTGATGCCCGTTGTCTTGCCGGGTGTTGCAGGAGGTTCTATTACCGCCGGACCAGCCGCCGCCTGTTCCATCACCGGCTTCACCCCGAGGCCATGTGCATACACAAGCCGAGCACCCCTGTCCGCGGTCTGTACCACCAAATAGTAACCGCCGGCACCCATGATGAACAGGAGCACATGCACCCTCAGTTGCGCCCACCTCCGGCCTTTGATATCAAACCAGAGCACAAAAAGACGTACCACGGCGTAGATTAGAAAGAACCACACAGTCACCTCGGCCCAGTCCGCATGGTCGGTCACATTGGCAACGGCCGAGGCGGGCAGGTCCAATGCGTCGGCTGCGTTGCGCCCGGTAAGAAACGACGCGTACGCGCCGAAGGCGCCGAAGGCGAAGAGGATGACGGCTGCAATCCGAACGCCCGCCCACTTGCGCGTGAAAAGCGAGACCAGGTCGAAAACAACGGCCGTCGCCAGAAGTGCGATGGGAAAATGAATTATGAGCGGATGGAGGTTGGGCGCCCACTCGGGCAGTATTGGGATCATACGCAAATCAGGTCAATACGAAAAGGTGGGGCCACACAATCCCGACCCACAACATCCAGCCCGGATGGTGGTCATTGGGAAAGCTGGTTCTTATCGAGGCGGGCCCTGCGCTCCTCGTACTCTTCGGTCGTAATATCACCGGCCGCGTAGCGGCGTTTGAGGCTATCCAGTGGTGTATCCGTCTCTGCTGCCGACTGTCCGGTTCGGCCTCTCAGCCCGCGTGAGAACGCAAGCACGACGATCAAAATGAAGGTGACCCAGAAAAGCCACCATCCCCAGTGCATTCCCCACATGTCATGGTGTCCGTCAAACATGATTCAACTCGAATTTTGGATTCACTTGTTCATCATGCCCTTCATGCCGTCCTGCATCATGCCCTTCTCTTCACCGGACATCATGCCACCGTGCATGGCCTGCATCACCTCCATCATGGTCATGTTCGTCATCATGTGATGGTGCATTTGCATGGGCTTCATTTCGGACAATTTCGCCCGCTGTTCGGCAGATAACATCCCTTTCATTTCCGCAGCCGTCTCGTAGGCCAAGGCCTGCATCTGCACATGGTGGGAGGCGGTCTCTTCGAGTAGTGAGCGGACCCGGTTCGGCGCGGCGTCTCCAGAGGTCAGTAGCTCCTGAAGTTGCTCCTTCGCCTGCTTCATCTGTTTTTGATGCGTGTCTTTCTGCTCTTTGAACTGTTGTTTGCTCTGCTTCATGCGGGCCGCTTGGTCGTCAGAGAGAGTGAGCGGTTCCTGCATGGTAGGTAGCATATGCACGAGCATGGCCGAGTGGCGCAATGGGTCCTTCATGATCTGCATGTGCTGTTGCATCATGACCATCATGCTGTTTGCAGGAGCCATGCTGTGCGTAGGGGCGTCCTCCGGCTCATCGGCGCCTTGATGTTTGTGTTGGGCGACCACTGGCGCTGTCAAAGCGAGCATCAACGTAGATGCGAATAGAAAGGACAAGGCCGCTTGGAGGAATTGCTTATTCAATATCATGATCATTATCAGGGAATTGTTTTCGACTGTCTGTCCATTAAGATGCCTCGGCGAACCTGAAAGCAGCCTTAACACCGTCTTAAATTCGTTTCAGGTGAGAAACATTGTGCTGTTGTTGGGTAAATGCATCAGAAAGAACCGTTTTCCAAGGCTTCACACCGGATCCATGTGGCTATTGCTTATTGAAGATGAAACGCGCTTGGCCACTTTCCTGAAGATGGGTTTGGAAGAAGAGGGATACATTGTTGACATAGCGGGTGACGGAGCGGAGGGTGAAGCGATGGCGCTTGCCAATGCCTACGATGCGCTGATTATTGACTGGCGGCTTCCACAGCAGGACGGCAAGACCGTCGTCGAACATGTGCGGGCTGCTGGGAGGGAGGTGCCGATCCTGATGCTTACCGCTTTGGGTGATGTCGAGCACCGCGTAGCTGGCCTCGACGCAGGTGCCGACGACTACATGCCCAAGCCGTTCAAGTTCGAGGAGTTGTTGGCTCGTCTGCGTGCGCTGCTTCGAAGACCACCGTTGACTATGCAGGAGGATGTATTTCAGGTAGGTGCGCTGGAACTGGACACGAAACGACGGCAGGCCGCTCTTGGTGGGACCCGGCTGGATCTGCGGACCAAGGAGTATGCTTTGCTCGAAGACTTCGCGCGCCATCCGAATGAGGTCGTTTCGCGCACGGTCATTGCCGAACGTGTATGGGGTGATGCCTTTTACGTGACCGACAATGTGATAGACGTAACAATTTCCGGCCTTCGGCAGAAACTGGTGGGGGCGCAATCGGCTTCTCCCGCCCCGCAGGCTGTTCGTATTGAGACGGTGCGCGGGGTTGGTTATCGCCTGGCTACCGAGTAACATCTGCTGGCACCTCCGACGACAAGGCCAATGAAGCAAGTTTTTCGCCAGCAGTTTCTGCGCATATCCACCCGCCTGACGATGTGGTATGGGTTGACGTTGCTCATTCTGCTCAGCCTGTTCGCACTTTTTTCCTATCTGTTCTTCCATGCCAGCCTGCACCGCGACTTCGACCGGCACTTGAGTCATGAGACCCGCCAGCTCATGCCCTTCATCCGTTTTACTGACAATGGACCACTGGCCTTCGCACCGCTCGACGAACTGAGGTCGGTGGCCTATGAAACGGATGGAATATATGGCACATATGTACGTCTGCTTTCTTCCGATGGGCTCGTGCTTTACCGTAGCCCCAACTTTGAGAACCACAGTCCGCTGGCGGTGCGACTCCCCGCAATGCAATCGGACAAATCGTTCAGTCAGGAGTGGGAAGGCGAGCCTGCACGCTCCAGTTACACGCCGCTCACAGACGCTGCGGGGGACCTTAGAGGCTGGCTTGAAGTCAGTGGATTCGAGTGGTCCTTGCACCAGGAACTCTACCGGCTGCGCTTGACGCTATTCATCGGGATTGTACTGAGTATGCTACTGGCCATGGCCGGTGGGTATTTGCTGGCACGCCGAGCGTTGCAACCTGTCGCGGCCTTGACCGAGGCCGCGGACAAGATCCGTGCTACGAATCTCAGCGCCCGGCTTCCCACGAGTTTCGGTGTGCGGGATGAGTTGACCAATCTGGCTGAGACTTTCAACAAGATGATCTCCCGGATTGAGGCCTCCTTCGACCGGGAGCGTCGTTTTACAGACAATGCCGCTCATGAACTGTTGACTCCGCTTACAACGGTCCGCAACGGTATCGAGATCGCCCTTCGGCGCGAGCGCAGTCCAGAAGCATACCAGAGCGCGCTGGGATCCATGATGCTGGATGTGGACGAGATGACCGAAACGGTACAGGGTCTTTTGCAACTCGCGCGTGTGGACCGTCTGCATGAGCTTCCCAAGAAACCGGTGGATTTGAGCCGCGTCGTGCAAGAACACGTGAACCGCTTTCGCCAGAGGGCCGTGCGCAAAGGGATCAATCTCCAACAGTATATTGCACGTCATGTTTACATCCTCGCCGAAGAGGGTCGCATAGGTGAGGTAATCGATAACCTCGTGGAAAATGCCATCAAGTACAGCCCCGAAGGAGCCAAGGTGACCGTAGAGGTCAGCCGCCACAACGGTCAAGTTCAGCTTGTCGTGTCGGACACCGGAATCGGATTCAATCCCGAACAACAGGAACGCATTTTCGACCGTTTCTACCGGGCAGACGCCAAGGAGGTACAGGCGCGTCACGGTAGCGGTCTGGGCCTGGCCATTGTTCAGGCAATCACGCAGATGTACGGCGGCTCGGTTTCAGCCCACAGTGATGGGTTGCAACGCGGCAGCCGTTTCGAAGTGTGTTTTCCGTTGACATGAAGGAAACCGTCACTGATGGTCTCCTGACGGATTGGCACTTTCGTTGAATGACGCGCGCAGCTGGAAGCCTTTTACGATCGTGTACATGGCTGGAATGACCACCAGTGTCAGGATGGTAGCGCTCACGAGACCGCCAACCATGGGCGCTGCAATACGCTTCATGACCTCACTGCCGGTTGCCGTCCCGAACATAACGGGCAACAATCCAAGGATGGTTGTAAAGACGGTCATCAGCAGTGGCCGAACACGCATGACCGATCCTTCTTCCAGGGCGCTGTTGAGCTGTGCTTTCGAAGTGAGTCGTCCTTCGCTACGATACCGGGCGATGGCTTCATTCAGATACACTTGAATCACCACTCCTGTCTCGGCGGCGAGACCGGCAACAGCGATAAAGCCCACCCCCACCGCGATCGACATATTGTAATCCAGCAGCACAATCAGCCAGATGGCACCCACAATAGCGAACGGAAGTGTAGCCATGAGTATCATCGTTTCCGTAACGTTCCTGAAATGGAGGAAGAGTAGGAGGAAGATGATAGCCAGCGTGATCGGTACCAAAAGCTGTAGTCGCTTGTTGGCACGTTCCATGTATTCGTATTGCCCGCTCCATTTAATGGAATAGCCCGGAGGCAGCTCAATCCGTTCTGTCACAACTTCGCGGGCGCGCTGTACGTAGGTGCCCACATCCACCCCCTGCTTCAGATCCACAAACACCCAGGCGTTCGGCCGCGCGTTTTCACTTTTTATCATCGGCGGACCATCCACCAACTTCAGTTCTGCCAACTGGCCGAGTGGCACCTGTATTCCTGCAGAAACAGGTACCAGCACCTGACGCAGGGCCGGAATATCCGAGCGCAGGTCTCGGGGGTACCTCACGTTGACGTTGTATCGCTCCAGTCCTTCGACGGTTGTCGTCACATTCATTCCGCCAATGGCGCTCACAATCACATCCTGGACGTCTCCAGTCGTCAGACCATAGCGGGCAGCCTCGACGCGATCAATGTCAATATCGAGAAAGCTACCGCCCATGACCCGCTCGGCGTAGACAGACAGAGTACCCTCCGTACCTTTAAGGGCGCCCTCGATCTGCTCACCTATCTGCTGGAGTATCCGCAGGTCTTCACCGGCTATTTTAATACCCACTGGTGTCTTGATGCCCGTGGCCAGCATGTCCGTCCGCGTTTTGATGGGCATGGTCCAGGCGTTCGTAAGCCCCGGAATTTGAATTGCAGCATCGAATTCGGCAGCCAGCTTGTCTCGGGTCATTCCCTCGCGCCACTCGTTTTCCGGCTTCAGTATGATGGTCGTCTCGACCATGGTCATTGGAGCCGGGTCGGTGGCTGTCTCGGCACGTCCTATTTTACCGAATACCGATGCGACTTCAGGAAAGCTCTTGATGATGCGATCCGTCTGCTGCAGGATTTCTCGCGCCTTCTGCGGCGAAATACCGGGCAGCGTTGTAGGCATATAGAGCATATCGCCCTCATTGAGCGCTGGCATGAACTCCGAGCCAATCTGCGGAAACGGAATGAGCGGGCGGCCGAGCATCATGCGCTGGACCGGCAGGAGCGTAACAAGGAGGACGACTATACCTGCAGATACGATGACCCAGGGATGACGGAGCGTACCGCGGATGACGGGTCGGTACATCCGGATAAAGAATCGTGCGATGGGGTTTTCTGCCTCGGAACGAATCCGGCCTCTTACGAAGATCATCATCAGAGCCGGTACAAGCGTCACGGCCAAGATGGAGGCCGAGCCCATGGCAAAGGTTTTTGTGAGGGCCAATGGGCTGAACAGACGCCCCTCAACCTGCTCGAGCGTGAACACAGGCAGGAAGCTGACGGTAACGATCAATAGCGAGAAAAAGAGGCTTGGACCGACCTCCTTGGCCGCGTCGAGTACGGCCTGCGATCGTTCCGATGGCTCCAACTCGCGTTGTAATCGATTTGTCATCCGCTCAATATGCTTGTGGGCATTCTCCACCATGACAAGCGATGCATCTACCATGACACCGATGGCAATGGCAATGCCACCAAGCGACATGATGTTGGCATTGAGTCCGATGGCGTTCATGATGAGCAACGAGGCCAGAATCCCAATTGGAACGGTGATGATTGCTACGAACGCACTGCGGGCATGCATCAGGAAGATCATGACAATGAACGCAACGACAAGGAGCTCTTCCCATATCTTCGTCGCAAGAGTATCTACAGCACGCTTGATGAGCGCGGATCGATCATATTCGACCACGATTTCAACACCGTCCGGCAGTCCAACTTCAAGCTCAGCCAAACGCCCTTTTACCCTGTCAATAACCTTCATGGCGTTTTCGCCGTACCGCATGATGACGATGCCGCCCACGACCTCACCCTCACCGTTTTTCTCGGCGATGCCCCTCCGGATCTCAGGACCCACCTGAACCGTCGCTACATCATTGATTGTTACTGAGGTCCCATCCTCCGATTTGATCGGGATCGCACGAATGTCTTCCAGGCCCTTCAGGTACCCCTTGCCGCGTACGATGAACTCGCGTTCGCCCATCTCGAGCAGCCGGCCTCCGACATCCTGATTACTCCTCTTCAGCTGCATCTTGAGATGCGAGAGTGGGATGCCGTAAGCCGAAAGTTTTTGCGGATCCACCACCACCTGGTACTGCTTTTGAAAGCCACCTACCGTAGCGATTTCGCTCACCCCTTCAATTGCCTGCAGCTCGTACTTGAGGAAAAAATCTTGAATGGAGCGCAGTTGCGAGAGATCGTAGGTGCCTGTCGTGTCCCGCAGGCTGTATTGGTACACCCACCCAACGCCAGTCGCGTCGGGGCCTATGGCAGGTTTAGCCTGCTCAGGCAAGTCTCCCGTGACCTGATTCAGATACTCAAGAACCCGGCTTCGGGCCCAATACATGTCGGTTCCGTCTTCGAAAATGACATAAACGAAACTGGTGCCGAACATTGAATACCCACGCACGGTCTTGGCGAACGGGACGCTCAGCATGGCTGTGGCAAGCGGATACGTAACCTGCTCCTCTACGATCTGTGGTCCCTGCCCGGCGTATTCCGTTTTCACAATGACCTGAACGTCTGACAAGTCCGGAATGGCATCGACCGGCATGTTCAAGAGCGTCCAACTGCCAACGACGGACATCAGGATGGCCACGAGGATGACCAACAGCCGATTGTGCGCGCTCCACTCAATAATTGATCTCAACATCGTGATTGCCGGTTCTTGAAGTGTGTCCTGTACGTGGGTAGTGCGGTCAGGAGAATGTGGGGTGGGAAAGAGACAGATCAGATGTCGCTGGATGCGACGAGCGTGCCCTTCAGAATGTTGGCGTCACAGGTAAAGGCAAGCGTGCCATTCTGTTCAGGTGTGACCTCGATGGAAACCGCCTCGTGTACGGGCAGCGGTGTCGTTTCAATACCCAATTCCGGGATGACCACCGATGCTGCACATGCCTTTTCTGAATGACGCGTGACGACGATCCGCGTGGTCCTGTCTTTCAAGAGGTCAAGCATCACCGGCTCAAACACCGCTTCGCCGACATCAACGCCGAATGTCTGAGGGCCATCTGCTGCGTCTGCTGTGTCTCTCTGGATCATGGCGTTGACGGCACTTGCAAGTTTCGCTTCGGAATCAATCAGGAACTGTCCGCTTGTAACGACTTTTTCTGCTCCCGACAGCCCCGAAAGAACCTGGATGCGGCCGTCGGCCTCGAGTCCGACCGTAACGTCGACGGGCAGGAAACGGCCGTCACCCAGAGCCACGATCACCACCGCGCGGTTTCCCGTTCGGATGACCGATTCGGTGGGTACAACCGGGAATGCGCTTGCGGTGGTGCCCACGAGCTTCACGGATGCGTACATCTCCGGCTTGAGCCGAAGACCGGGGTTCGGAATCTCAATACGGGCCTTCACCGTTCGTGACGCCGCGTCCAACTCGTCATATATGTAGCTCACCTGTCCTTGTATGGTCTGACCGGGATCGTACGGCAGATCAATGGACGCCCTCGTCCCCAGACCCAGCCATGCCAGGTCCTGCTCGTAAATGTCGACATAGAGCCAAAGGGATGACAGGTTGGATAACCTCATCAACGTCTGGCCAGCGACGATCTTCTGGCCTTCGACCACATTCGTCTCGGCCACCGTACCCCCGGCTGGGGCGTACAGCGTGACAGTCTTTGTTGGCTCGCCTGTCTCTTCCAGGCGGCGGACCTGCGAGTCTGAAATGTCCCAGTAGGCCAAGCGGCGGCGAGCTGCCGCAACCAGGCGCTCAGAATCGGCCGATTTTCCCAACCGCTCTGCGTTGCGGAGGGCCAGCAGGTACTCCTCCTGCGTCGACACCAGTTCGGGGCTGTAAATTTCCAGCAGCGGCTGTCCGGCCTTTACCCGGGCGCCCTCGAAATTCACATGTAGCGTTTCTATCCACCCGCTGATCTTGGGCGATACGGCAACCACTTCCTGTTCGTCGACCACAAATCGCCCCGTGGTCCGTACCGTATGTTGTAGCGGCTCAATGACCACCGGTGCTGTACGGACGCCGATGTTCTGCATGGTGACCGGGTCAATGGAGACCACTCCCTGTCCGGACGCTTCGTCCGCGTAGACAGGCACAAGATCCATTCCCATCCGGGATTTACCCGGCTCCTCGTAAATTTCGTTCGGGTTCATGGGTGCACGCCAGTACAGGACAGAGCCGTTACCGGGCGGTTCGGGCGAATCCCCTTGGGCCGATGTGGCAGATTCCTGTGCTTCTCCTCCGCGGTTCATTCTGCCTGTGAAATATGCAGCCCCAGCTACAAGAGTCAGGACGAGAAGAGAAAGAGCAAGCCGTTGGGTACGTTGTAGAGTCTTCATAGCGACGAAATGAAAATGTGGGCCAGAGATTGAGAGACGGGGGCGTATTTACGGCCTCTCAATTTCATCGAGCGTACGAATGCCGAGGGCACGCTCCAGACGTGCCGACGCTTGGAGGTATCGAGCCAAAGCGTCTTCGTAGCCCATCTGCAGTGTGAACAGCATCCGCTCGGCGTCGAGCAGGTTGAGAAAGTCGGTACGTGCCGTGGTGTAGGCTGATAGCGTCGACTCCAGCGTTGTCTCAGCCTGCGGGATAAGCACGCCCCTGAAGAGCGTGAGCTGCTCTGCCTCTCTTTGCAGCTGACTCAGGAGATCGGAAATTTGGGTCCGATAGCTCGTCGCCAGTGCTTCCTGGCGTGCCGTGACCTGGGCAACCCGGACCTGGGTTTCCTCGACGTGGGCTCGCAGCCGTTTCCGCCAGAGTGGTACCTTTACCGATATGCCAAGTCCCAGCGCATCACGGCCGTCTGCAGTAGCAGGTACCTGCCGCGAGGCGATGTCGAAATAAGTAATACTGAAGCCAAAATCGGGCAGAAACTGTTTCTCTGCCAACGCGACCTGCACTTCGGCGCGTGTCATGGCAGAGGCCAGCGCGTCCTCTTCGGGTCGCTCCCGTCGGGCAATTTCCACGAGTTGTTCAACGTCCGCGCTCAGAAGCCCAGGCGGCGCCACACGCACCTCGACACTTGCCGCAATAGACTCATTGATGAGACGGCTCAGTGTTTCGATCGCTGTGGTACGGCGTCTGGACAGATCAATTCGCCGCTGAGACAGCGTATTTTTTTCAAGTTGGGCCTTCAAAATCGCCTGCTGCGGCCCGATGCCCACTTCGTACTGGGTTGTTGCTACATCCTCAAATGAACGTAATCTCTCCTGGAAAGCCTCCACGTGCAGAATCTGCTCCTGAAGACGATACAATTCGTAATACGTTATTTTTACCTGGACGAGCAGATCCTGGCTGAATGTTTCGGCCTCGTATCCTGCCACTTCGGCACTCAGTACGGCAATGTCTGCCTGCAGACCGAGCTTTCCCGGGAACGGCACCATCTGCTCCACACGCCACTGTGAACGCTGGGCTCCCCGGCCGGTCAGCACAGAATAGGGTTGGTAGGACCCCATCACAACGGGGTCCGGAAGGGAAGATACCTGGGCCTCTTTTGTCTCCAACGCATCCGCTTCCAGTAGAGCGGCGCGGAGCGTTGGGTTGTTGGCTCGAACCGCCTCAAGCAGCTCGTCCAGGCGCAAAACGGGAACAACCGTCGCGACGTTGGCGGTGTCACCGGCCGCTGTTGGAGCTGTGACGGCGGTGCCCTTGGCCTCGGAAAGCAGGATCTGCGCCTCGGCAGTCCCAGCTGGCAGGAGCAGAAATGGCGTAGAAAGTACGGCGCAGAGCACGCCAGCACGTCGAGAAAGAGACATGATGTTCTGACAAAATACGGTGGTTTCGGGTAGCGAGTCTGTTGGTATTCACCCGCACACAGAGGCGGTGACACCGGAATCCGAGACCGGTCAGATCAGGAACATAGCGAGGAGCGCCTGTCGCAGCGGGGTAGACGTAATGGAGGGGGCACGGGCCCTCATGTCTCGCGAGTCACATTGTGTCACCGACACCAGCGCTACCGGAATTCTACTCAACTGCGTATCGGTGACGGGCGGGGTAGAAAGACGTTGGCCTGTGGTGGAGAGCAGTGTAGCGAAAGACGATGGTGTCGCGTCTGGCTTGCAGCACGGGAGATGGGCCTCAGACAGGTCCAGGCCGCAGGGTACATCACCCGTTTCGTGGCGCGGCATTTCGTCGGACTCCTGTGTATTACCTGGCGGCATGGTGCAGGCCGCCAGCACGGTCGGGGCAGCCAGTCCAAAGACCAGCGCAAAGCCGACGATCAGCGGGAAAAGGCGATATGTACGAAGATGAAACGTAGTGCTGGCTGGGTTGGTGGAGATGTGATGCGACACATAGGTCATCATTCATGCGACCCTAAAACATGTTCAGGTTGGCTTTGCTGACGGAAGGGGCCGCGTCACAGAGTACATCAGTCCGTCACGTTCAGGACTCCACGCATCAGCACATAATGGCCGGGGAAGGTGCAGGTATAGTAGTATGTACCCGGGCCGGGTGCAGTGAACGTGACTTCAACGGTTTCGCCGGGAGCTGCCAACGGTGTATGGAAGAGAATGGCGTCGTCCTCTGGGATGTAGTCGTTTTCTGCCGCTGAAATGGCCGCCAGACCCACCCGGTCGATGGCTTCTTCATCGGAGAGGAAAACCACATTGTGCGACATCCCCGCAGCCGTCGCTTTGTTCTCGAAGACCAGGCGCACCGCTGTACCCGTTTTCATGGTGACTTCTACCTGAGCAAACTTGAGTTCATTCCCGACAGATTGAATGACAATCTCAACGGGAGCCTTCGGCGGCACGGGCTTGGGAGCAGGAGTTTGAGCCTGCGCACTGAGGAGAGCAGACAGGCTGACTACAAGCAGTGTCAAGGTTGAGAGCAACGAAATACGTTTCATTGGTTGTTACCGGGCGTGGTTTGACCTTGAGATACAGCCCAGACAAAGGCAGCCACTTGTTGTGCCTGTTCCTCGCTGATGCCGCCGGGATAGGCCGCCATCGCGGTTCCCGATACACCATTTCGGACCACGTCCAGGATGGAGGCGAAGTCCCCTGTGCCGCGCTTCCACTGGCTGTCCTTCAGGTTCGGGGCAATGGGACCGCCTTCAAGCCCGCCGCCGTGGCACGCAAAGCACGTTCCGGCACCTTTATAGACCAGTCTGCCTTGTGCAATCAACTCGTCCGTCACCTCAGAGGGTGGGGGCACATTGCCACGTAGACGCGCAGGCATCAGGGCTGCATCGTTGGAGGCCAGCAGAAAATCCCTGACCAGCGACCCTTGTTTACGGGTCAGATTTGCGCGCGTCTGCATGTGCTGCATGATAATGACCCACTCCCGGTCGGTCCGTTCTTCCGGCCCACGAGGGTTGTGGCATCGCTGACACGTTCGCGAAAAGAGCTCAGCGCCCTGACCAATGCGCGCGGCCAAGGTGGTGTCACTTGGGGCAGCGTCGTCCAAAGACGATGGTGGCACGGGAGCCTGAAAAGTCAAGCCCACGTAGAGCATGATGAGTGTAGCAAGTGTAGTAGAAAAGAGTCGCATGGGGAGTTTCCGGGTTAAAATCCAAAAGCAATCTGGATGGCGAGGCGGTTGTTGTCAATGCTGTGTTCCTCTTCATTGATGAGGTACTCCACTTTGACCACAACCGCTGGCTCGAACCAGTAGTCAAGCCCGAGGGCGAGTTGCTGCCCGGCATCCGTGACGACTTCTCCGTCGATGTCGCCTTCAAAAAGCTGGGTCCAGCGTGCTACCGGCTGCCACTTGCCCCACCGGTAGCCTGTCTGCACCCAGTAGCCGTTGCGCGTCAGGGTATCTGTGTCGTCCTCGTGGACTATGTCCTGCCAGGTTTGTATAAACTCACCGTGCACGGTGATGCTTCGGTGCCGCCCTTCAACGTGCGCCCCGAGGGCGCTGAAGCGGAGGTCACCTGCTGGGTCGAATGCGGCTGTCATACCGGAAACATTGACCTCGAAATAGGGGGCAATACCGAAACCAAGCCGACCGCCGATCAGCTTGTCCTCGTTGTTGTCCGTAAAGTCACCTCCAAAGGCGAGGCTCCCGGGATCGGCACTACCCCCTCCGCTGGCAAAGCTGACCGCCTTGGCCGCGATGGTACCCTCATCGTGCCCATCCCCTTCTTCGTCTCCGTCTTCGTCGTGTTCGTCTGCTGCCTGCATGGGCCCCTGCGTAATGAACGCCTCGGCCGTGATGGTTCTGAAGCGTCCCACATTGAAAGCACCACGTAATTGTACACCGACGTCCGAAAGAACGGGCAAGAGTGGATCGGTCGGTGTAAGCGCACCGTGGCCGCCGTAGAGTGCCGGAGCACTGACCAGACGATTTATCCAGGTCGGGTGCAGCCGCTCCGAAAACGTGTTGAAGGGCAGGAGAAATTTGCCCGCTACCAGCGTCAGGTTGTTACTGAGAGCCATGTCCACCTGGGCATATTCAAGCGAAGTGGCCGTGACTTCCTCCTCAATCTCAAATTCAAGTTCTCCTTCGAAGAGAAAACGGTCGGAAACCTGGAAGAGCATGATGGGCGCAAAAATTGCCGAAAAGTCGTTGGGTTGCGAATCTTCAGCGAAAAGCGTCTGATAGCCAGCACCCCCGTAACCCGTGAGCAGGTAGCCTTGCCGGGGGAAAAAGCGCTGCGCATCGGCTTGATCCTGTGCGCTGGCCAGGTCCGAGCCGAAAAGAGCCAGTATGACGCATCCGAGAAAAAAAAGATGTAGCCGTTGGTTCATTGTCATCACCAATGTGGTGGATAAGGTGCGAGCTCAGCTGATCAGCTGAACCGCCCTAAAGGTGGGTCGGAAACCCTTAAATGAACCTGAAAAAGGCCTTAAATAATTTTCAGGTGCGCTGCGGGCACAAGTTCTCCGCTGATACCAAGCGCCGCATTGGTCTTCTCGATGGATCGTGCTCCGTCCGCTTCCAGTTCTGTCAGCGCCCGGATGGCGTCAATGGTCTCGGGGATGACGATGGCCTGGTTGTCGACCATGTAGGCGTAAAACGCCTCGTCGCCCTGCACCGTGAGCATATCCTCCCAGAGCGCCACCTCGTAAAGGTTGTCGTGCGGACGGCCGAGGTCTGCCATTAGCTCTTTGACGGTATTGAGGGCTGTCAGCCCGTCTCCCGTGCGGATAAACGCGATCCGGGACGAGGTGCGGAAGGCGTTGAGGACTTCCTCTTTGGGCACCTCGCGCGTAAGCTGGACGGCCCAGTAGTGAAGGTGGGCAATCGTCTCGGGCACCTTCACGGCCATCGTCACCACGTCGAGGTCGGGATCGACCGTCTGGGCATCAGGACCCTGGTGACTGGGGATGTCTGGTTCGGGTACGAGCGTGTTCATGATGCCGCCGAGGTGGCTTTCCCACGGATCGGTGGCACGGCGCAGGAGTGTACCGCGTGCCCGTTTCAGTAAGCCAGCCCGCTTGAGAGCTGAGAGCGTCCGGACCGTCGAGGTGGTGTTACATGAGACGACACGGGTGGCGCCGCGTCCGAGGGCAGTCTCGTAATTGTTCTCAGCGGTGAATGAGTGGCCCGTCACAGCGTGCTTCTCGCCGCCCTGCACGATGAACTTGATACCGCGCTCGCGGTAGCGCTCAACATTCTCGGCGGCCACCTTCTTCGGCGTGCAATCCACGACAATATCGGCGGTCTCGAGAAGGTTGTCGAGGGTGCCTACCGGTTCTAGACCGGCTTCATGCATAGCGCGGACGTGGTCGGGCGTGGCCCCATAAAGCGGGTAACCTTTCATGCGGACCACGGCTACACGCCAGTCCGTCGCCACGTCAGCGACGCCAGCGAGGGTCATGTCTACCTGAGCTGTCACCGCATCGGCGACGCGTTTTCCAATGACACCATAGCCGTTGACGGCCACCAGGATGTTGTGCGAGTTGGTCATGATTGTTCCTCTTGTATACGTGTTTGGGTTGGCTTAGAAGCGTGTTGATCACGAATGGGGGTTGTCATTCTGGGAGATGGTCCCGATTCCACGCTCCGCGTCAAACCATTCGACGGTGTGCCCTTCGTATGCATGATTTTCCCTCTGATCAATGCGTCAAAATGCTATGTGTTGGTGGCCATTGATACCTGGACGGGGCTGGGGGACAGCCTGCGTCCCAGGCCCCAGATTCCGGCAGCTACGACGAGGGTCAGGCCAGCCGTCACCTGAAAGGGAAGGTCTACCTGCCAGCCGAAGAGCAGCCCACCGAGGAGCGGCCCGATAATCTGCCCGAGGCTGCTGAAGGTATTTTGCAAGCCCAGCCCAGCCCCGGCGTGCGACCCGCTGCGATTGGCTATGAGTGTGAGCAGGTTCGGTGTGACGAGGGCAACGCCAAGCGCCAGCAGCCCCACCACAGCCAGCACCGCCGGTACCGCGCGTACCCACAGCAGCAGGCTCAGGCCTACTCCAAGCATGGCGAAGCCGGCGGCAATCTGCTGCCGCGCAAGGACCCGTCCCGTCAGAAAGCCCACCACGCCGCCCTGAAACACCGCCATCACCAGCCCGCAGAGGGCAAACGCATAGCCGATCTCCGCCATGCCGAAGCGCAGCACCTGGTCCGCATAGAGGGCAAAGACCGCTTCGAAGAGCGTGAGCGCGGCCTGGCTGAAGAACACTAGCGCGAGCACATCCTTCAGGCGCATCCCGAGATCGGCCCACCGCACGGGGGATCGGACAGCTGCCGACGTACGGGAGGTTTCCATCGATTCCGGTAGCCAGACCATCACGAGCGGGAGCGTAGCCAGGGCCAGCACTGCCGCTGCAAAGAAAGGTATGGAGAATCCGTCGAAGACGAGATGACCCGGTGCGGTACCCAGGTGCCAGTCTCGGCGGGCCAGGAGTGCACTCAGGACCGGGCCAACGAAAAACCCGAGGCTGAGAGCCGTGCCCATCCACGCCATCCCGCGCCCACGGGTTTTTTCCGGCAAGGTGTCCGCTACGTAGGCAGAAGCCGCTGTCAGCAGCGCCGCCGAAAAGACCCCGGCAACCAACCGTGCGCCGTAGAGCAGCGGTAGCGACGTACCCAGTCCGAAGACGGCCTGTGTCAGCGCGAAGCCGCCCAGCCCGATCACGACCAGCGGCTTGCGCCCGTACCGGTCCGACCACAGGCCCCAGAGTGGTGACACCCCTAATTGTGTCAGCGCATAGGCGCTCGTCAGTGCACCCACATGGAAGGCGACCGCCTCCCGCGAGGCCGCGTCGCCGAGCGCCAGCCGTTCGACGAAAAACGGTAGCACCGGTAGGGTGATGCCGAAGCCGATCATGGCGATGAAGAGGGTAAAAAAGAGGAGCACCAGATGTTTATTCATGGAGACGTATGCAGCAATGCTCTGATTCTACAGTAGAATCAATTTCAGCTTCTTCAATACGTGATCTCTTGCGCTACCTCGCGCTCCAGGCACTCGGTTTCGAGCTGCACGGTCGAGAAATAGATATCGAACCGGTCTACGAGCAACCGGAAGATGGTGTGCTGAAGCGTTTCGGCCCCTTCATAGCCGTCCACAAGTACGTGCATCGAGACCAGGTTCTTGCCGGTGGTAAGCACCCGCGCATGCACGTGGTGCACGTCGAGGACGCCTGGCAGGGCTTCAACGGCTTCCTCCAGGGCGGCGAGGTCGAGGTCCTGGGGCACCGTGTCGAGCAGGATGTCCAGGGCCTGACGGATGATACCCCAGGAGGCCCACAGCAGCACCACCCCGAAGACCATGCCCAGGATCGGGTCGATAGCCAGGAACCCGGTGAAGCGGATCACCAGCGCCGCCACGATAATAAGCAGGCTCCCAACAAAGGTTTGCAGGACGTGCCAGAAGGCCCCCTTCATGTTCAGGTTGCCCTTCTGCCTGCTGTATAGGAGCCGGAGCGAAATCACTTCCGTGATCAAACCACCCACGGCCGCCAGGAACATCGGCCCGGTTGGCACATCCACCGGGTTTTGCAGCCGGTTGACACCCATCCACATGATGTACAGGGCCATGATGAGCAGAAAGAGGCCGTTGAAAAGTGCACCCACGATCTCGGCCCGGATCAGGCCAAAAGTGGCCCGCTCCGTCGCCGGGCGGGCCGCGTAGCGCCCGGCGACGAGCGCGATGAGGACCCCGCCCACTGCCGAGAAGGTGTGGAACGCGTCCGAGGTGACGGCCACCGAGCCGGTCCACAGCCCGATACCGAGCTCTATGAAGAAGTAGACACCTGTGAGCCACCCCGATATTTTGAGAGCACGGGTGTTGCCTTCCGTGGCGGTCGGCATGGTGTGCCCGGTAGTACCTGATGACTGCTGCATTGCTTTTCTATATCCAGGTGTGATGACATGAATGAAGGGCTATTACGTCGTGGCGGGCTTGCCCCAGCGTCGGTAGAGGGCGTTGTAGATCGGCGAAAACACAAGCCCGATATACGCGCCCCAGAGGAAGCTCTCGACCAGCCCCAGCAGGAAGCTGCTGAAGCTGATCCACTCGAACGCGGGCAGTACGATTTCCAGGAACTCGTGCATGTGAAGGCTATTGGGCGTAAGAAGCCCGAAGAGCACACAGGCCACATAGCTGACGCTGGTGAATAGGCCCAGTGCCCAGGTGATGAGTTTGGTATTCAGCATGGTGACCTCTCGTTTGTTTGTTAGTCGGAAGCGCGGCGCCTGTCGGTTTTGCTCATTCCCTGCTGGCTATTGTCGGCATGCCCTGCGTGCGACGGTCCATGGCCTCCGTGACCTCCGTGGCCTCCGTGGCCTCCGTGACCAAACATGTGTAGGACGATGAACGCTACCAGTAGCAGGAAGAAAAACCAGTTCTCCGTGAACCATTCCATCTTATGTCTCCGTGTGGTTTGTGTACGTGTGCGAAGGAGGATGTGGCATGTCGTCGCTTGTCGGTAGACAGGTTCCAGGTCTTGAAGGGCTTCATTGGTCAGGATACAGGCGTCACCAAATGATCCTGGACACAATCGTCAACTTCGGTTGACTCGTCGAGCCGGGCGTGCTCGCACCAAAGGCACTGGCAGTGCTCTCCGTGGCAGGCAGGCTCCGCAAGCATCGGATGGGACCCTTGCCGGGCGATCTCGTGCAGCAGCGATTTGGTGTCTGTGGACAGGTATTGCCGCCGGAGGACCGCCATTACATTGTTGTCTGCCGCTTTGTGCAGCGCCCAATTATAGCCATTATGGCCTAACTGACGAAAGATGACACGGTTGGCGAGCGATACCTCCTGCCTCGGCACAATGTATCGTTGGCACAGGTCATCATAGTCCTCGCCCATGACGATGGCCCGGGCGGCCAGAATACCCGAGATCAGAGCGTAGCGCAGTCCAAACCCCCAGAGTGCATCCTGGAAACCGGCACGCTCGCCCACGAAATACAGCCGGTCGCCGCGGGTCCAGGGCGGGGACATGCTGAAATTCACGAAGCCCTGCACGTGGCGGGGCGAACGAACTTCAAGGCCGAGCTCGTGGCGTACAGCATCGAGCGTCTGGTCGAGGTGAGCGAACATGGGTGCCGTCTCGTCGAAGCACCAGCTTGAGAGCGTAGCCCGGCCCTCACGGATGAGCAGCGAGGCGTGTCCTCCGGGGGCGAGGTGGTCGTCGAGGAAGCCCATACAGGCATCGGGGTGCGAGGTCTCAAAGACGAGCTGCTCCACATGGGCGTCTGCCGTATGTGCTCCCGTTGCCACGATGGTGCGTGTGGCGTCGGTATGCTCGACGCGTTCGCCGAAGCGGATTTCGGCTCCCGCCGCCAGTGCCTGCTCTTTCAGGCCGCGGTCCAGGGCCCCCACGTCGCCTCCGCGCTCAACCTGGTAGAACAGGGGGCGCGTAGCGGTAAGGGCGTGAGGATGGCGCTCGGGACCATAAAATGTGGTCGCCTGAACAGGCTCGCAATGGAAGTTCATGGCAATGCCGAGCCCCGCCAGCAGGGCCGTAACGTCCTCTTCGGTCGACCAGTTTTCCAGGCACTGCAGCGCACCGCCGAAGCGGACACCTACGTCTTCGGCCTGCTCAAAGACAACCGGCTTTAAACCTACACGGGCTAGATATAGCGCCGCGGTCAGACCTGCCGGGCCCGCTCCGATGATGTGTATGTTTGGCTTACTCATGGTGTTCAGTAGCTGGGGACGATTTTTTCAAGTAGGGTGCCACACAGCCATCCATCTCGGCGGTATCTATCTGCTTGCCGTGCACGCACCAGAGGCATGCACACGCTTCGTCCCGGCAAGCCTGCTCCCGCAGGTGGGGATGAATGCGCCGCTTCGCTATTTGATAGAGCAAATGCTTTGCCTGCGAAGGCAGGTGGTGCTCACGCAGCTTTGCAATAACGTCCAGACCGGTCAGGCGGCGTAAGACCCATTCGTACCCATGGTTGCCGAGTTGACTGAAGATCAAGCGGTTCGCCTGGGCGGTTTCCAGCCGAGGCACCAGGTGCTCCTGACACAGCGCATCATAGTCTTCGCCGTTTACGATGGCCCGTGCTGCCAGCACGCCCGATTGCAGGGCGTAGCGCAGTCCGAACCCCCAAAGGGCATCCTGAAAACCAGCGCGCTCCCCGACGAAATAGAGCCGGTCGTTCCGCGTCCAGGGTGGGGTGATCCCAAAGTTGATATACCCGCCGAATGTGCGGGCTTGTCGGACGTCCAGGTCTACCGTGTTCAGGATCGTCTCCAACGCACGCTCGAAGTACTGAGGGGCCTGCTGGAAGTCGTCGAAGAGGCAGGTGGCGAGGGTAGCTCGGCCCTGGTGGATGAGCAGGTAGGCGTAGCCGCGTGGGGCGAGGTGATCTCCCAGGAAGCCGAAGTAGGCATCGGGGTGCGATGTCTCGAATACCATGCCGCGGGCAATGGCGTCCGGCGCACGAGGACCGGTAGCGACGATCACCTTCTCGGCCGTAGCCTGCTCTACTTTCTCCCCGAATCGAATCTCGACGCCCGCTTTCAGGGCTTGCCGCTTCAGTCCCTGATCCAGCGAGTTGGGGCCGCTCCCGCGCTCCACGAGATAGAACAGGGGCCGCGTCGTCTGCACCTCGTAGGCGTGTCCAGAGGGTCCATAGAACGTGCCCGTATCATAGGGTGCGCATTCGAAGTTTGCGTCGATGCCCAGCGTAGCCAGCACCTCCGTCACATCTTCGTCGGTGGACCAGTTTTCCAGCCCTTGGAAATCCCCATTGAACCGGGCGCCGACGTCCGGCGCCTGCTCAAAGACGACAGGATGCCATCCGGCATGCGCCAGGTACAGCGCGGCGGCCAGCCCCGCTGGTCCGGCTCCTATAATATGGACGTATGGTCTCGCCATAATGCTTTTAATGGGTGTATGTCTGAGGTATTTATCGTTCGACTTTGAGAATTCGCGCGTTGATGGAGACAATCACCGTGCTGGCAGACATGAAGACGGCGGCTACAGCCGGGCCGAGTAGAATGCCGAGGCTGTAGAGCACGCCTGCTGCCAGCGGGATGGCGATGATGTTGTAGCCGGCTGCCCACCAGAGATTTTGGATCATCTTGCGGTAGGTCGCGCGCGAGAGTTTGACGACGGCTGTCACGTCGAGTGGATTGCTACGCACGAGGATGACGTCGGCTGTTTCGATGGCGACATCGGTGCCAGCCCCGATGGCAATGCCTACGTCGGCCTGGGCGAGGGCGGGCGCATCGTTGACCCCGTCCCCGGTCATGGCGACGGACAGACCACGGGCCTGCACTTCTTTCACCTTGTCGGCCTTCTGCTGCGGGAGTACCTCGGCGAAGACCTCGTCAAGCCCGATCTCCTCAGCCACCCAGGCAGCGACCTTCTGGTTGTCGCCCGTGAGCATCATCGTGCGGATGCCCATTTTCTTGAGCGCAGCGATGGCCTGCTTCGACTCGGGCCGGATTACATCGGCCAGGGCGACGGCTCCGGCAAGTTTTCCGTCGAGGAGGACGAATACGACGGTTTTTCCCTGTGCCGAGAGTTTGTCGTAGCGGGGGTCCTCAATGGTGAGTCCCTGGGCGCGGACGTACCCCGGGCTGACAACCTTTACGTCGCGGCCTTCGACCATTCCCTCGGCTCCCTTGCCTGGGATGGCGGCGAAGCCCTCCACGGCGGGTGGGCGCTCGACTGCGGCGGCGATTCCTTGCGCGATAGGGTGCTCGGAGCGGGCTTCGACGGCGGCGGCCAGTCGGAGCATCTGGGTCTCGGAGAGATCCTTGTCAAAGACGAGCGTGTCGGTGATGCCGAAGCGTCCCTCGGTGAGCGTGCCAGTCTTGTCGAAGATGATAGCCTGGAGATTACGCGCCGCCTCGAATGCCGTGCGGTCACGAATGAGCAGGCCGTTGCCCGCTGCAAGCGAAGTGCTTACCGCGACGACGAGCGGAACGGCGAGGCCGAGCGCGTGTGGGCACGCAATTACCATGACGGTCACCATCCGTTCGATGGCGAAGGCGAAGTCCTGCCCCATGATGACGGTCCAGACGAAAAGTGTGGCGGCCCCGCCACCGAGGGCCACAATCGTCAGCCAGAGCGCAGCGCGGTTGGCCAGGTCCTGTGTTTTCGATTTCGAGTCTTGTGCCTGTCGCACAAGGTCGATCACCTGTGAGAGGAAGCTGTCGGCTCCCGTCTTCTGCACCTCAACGGTAACTGAGCCCTCTCCGTTGATCGAGCCGCCGATAACTTCGCCGCCAATTTTCTTCGTCACGGGGACGGACTCGCCCGTGAGCATTGACTCGTTTACTGATGTCTGTCCCTCCACGACGGCGCCGTCGGCGGGGACCTTTTCGCCGGGCTTGACGAGGATGCGGTCGCCACGCTGGAGCGCCTCAAGCGGGACATCCACCACACTCCCGTCCGGCTCCAGGCGGTGCGCCTCGCTGGGCATCAGCCGGGCAAGTTCTTCGAGCGCCTTCGAGGCCCCCATCACGCTCCGCATCTCGATCCAGTGCCCTACCAGCATCACATCGATAAGGGTGGCGAGCTCCCAGAAGAAGATGGTGCCCTCCAGCCCAAAGACGACGGCGCTGGAGTAAACATAGGCCGTCGTGATGGCGATAGAGATGAGCGTCATCATGCCTGGCCGCCCGCCGCGGACCTCGTTATAGATCCCCTTCAGGAACGGCCAGCCGCCGTAGAAGAAAACAGCCGACGAGAGTCCCCACAGCACGAATAGGCTACCCGGAAAGACCAGCGCCTCGCCGAGTCCCAGGAATCTCTGGATCATTGGCGAGAGGGCAAGGATGGGAACGGTGAGTGCGAGCGAGATCCAGAACCGCTTCTTGAAGTCCTCGACCATCATGGCGTGGTGGTCATGGCCCATCTCGCCGTGTCCGGGCTTGTGTCCCGCGTGCCCGCCATGGGCGTGCTCTGGGTGTTTACGATTCATATCAGTGTTCTGTGTTTAGACTGAAGTGGGTACGTGGTGGCGGGGCTCATCCTGTGGCGGCTCGTAGCGGGTGCCCCGGCGCGGGATGAAGCGAGGGATCTGCGCAGCGTAGGCATCATAGGCCATCTCGAAGCGCTCGCGCACTTCGCGTTCTTCGATCCGTGCAAGCCGGGCATACATCCACACCAGCACCGGAAACATCACCAGCGTCAGGATGGTCGGCCACTGCACGAGAAAACCCAACAGCACCGCCACGAACCCAATGTATTGAGGGTGGCGCACATAAGCGTAAGGGCCTGTCGTTGCCAGGCGCTCTTCGCGCTGTGCCTTGTAGAGCACGCGCCAGGCATTCATTATCAGGATGAGGCCGCCAGCGATGAAAACATTGCTCAGTACATGCAGCAGGTTGAAGTGGGCTGCCAGCGGGTCACCCTCCCCGATGCCGAAGATTGTCTGCCAGAGGTGGCCGTTGTTATGGGCAAACAGGTTCAAATCCGGATACTGGCTGCCGAGCCACCCGGAGAGCAGGTAGATCGTCAGCGGGAAGCCGTACATTTCGGTGAAGAGCGCCACGATGAAGGCTGCAAAAGCCCCGAAGGAGCGCCAGTCTCGCCAGTTTTTCGGACGCGTGAAACTGAAGGCAAAGACAATGAAGATCACCGACATGACAATGGCCATCAGCCAGTAGCCGTATTCATAGGGGCCGTTCATGGTAGGATACCTCGTTGTGTTAAGCGAATGTTCGCTCTTCCGACAACAAACCACGGCATGCTGCACTGGAGAACCTGAGAATGCATATTGCGAAACGGCTTGGCTCGGATCGTAGGGTCATACCCCCTCTGCATGATTGCGGATGCGCACGATGCGCTCGACCGGCATCACGGCGACCAACCCGTCACCCTGTGAGTGGGTCTGTGCCGCATCTACGATAGCCGCGACAAGGCTGTCAACCTGGTTCTCCGCGATGAAGACCTCGAACCGTGCATGCTCGACGTGATGATCAGGACTGAAGTAGTTGGCATACTCGCCCGCGCCTTTGACCCGGCAATAGCTGAAGCCGCTGATGCCGAGCTTCAGCATGGCCTCTTCGACCGCCTCGCGACGATGGGAGCGAACGTAAGCGTGGATTTTGTGGTAACACATGACAGACCTCGCATTCGATGGGAAGACATCTGGCTCACGGTACCTGGCTTTTACCAGGTTCCATTGGTAATGTGGCGCCGTTGTCCTTAAAGCAGCCTGAAAGTGCCCTTAAAAAATTTTAAGGTGCAATCTCGAACATCAGTCAAGGTTGTGGCGGGCACGTGGCATCATGATGTTCGGCAACAGAGGTCATGGACGTGCCGTATGGCGTTCCAGATTCAACCTCCCGTTCCATGTCCGATGTATCCCTTGGCGCTTTCGAGGAACTCGTCCTGCTCATGATCGCCGTCCTTCACGGCGACGCCTACGGGGTGGCCGTCCGCGACGAGCTCGAGGCCCGGGCCGACCGGGGCGTGCACATCAGCGCCGTGCATTCCTGCCTGAACCGGCTCGAAAAGAAAGGATACGTACGTTCGGAAATGGGGCAACCGACTGCCGAGCGAGGTGGCCGACGCAAGCGCCTCTTCACGATCACGGCAAGCGGAAAAGCTGTCCTGCATGCCACCCGTGCAGTCCGAGAAACTGCTTGGCATCAGATTCCGGAGGTTGTATGGAGTTGATGTCGCCGCCACGTACGCCCCTTCTGCTGCTCCGGGCTGTTTGCCAACCCGAACTCATCGAAGACATGGAAGGTGATCTGTGCGAGTTGTTCGCGCGGCGTATCCGGAAGGTGCTCGGCGCATCGAGCATGGGTCTGGCCAGCCTGGTTGCCCGAGAGTTTGTCATCCTCGTCGGTATCGCCATGGTTCTGGCTACACCCATGGCCTGGGTGGGCCTGGACGGCTGGCTGCAGGACTTTGCGTATCACGTCGATGTAACGTGGTGGACGTTCGCCCTGGCTGGCGGCCTGGCACTGGTCATTGCCCTGGCGACCATCAGCTACCAGTCGCTGCAGGCGGCCCACCAGGATCCGGTCATCAGTTTGCGGAGCGACTCATGATCAGAAATACGTCGCGAACCCGAACTGTACGCCGGCTCCCTTCGCCGCCGGATTTCCGATCAGGTCCTTGTGCCACTCGCGCCGGTAGTTGAATTTGAAGACCGTGTCGGCATTCGGTCGAAAACTCAGCCCGGACACCAGCGCGAATACCTCGTCATAGATCCGATCGCCTACTGCTGGGCTTCCCTCGCCGACCGTCCGCGCGGAGAACGTTCCTGTGTTGAAGTCCACGCGTTCGATTCGGACCATCGCGTTCAACTTCGCCGAATCGTAGCTGAATGACTGGAACGTCCAGACCGGCACGATGACGTCGAGGTGGGCTCCCCATTGCTGGCTCCCGAATTCGTCGTCGAGGCTCTCGGGGACATCGATCCAGGCGGCAACCGCCTCGCCGCGCAATTCGACGCCGTATAGCGAGGTCTTCAGATCGACCGCCAGCAGGTCGACGCGCCTCGACTCGTCAACTTCGTCTCCCTCGATCTCGAAGCTGTTGTATGCCCCCCCGTAGTACGACATGCCGATTTCTCCGAGTGAATGATACCGGACGCCGATACGGGCCGATACCGCGGGTCGGCCGTTGTTGTCTTCCTCAAAGGCCTCCTCGCTCTTTCCCGCCGGAATGAACGTGCGTCCTTCCTCGTTGATGACGACGCCGTCTGCGAGACCGTTCGTGACATACAGATCGTACGTGACGCCGATGGAGGGATCCGGAAACAGCAGCCCGTGAATTCCTGCTCCCACTTCCGAAAGGGTCGACGGGATGATATTCGTGGAAACGAGCGGCCGGTCCACGAATTCCCACAGGGGGCTGTCGTGGTTCTGATTGAACGCTCCGATCGGCGGCAGCAGAACGCCCGCCCGGATGACCAGTTCCGGTGTGATCGTGAAGTCGATGAGCGCGGTTTCCAACTCTATTTCCTCGGTCCCGTGTTCGAATTCGAGCTCTGACGTCAGCGTGATCCGGTCACTGATCGACGAGAACACGAACAGGTTGAAGCGGCGCATCTCGAACGAGTTTCCCTCGGAGATGCCGTCTTCGACGAAATAGTTGCTGTTCGCTTCGGCATAGCCCCCGATGGCCGTGGCTCCGACGCGGCCGATGTAGGGTCGTTCGTAGATGGAGTTCTGGACGAAGCCCTCGGACGAGACCGAATCTCGCGGGGCGTCCTGTGCCGCAGCGAACCCGGCGGACGCGGCGGACGCGGAAAAGAGAAGGACGATTACAAAGAGGCGCATGAGTGTTATCGACTATGTGATCCGGATAGTAATGTGGTCGGCGTCGGTCGTGACGTCATATCGAAGCAGGGGACGGTCTGCTGGTCCGGCCAGCAGGTCGCCGGTCAGAGAAAATTCGCTTCCATGACACGGACACGCGAGTCGTGAACCGGCGGGTTTGACCTGACAGCCACGGTGAGTGCAGCGCGTCAAAACGGCGCTGAACGTCCCGTTCTCGTGGTGATGCAGGTAGATCGGTCGTTCTCCTTCCTGCGGATTCCGAAGCAGGACGAACGGGGATTCCGCCAGGTCAGCCTTGGCCACGAGCAGCCGGTCGCCCTCGTGCTGATAGGTGACGTACCGGTAGCTGGTACATCCCGCCATCAACCCCCCGATGGCGGCGGGGGCACACATCGCGACAGCGCCCGCCCGTCCAGACCTCCTGAGAAATTCTCGTCTGTGCATGGCGGCTTACAACGATTCGAGGAATGCGATCAATCGTTGCTGTTCTTCGGCCGTGAGCGCGTCATATGCCGCGCGGCTGCCAGCCGCCTCCCCTCCATGGTGATCGATGGCCTCCTCGATCGTATTGGCCCGGCCATCGTGGAGGTAAAAGGCCCGTCCACCCTGAAATTCGGCCGCCAGGCCAAGGCCCCACAGCGGCGGAGTCCTCCACTCGGACGTCAACGCATTGCCCTGCGTTACTCCATCGTCCAGATCCGGCCCCATGTCGTGCAGCAGCAGGTCGGTGTACGGGAAGAATTCCTGCCGGCTGAGTGAGAGGATGTTGGACTCACCGGTGACAAGCCGCGGGACGTGGCACGATGAACATGCGATCTGGTCAAACAGCCGCTCGCCCGCGACGACGTCGGGATCGTTTTCATTCCGACGAAGGGGGGGGCGGAGCGTCTGCAGGTAGAAGACGACGCTGGTCAGGACACTTGAAGAGATTTCAGGGTCCGGCGCCAGATCCTGCCCGAATGCGCCAACGGCCTGGACGTTGGTCAGGTCGTCGGTGACAAGGTCCGTGGTCAAACCCATGTCGTTGATGTACGCGTCCACGGTCTGGTGCAGCAGGTTGATGGTCCCCGCCTTCTTGCCGAACCGGCCGATGTACTGGCCGTCTACTTTGATATTTCTCGTTCCTGCGTCCGCGAGCCGGCTCAAATCGGCGATTTCATCGATGAGGTCTGTGGCGTCCAGGAGATGCAGGCGTCCCGAAATATTGTCACCGTCGGCGTCGTCCGGATCTGCCATCGCGCGGATCGTCGCATCGTCGACGGCTTCGAGGAGGCCAAGCCCGGTGACCGCCGGAGGAGTCAGTCGAGTGACTCCGGTGGCTTCTGCGGGAATGAATTCGGCGGGGTACCCGGGGATGGCCCGGTTCTGTAGCTGGGGTCCGCCGTGCGTCGGCATCGGATCGAACACACCGTTTTCCATACGCCCGAAGCGCACAACGTCGAACGTCGGGTGGCCTTTGGCCTCGCCGGGGTGGCAGTTGTCGCAGGAACTGGAGACGAAGATTGGGCCCAAGCCGTCTTCGACCGTGAAACGACGGGCGAATTCCTCGTCGCCGGCGAGGTGAAGCGCGAGTTGGGTGCCGGTCAGGCCGTCGAGCGGCGCGTCGAAGATTTCGTTGTCCGGCGGGGCGTCAGGGAAGAAGTCGCATCCTCCGGCGAGAATCGGGAGAAGGACGGCGAGGACCGCAGGAATGGACAGGCGCAATCGACGCCGCCGAAACGGACGCGAATGGGGCATGACGTAATGGGGCATGGCGGAAATGGCTGGGTGAAGATTTTTAGCCTAAGCTAAATATTGAAGAAACCATTGTCAATGGTGTCGCGATCGAATTCGTGTACCGGAAACCTTACAATCTTGCGAGACGTGACACACATGTAGCACTCCGTTCAGTCATAAGTCGTACAATGAATCCCAGCCAACCAACAACCCATATGAAAAACACTTTTGGTATTGTACTCGCCATCGCTGGAATCGCACTCGCCATCTACGGCATCATGATGTTCGGCGACAGCGGTGCGTCAGCCAGCGTGATGGGCATGGATATGTCCGTCCAGGACAACGACATGCGCGTGCAGTCATACCTGTTCATCGGGATCGGTGTGGTCGCTCTCTTCGGCGGCGTGTACCTCGCGAAAAAGAAATAGGCGGCCACCGGACCACCGGACCACCTGGACCACTGGACCACCGGATCACCTGGACCACTGGACCACTGGACCACCGGATCACCTGGACGCCCCAACGCCCCAAAGCCACATGAAAGCAGCATATAGCGAAAATCTTCCTGCGGCATTGCTCATTGCCCGACTGTGTCTTGGACTCATGTTCTTCCTGTTGGGTTGGCACAAGGTCTTCGCTATGGGACCCATGGCGCATGCGGAGAGTGCGTTCGTTGAGCCGTTTGCGGACACGTTCCTCCCGGCGTGGTTGTTATGGGCCGGGGGTATCGCCATTCCGTTCATTGAGCTCACAGCCGGAGGATTGATCCTGATCGGATATCGGCGGCGTTCGGCACAGATCATGCTTGCATTGGTACTCGTTGCCGTCATCTTCGGTCACATGCTCGCCGACCCATTTTACGGCTTCCACTCCCACGTCATGCCCAGACTTTTGCTGCTACTGTTCATCATGGCCATCCCTCCGAACCAGGATCGCTTCAGTTTGGACGAATGGCTTTCACGTTCAAGAGGGTAGGTTTTCCGTTGTCCGGTGGGCCCCGGTAGAGCCCGATCATGACTTCCGGATGCCGCCGCCTCAGTACACCAGCAGCCGCGGCTCGGTCATGTCCTCCATGGCGTACTTCAGTCCTTCGCGGCCCAGACCGCTGTCCTTCACGCCGCCATACGGCATGCTGTCTATCCGGAAGCCGGGCGCGTTGTTGATCATGACGCCGCCCACTTCGAGTTCGGCGTGCGCCTGCTTCACGTGACTGAAATCATTGGTGTACACGCCCGCCTGCAGGCCGTAATTCGATTCATTCGCACGCCGAACAGCGTCGTCAAACGTTTCCACGTTTTCAATGGTCGCCACGGGACCAAAAACCTCGGCGCAGTTCACTTTCATGTCGCCCGTGGCGCCCGTGATCAGTGTTGGCTCGAAAAGGTTGTGCTCGGCGTCCACGATCTTCCCGCCCGTCAGCAGCTCGGCACCGCCGTCAATGGCCTCCCGGACCCAACTCTCGATGCGCTCCAGATGCCCCTTGTCGATAATGGGGCCTACCAGCACGTCTGCATCCTTGGGGTTGCCCACTTTCAGTTTCGCGATCTCTTTCACGAGCGCGGCCTGGAACGCGTCGTGCGCCTTGCCAACGGTAAAAATGCGCTGCGTACTGATGCACACCTGGCCAGCATAGATGTACGCGCCAACGGCTACCGTCTTCGCAGCCGCATCCAGGTCGGCGCTTTCGTCGATGATCACTGCTGCATTGCCACCGAGCTCAAGGGCTACCCGCTTCTTCCCGCAGATACTTTTCAGGTACCAGCCAATCTTGTCACTGCCGGTGAAACTGAGCATCGCCATCCGCTCATCCTTCACCATCTTCTCGGCGACCGGGATGTCGCATGCCATGGCGCTGACAACCCCCGCCGGATAGCCAGCCTTCTTGATGAGCGTCGCGAGCGCCATCGTGCTCAGCGGCGCCTGCGGCGCTGGCTTCACAATCACCGGGCAGCCCACCGCGAGCGCCGGAGCCACCTTGTGCAGCACCAGGTTCAGCGGAAAGTTGAACGGTGTTATGCACGCAATGGGCCCGATCGCGTGCCGGGTGGTGAACGCAATCCTGCCTTCACCCGCTCCGAAATCGAGTGGCACCGTCTCGCCCCCGAATCGTAACGTTTCGGCCGCGGCCGTCCTCACCGTCGTAATGCAGCGTCCGATCTCGTTTTGAGCGTAGCTGAGGGGTTTGCCGCCTTCCTCCACAATCAGGGCAACCAGTTCATCCTTGTGTTCGGAAATCAGGTCGGCAAGCCTGTCCAGCCTGGCACTCCGCTTGCCAGCCGACCACCGGCTGAACGACGGAAATACAGCGACGGCAGCCTGAATGGCACTCTCCATCTGCTCCTCCGTGGCGTTCGGCAACCGGGCCAATTCATGGCCCGTGTACTTGTCCAGTACAGGATTGAACGATCCATCGCCAACAGATACCCACTCATCGGCAATGAAATTGGCGTCGTGGTACAGCCCGTTACGAGTTGCGGTATTGGAATTTGTCTGTGTGTGGCTCATGATAGAATAGGTGTGATGACGCGTTCTTCGAAGTCGTCGAAGCCGAACGTGACGTGCTCAGAGGGCCAGTATATGTCGACCTGGCCCTTCAACGGGTCGTACGCGGCGGTATATATGGTGCCGAACGTTCCGTGATAGTCGTTATTGAACAATGGGCGCCGCAGAAAGTGCTGGATCAGCGCGGGGCGGTCCTGGTACGGATCGTCAAGCAGCGCATCCAGGGACGCCTTGCGCTCGACGGACTTGCTCTCGGCGGCATGCTCAACCCACTCGGCGCCCATCTGGTGATTCGTGCACGTTGCCTCGTCGGTCACGACCGGCGCGGCGTCCGGTGCCAGATGGACGGTCGCGTGCTGGCTGGCGCCGTCGAGCATTGTGAGGCTGTAGGCCATATGGACCGGTAGCCCCCTCAGGCGTTCGCACGCCTGAGGCACGGTCGTGCAGGTTTCCAGCAGATAGCGAACGATCAGCGGAATTCCGAAGCCCTGTCCGACGGACTTGCGACCACCGAAAGCCAGGCAGATGGCCAGGCCGTCCGCATTCATGCCGTCGAGCAGCCCCCAGGTGCCTTCGGATACGCCCATGACCGGTCGTACCCACTGCGTGCGTGAAATCACGCCTTCAAGAAGGCGTGGATCGAAGTCGTAGTTGCGGATGAGCGCCGGTTCGGAACCCGTCCACGCCATCTGCGAGCAGCCCGCCATATATCGCGGTGGATCTACCATGGACAGGAAGCGGGACGTCACATCATCGTGGCCCCCCAGCGAGCACAGGCGCTCATAGGTCTCGGCGAGTTCGGGCATGTGCCGCACCAACCGGACCCGACTGGTTTCAAGGTCCGTCCGCGCATCCACGCCTTCCCCCAGAAACCAGCGTTTGTACGACGGCCATACCCTCTCGAAACGGCGTCTCCACTCGTCTCCAGGTACTGCCTCGTTGATCATCTCGAACTGTATGTGCATGCACTACATCAGTTTGAAGGCGCCGAAGTCAGCGGCAGTGGCTTCCTGCGCGGCAATCGCGTCCGGCGCACCGGTCTTGTACATATTCCGAATGGCTGTGAGCCATTTCTTCGACCGGGCGTTCAACTTGAAATCGTCGGTCATAAGCCGTCCACGCGTCACAAGAATGCCCATGTCGGCGCCTTCATAGACCCAGTCCCCTTTCCGGGTAATGCGCAGGAAGAAGGCCTCGTTTTCGCTTTCCACCGCACGACGGTGCGTGTCCATGCGGGAGTAGGTCACCGTGCCGTCATCGTTCATTTTGTAGATGCCGGACCGGGGGGCCTCGGTGACCTTCTCTACGACATCGTCGGTGTGTTTGATGATCATCTGCCCCCACCCATCGATGTTCTCCTTGCGCGCCCAACGAGCATTGAGCTGCTTCACATTGAGCTCGTACGGCACGTCCATCCATTCAAGGATGTGGAACATGAACAGCGGGGCATCGGCCAGCGCAAACACGGCGTGGTTTGTAATGGAACTGGCACCGGTAATGCGTGGGTTCAACTCCCCAAGGTAGACTTCCCTGGTATCCTGATCGATAAGGAAATCGAGCTCAAAATATCCCTTGTAGCCTTCCTTCCGTAGCTGGTCGCCGAAGAGGTTGGTGTACTTGCGGGCTTTGCGGCGAATATCGCGCGTAAAAACGTCGGAATAGATCTCGTTTCCACACCATCCTCCTTTGTACGGAGTGAGCTCCTTGAAGCCCACCAGTTCTGTCATGAGCGGGGCCACAATGGTACCGTGGCGCGTAACGCAGGCTTCAATCGCCGAACCGCGACAATTGATGCGCTTCATGATCTTCACCTCCTTCTCCTTCTCGATCTCCTCGGCGTGCTTGTTGTAGTCCGCCTCATTGGAGATGAAAAACGTGGTGTGGCCGGAGTCGCCAAACGGCGTTTGGACCACGAGGTGATCGCCGAGCTCCCTGGACACCTTGCGCAGGTGTTTGAAGTCCTTGACCTTTGACAGGACATAGGGCACGCACGGAACCCCCGCCTGTTCGGCGACGCGGTTTGTATGCACCTTGTTGTCCAGCAACGTGCGCATCTTTGCGGGCGGAAAACAGACGTCCAAGCCGAGCTTCTTCGCAAGCCGCTCGGTCTTCTCATCGAACATCAGGAACAGCACCTTTCCGGCTTTTCCGTCATGCCGGCGATTGCGGATGACCTGAACCACCTCGTTGTGCTCCAGCAGGTAGTTGTTGATATCCTCGATGCCCTGGAACTCGTCGTGCGGCAGTTCCTCCTTCGGACTGAACGCATTGGGATGCAGCCCGTCGAAACATTCGATGTACGTGATGTACTTGAATCCCTTTATCCATTCATCGGCGCCGAGCAAATTGAAATTCGTCGCGCTGACAAAGTAGATGGGCATCTCGTTCCGCTGGAAGAACCGGCGAATATCAGAAATTCCGCGCAGTATGGGTGGTGTCTTCTTGGTCATTTCGTTTTGTTCACTTGGTGGTTGGTCGGCCCGCCATGGCGGTTCCGGTCTTTTGGCGGCCGAGCGCTGAATCTGTGAAGATGCGTAGACCCAGTTCGTGCTCGTAGCCGTGGATTTCCTTCACGTCGAGCGCAATCAGAAAGGCCAGAATCTCTGGACTCAGGACTTGCCCCGGAACCAGGACTGGAAAGCCGGGAGGGTAGGGAATCACGAATGATGCCGAAACGATTTCGCGCCCTGACTCCATGAGCCCATCGCATTCCGCCAGGGTGGCGTATTCGCAGCGGTCGTCCCTGTACGCAAGAAAATAGGCTTCGCGCAGGTTACCTCCTGGAAGTCCGGGAATGGCCTGGAATGACGCGTGGAACCGGCTGAAATCGGGCAGCGGAGGGACATCGTGCGTAAGCGATCGAATGCGGGCGGTCTGCAACGACTGTTCCTCGCGGCTCATGGATTCCTGTCCGCTTTCGAGCTCATCGACAATGTTCAGAAGAACCCGGATCAAGTAGGCGACGGATCCCCGTGTGGTCCCGATGTTCGTCATGAACAGCACCGTATTGCGGGACGTCTTGTTGATCTGGATGCCGAATTTATCCATAAGGAACCGGTTCTTGAACGTATCGCCGTCCACGCCGGTCCTCCCGACAAACAGGTTGATCTTCGTGGGGTCGAGCACCAGATCGTCGTGGGCCCACGCATTATCCATCCGGTTCCAACCGGTCTTTTCATTGTAGTAATGATCCAGCCCGGACGACCGGTACTCGGCGGGTATCAGGTCTCCCGTCCTGAGCACGTCGAAATACTTCCGCAGCCTGGGATGGTCGGTGATCTTGGCACGCAGGAGCATGGCCAGTTCCACGCTTTTTTCGACCAACTCGTATCCCTCGAACTCCACCTGCCGGCGCCCGACATCCAGAGACCCGAGAATCTGGTAATTGGGCGACGTACTGAGGTGCGTCATGTAGGCTTCATGGAACGATGCTTCGGACCGGCGCTGGAAGTCCTCGTCCCAGATATGGATCATGGATCCCTGTCTGAACGATGACAGCGTCTTGTGGGTGCTTTGGGTCGCATACACCCTGATGCGCACCTTGTCCGGATCGGGCATACCCGAAATCGGATCGGTACCCGCGGTTTCCGCGCGTGCTGCGGCGTAGGCTTCCCGATACGACGCTGAGCGGTATTTTTCGGACAGTTTCTTCGCGACGCTCATGGCCGTACGCTGCCGGTACATGTGCGAGAAGCCCGCAAAGCCGAACCACGCCTCATCCCACAAAAAGATGATGTCAGGCTTGATGGCGAGTACCTCCTCCATGACGCGCTCGACGTTGTACACGAGGCCGTCGAAGGTGCAGTTCGTCAACAGGAGCATTTTGACGCGGTCGAGCCTCCCGGCCGCAGCCAGCGCCCGGATCTTTTCCTTGATGTGGGCAATGGGAACGGCCCCGTACATGGAGTATTCTGGAAGCGGATATGAGTCCAGATACACAGGGTAGGCGCCCGAGAGCACCAGGCCGTAGTGGTGGCTCTTGTGACAGTCGCGATCGATCAAGACCAGGTCACCCGGCTCCACCAGCGCCTGCACGACCACTTTATTGGACGTGCTGGTGCCGTTCGTGACAAAAAATGTCTGTTGGGATCCAAACGCTCTGGCGGCATCTTCCTGGGCCTTTTTCAGGGTCCCGGTCGGCTGCAGCAACGAATCGAGCCCACCGGTAGTCGCGCTGGTTTCGGCCAGAAACATGTTTCGGCCATAAAATTCGCCGAAGTCACGGATCCAGCGAGACTTGAAGACCGAGTTGCCCCGCGAAATCGGCATGGCGTGAAAGACACCCGTCGGCTTTTTGCTGTGCTCCTTCAGTGCGGAAAAGAATGCCGTCGCATAGCGCTCCTTGATGCCGCGCAGGATGGTCAAGTGGAGCTCCTGGATGTCCTCCCTGCGATAAAAAATGCGGCGGAAGGTCTGGATGGTGGAGTCCTTCAAGTCCGAAACTGGCGTATCGGTCACATAGTAACGATCCATCTCGGGCCGGAATTTCGCAAGCAAACTGCCCAGCACGGGACCGCGTTCACTCTCAGTCAGTTTCTTCAGTTCCGGGTCCAGAACTGGTCCAATGAACTCCTGCAGCAGCCCTGTCGCATTCTCCGAGGCAAAGGACGGGCCGTACCGGATTACACACGCCTGGATATTCGTATTGAGGAGCAGCGCAATGAGCGCATCCTGAAACGTCCGCGCAACAATGACGTCGTAGGCGAACTCTTCCTGCGAATCCCGGATTTCGGAAAAGGTCTTCTTCAGGTTCAGCTCGTCCCGCGCCGACATGTTGTCAACGAACAGTACCTCGAAATATTTCTGACTGCCTCCTTCCCGGCTGTCCGCTTCTGCCCGTTCTTCATCCTCCTTGAGCGCACCGAGTGAAATCTCCGGATCGCTACGAAATGTTTCGCTGCTCAGGTCCCGGACAAAGCCTCGGACCGCGTGGGAGAACGACACGATTTCCTGCTCCGCCAATCGTTCCCGGAGCCGCCGAACAGCAAAAACGCCCGGGAAAGCCCAATACTGTTCCAGGATTTCGAGGTCATTCAGCAGGCGCGATACCTTTTTCACGTCGGCACCGCCCGGTTCTGCTGCCAGTTCGCCGGCCATCAGTTTCAGCCGGTTCCACGTATGACTGCGCAACCGGGAGACATTGAAATGAACGGCCTTTGCCTTGGAAGTTTTTGAGATATCGATTCCCCTCAATTTTTGGAATGCAGGGCCAGACGATTTCCCTCCGTGTCCATGAAGAGGGCAAAATACCCGGCCTTCTCACTGATGAGTGTTTTGGACATGACAACGCGGCCACCTGCGGCATCCACCTTGGAGAGCACATTGTCCAGGTCGTCGCCGCCGTTGAGATACAGCAACGGTCCTACACTGCTGGGAACGCACCCAGGGCCTACTACGACGGCACCTCCAATCCCTTTTGTTGCGGGAAACAAGGCCATGACAAACTCGCTGGTGGCCGTGACATCCATGTTGATGCCATAGATCTCATTGTAGAACCCGGTCGCCCGGTCAATGTCGAGTGCGGGTATTTCGAACCAGGTAGCATAGTCATAGTCCCGCAGTGCGGATTTTTTTACGGTAGATCCCATGTGCTGTCAGTAGTTGGTGTTCAATTAAATACCCGGCGTAATCGGAGCCTCCACGTGTTCGATCTGGTCCTGGTGAATCTGAAGCTCGGTCAATTCGCGCAATCTGGTCGGCTTTATGAGCGGCCCGAGCGAATCCAGATACGGATGCTGGGCACCTTTTTCGTAGATGGTAAAGTTGCCCAGGTGATCGCGAAAGCTCTTCAGCGGCTGGCCCAGCCTGAGTAGGCCGAGTTCACGACTGCGGCGCACCCGTTCCACGTTGATTTCAATAGGAATCATTTCCTCATTTCCATCGGCTTGGTAGATCACGCGGCCGTCGGGCCCACACACGACCGACTTCCCGCTTCCGCCGTCATCGAGCCCGTTGATATCGAAGAAGTAGCACTGGTTGATGGCCGCGGACGCGCGCGAAATGCTGAGTTCGATTTCACGGTCAATGGTGCCGGTCAGAGTCGGGTGCAGGATGACATCTGCCCCCATGACAGCCAGCGTACGCGTTGTCTCCGGAAACCACATGTCGTAGCAAATGCTCACGCCGAATTTTCCGATATCCGGCACGTCGAAAACACAGAATTCCTCACCGCCCGTGACGCCCACTTCATACGGATAAAATGGAAACATCTTGCTGTATCGGGTCACCACATGCCCTTTTGGGTCAATCACACTGGCGGTGTTGTAGATCTTCCCATCCCGCTTCTCGAAAACGGATCCAGGAAGCAGCCAAATGCCATGTTTGGCCGCCATCGCGCTCATTTCGCGCTCGAAGTTACCACCCGGTAGTTCCTGGGCGTAGTACGTGAGCGGCCCATGCGCACAGAGCTCACTGAAGACCACCATATCCACCCAGGGATAGATATTCATCAGGATGCACAGCTTGAGCTTCATGGCCTCCACATTGCTGTGGGAGGCACTCACTTTCATCTGGATTCCAGCAATTGAAAAAGGCTTCATGGGTCGATGCTCAGTGTAGAATCTTGTGAAGCTCCTGCTCCATGATGTCGAGCCCTGAGTTCAGCAACTCGTCGCTGATGACCAGCGGGCACAGAATGCGGATGATGTTGCCGTGCGTGCCCGCGCTGATGAGAATGACGCCGCGCTGGGCACACGCCGTTTGCAGCGCCAGGCACGTTTCGGCATCCGGTTGCTGTGGGTCTCCATTCTTGACGAATTCAAGTGCCATCATGGCCCCGAGGCCACGTACATCACCGATCTGCGGATATTGGTCCTGCCACCGTTCGAAACGTTTCCGGATGATGCCGCCCACATGCACTCCCTTGGCGTTTATATCAATCTCTTCCATGTATTTCAGCGTCGCCAGCGCGGCCGCGCAGCATACAGGGTTGCCGATGAACGTACCACCAATGGTACTCGGCCCGGCCGAATCCATGACGTCCGCACGTCCGACGACAGCGGCAATTGGCATCCCCGAGCCGAGTGACTTGGCCCAGGTGGACAGGTCGGGGAGCACGCCGAAATGCTCATACGATCCCCAGCGACCCGTTCTGCCAAAACCGCTTTGCACCTCATCAAAAATAAGGACGACGCCATGCTCATCGCAGAATTCCCGCAGGCCCTTCAAGTAGCCCGCTGGCGCGACGTTGAAGCCGCCTTCTCCCTGAACCACTTCAATGATGATGGCCGCCAGATTACCCGGCGATACGACGTTGCGCGCCGATTCGTGCAAACGCTTCAGTTCCTGATCTACGAATTGTGCCTCGGTGAGACCGCTTCCATATCGATAGAAATTCGGGAAGGGCAGGCGGTAGACTTCGGGTGCATATGGGCCACAGTTCAACTTGTAGTTGACCTTGGAGGTCAACGTCATGGCCATCATTGTACGGCCATGGAAGCCTCCCGTGTAACACAGTACACCCTGTCTGCCGGTCGCCTGCCGGGCGATTTTGATGGCGTTCTCAACCGCTTCGGCGCCCGTACTGACCAGGAATGCCTTGGTATGGTCGCCGTGGGGAAGCAACGCACCGAGTTTTTCACACAGTGCGATATATACCTCATACGTGACGACGTTGAAACTCGTGTGGATGAATTTTGCCGCCTGCTCCTGAATGGCCTTCACAACGGGTGCCGGACAATGGCCTGCGTTCACGACACCAATGCCTCCCGCGAAGTCGATCAATTCGCGGCCGTCGGCATCGGTTATCATGGCCCCCTGTGCGGATACGGCCGTAGCCGTATTGAAAATTCCAACGCCGGACGGCACGGCGCACTTGCGCCTGGTGAGTAGCTCGGCGCTACGGGTTGTGTCTTGGGTCATCTAACGGTTTTGATTGGAACGGTAGTGATGGAACGACAGCAAAATAGTACCTATAACGTGCCGATATGTTTCTTAAAGGGATACGGCGCAAGTACCTGTCACCACGCCGCCATCGTCTCCGATCCTCTGACCGGCCCCCATGAATCTACTTCAAGCCCCATGAATCTACTTCAAGATTGTGGCGCCCGACGTACCTTGGGATATGATGGTAGCATGTGGGGGAAACCGGTATTTGTGTAAGATGATGGTGCGGTGGGCATGGCTGTTCGTCCTTTGTGGACCGGGTCTGGCGGCTGCAACACCCCCCACCGAGTGCAAGCCGCTCTCGCTGTACTGCATGGAACTGGTGCCGACGGCGGCGTATGCCGGGGCGAAGGCAAGTCTGGAGTTGGCGCGGCCGGCTTCGGCGTTTGGCGTGGCGGTGACGCGCGATGGGCATCAGCGCTACGAGCTGGTGGCGTACGTGGAGGGGTTGCCGGCCGCGCCACAGGGATCGGTCTATATGGCCTGGGTCATGCCGCTTGACCTGGATCCCGTAGTGCGGCTGGGCCGGATCGAGAACGGGAGGGCGAATCTCGGCGAGGTGGCATTCAACAAATTCATGGTGCTCGTGAGCCTCGAGGACAGCCCGCTGGCGATGGAGCGCTCGGGGCCTCTCGTGCTGCGCGGCCGCTCGCCGTCGAGCCGCCTCGAGCCGCATGACCTCTTTCAGGTCTCCGCCTTCGCGGATCCGGCGGGTAGCGCAGGTCGGGGGGATGAGCACGGGGATGGAGCGCATGGGCATACTGCTGGCGCCACGGGCTGGCCCATGCCCGCCGTGCACCCGGGCGTTCGGATGTCCACAGCCATGCACACGCTCGTGCCGGATGTCGCGCCCTGGGTTCCGGAGACCGAACTGGCGCCGTCGGGGGACGTTGCCGCGCTTCCGGAGGCTCGCCCGCGAGAGACGCTGTACCTCACCGACGGCGATACGCTCACGCTCCACGCCTACCCCGTCCGGAAGCGCGTGGGGGGCCGGGATCTGGCCATGCTGGGCTACAACGGGCAAATCCCCGGCCCCCTCCTCCATGTCGAAAAAAATGTAACAATAAAAGTTACATTTAAAAACGATGCCCCATTCGCCAGTTCCATCCACTGGCACGGCCTGCGGCACGAAAACCGCTTCGACGGCGTGCCAGGGCTCACGCAGGATCCCGTGCGGCAGGGTGGGACGTTCGAGTACGAGGTCCATTTTCCCGATGCAGGCCTGTACTGGTATCACCCGCACCACCGCGAAGACGTGCAGCAGGATCTGGGTCTCTACGGCAACATGCTGGTTCGTCCACCTGCGTTCGAAGCGCTCCCGTTCGCATCGACCGAAGAAATCCTGGTGCTCGACGATTTGACGCTCGCGCCCGATGGGAATGTGCCCTACGGGAGGGAGGCGTCGAATTATCTGCTCATGGGGCGATTCGGGAATGTGCCGCTCATCAATGGCGAGGAGCGCGTTATTTTGCGCGCAGCGCGGTTCGATACGCTTCGGCTCTACGTTACGAATGTATCGAACACGCGGACCTGGAACGTGAGCGTCGAGGGGCATGCCATGCAGGTCATGGGATCGGATCTCGGGCTCTACGCCGATCCAGTCTGGGAGGAGAGCATGGCCATAGCTCCGGCCGAGCGGTACACGGCCGATATCGTGCTGCCCAGCGCCGGGCGCTACGCGATTACGAACCGCGTGCAGTCGCTCGATCATACGGCGGGCGTGTTCTTTCCCGAGGTCGATACGCTTGGTTTTGTGGTGGTGGATTCGGTGGACGTCAACCGCTGGGCATCGCGCGGGCCCACGCCGCGGCCGCGGATGGATCCGATGGTCGACTATACCTTGTTTCGCCGGGCGCTCGCCCGCACGGCAACGCTCGGCCCGGACAGTCTGTATGTGCCTGACCGCGAGGTGGAGCTGTTCATCCGGGCGCATTCCGTGCCACCGCTCGTCAACTGGCTACTGAACGCCGACCAGTCGTGGTTTCAGCCGGTTGAGTGGACGGGGACCATGCCGATGATGAACTGGAGTACTTCGGGGCGACAGGTGGACTGGGTTATCCGCGAGCCGTCGACCGGACGCGAAAACATGGATATTGACTGGACGTTCGCGCGGGGATCGACCGAAATTCTGCGCATAGTAAACCGCCGCGATTCGCCGCACGCCATGCAGCACCCCATTCACCTGCACGGACAGCGGTTCCTGGTGCTCTCCTACAACGGCCGCCCAGTCGCGAATCAGGTCTGGAAGGACACGGTCCTCATTCCGGCCGGTATGACGGCCGACATCGCTGTCGAATTCACCAACCCCGGCCAGTGGATGATGCATTGCCACATTGCCGAGCACCTCGAGGGCGGCATGAAGATGACGTTTGAGGTGGAGTAGGGCGAAATAAGCGTGCGCGGGTCTAAAAACAGGATAAACCTGTCTTGTAAACAGGATAAACTTGTCTGCAAGATAGGATGTACGTACCTTGGTGTATGGACATCGATGCTGACATGCTGGAGGACCTGTTCTCTGCCCTGGGGGCTCATTTGGAAGAGAAAGGTGTCGAGATCGCGCTGGTCGTGGTTGGCGGAGCCAGTCTCGCCGCCCACGGAATTGTGGATCGGACAACAAGGGACGTGGACGTTATTGCCCGGGCTGACCTGTCGGCGGAGCCAGTTGTTCTGAGTCCTGCTTCACCGCTGCCCGAAGCCTTTCACGAGGTAGTTGATGTCGTTGCCCGAGATTATGCGCTACCCCCGGATTGGCTGAATACAGTGGTAGGGAGTCAATGGCGGACGGGTCTTCCGCCGAATCTCATGCATGACATTACGTGGAGGGAGTACTCAACGCTGACGATTGGATTTGTCAGCAGGGAGGCACTCGTTCCATTGAAACTATTCGCTTCACTTGATCAGGGACCGAACTCAAAGCACTGGCGAGACTTGATAGCCCTGCACCCGACTGCCGTAGAGATAGAAGAAGCTGCAGAATGGGTCAGTGGCCAGGATGCTGGCGCCGAATTCAGTAAATTTGTAGAGGAAGCCGTTGAACGATTACGACGAGATTTGGAAGAGCGTTCATAAAGCGACGACCGACGTCGCTCTTAATACGGCGTGGCTCCATTGGTCGGCGCTGGGGGCGAATGCGTACCGTTCGACCAACAAAGATATTGCGCAGGTTGTAGATCCTGAAGCACTGATCCTGCACTCTTTTGCGTTTCGCGAAAAGGAGCCGCGGCTACTGGAGATGATTGGTTGGTGGGCGACCACAGGGGCATCGCTGACGAGTGTTCATAGACTGAAAAGTTTGCTTCCCGAGTTCGGTGAGCGCGGTCCGGAATTTTTTGCAGCATTCTCTGCGCTGGCCGCGGAATCGGGGCATCGAAGTTGGAAACGGCATGCAAAGCACGACAATACAATGGCGAGCAGTCGGTATTCTCGGAGTTCGCCTCAGCCAGAAACCGGAGGAGCCGCAACACTCATCATCCGGATGAGGGCTGCCTTCGGGACCAGTGCAAAATCAGATGTGCTCAGTTATCTGGTAAGTAGTCGCGATAATGCATCGACGGTTGCAACCATCAGCAAGGCCGTCGGCTATACGAAGACATCTGTTCGGGATGCGCTTACCGACATCGTGCGCTCAGGCATAGTTCACGAAAGTACGGCTCGTCCAGCCGAATACGCTACGAACAAACGAGCGTGGAAGGAGCTGCTGCGCATTCAACCTGCTGACAGGGAGTTGATCCCAAGGTGGTGCCTGTGGATTCAGATCTTTGGTTTCCTGTCGCGTGTAAAGGAGTTGATGGAGACGGCCGAAGCCAAGGGAATGAACGAACATCTGGTCGCCTCGAAAAGCAGAGATATCAGCGATCACTACAAAAATGCGTTCGCTTATCACGGAATTATTGTCCCGGAGCATTCAAACTACCCAGGCAAGGCGTATGCCGAAGGATTCATGACGCTGTGCCGCTCACTTGCTGAGTGGGTTGAGAGCGACATGTATATCACGGATGACAGTAGAACAGAACATGATTCAGGAACCCCAGGTTAAAACAGGCACGGCCGAAGTACTGCCGTTCGCATCGACCGAAATCCTGGTTCCCTCCTAACAATGACCGTCCGGTGGCGAACCAAGTCTGAAAAGACACAGCCTTTATTCCGGCTGGCTTGACCGCCGACATTGCCGTTGAGTTCACCAACTCCGGCCAGTGGATGATGCACTGCCACATCGCCGAGCACCTCAATGGCGGGATGAAGATGGCGTTTGAGATGGAGTAGGTGGCTATGTAGGTGGGTGTCCTATGCAGATGCGTCCTATGTGGAACTACCCGGCTCGGAAATCGCCTGCGTCCTATACGGAAGGCCTTGCCCCAAACCCCTGTCGGGCTTATACTTCCCTCGAGGAGAGCCCGGAATACACCAGAATAGCCTGTCCACGGCCATTCCATAGAAGATTAGTTATACCGATCCATTTTGATGCTAGAACGAGGCTGATTCAAAAATGCCACATTTATATGCACACCAAACAGCAACGACTGAATAATGCACTGGAACTGCTTCGCAAATCGTTCGATCTTCGGACTACCCTTTCCGAAGATACATGGGTTGCGGTGCGCCAGCCTTGGCGACTTCAGTCTGTTCGACGTGGGGAAATATTGACACAGATGGGAGACATAGAAGGGAGTTTCTCCATTGTTCTCGATGGAGTCCAGCGACTATATTTCACGACTCCAAGCGGTGATGAGCACACCGTTGCATTCGTTTATCCGCCAGATTTCTCAGGTGTTCCAGATTCGCTTTTTCTCCAACAACCATCGAACTATGCAATCGAAGCGCTATCAGATGGAGAGATGTTGACGACGGATTATGATAGTCTATCGAATCTCATGGATCGACATCGAGAACTAGAAAACTGGGCGTGGCAGCTGTTCGCTAATGCGTTATCTGGTCGAATGAAACGTGAACGTGAACATCTATCGCTGACTGCACAGCAACGTTATGATCGACTCCTAAGTGAAAGCCCGAATATTCTGCAACTTTCACCATTACGACATATCGCATCCTACTTGGGAATGTCGCCGGAAACGCTAAGTCGAGTGAGGGCCTCCACTTCTTGATTTAGATCAATACGGAGAACTACGGAAGATTGTAGTATTGGCAGACGCTCACTACTTGCCATTATAAATACTTCTGTTTTCTCATGAAAAACCTTGCTCAATTGATTCCACACCAAATCATTCTATACATCATTGCCGCATCTGGATTGATCGGTTTGAACGGAGTATTTGTGTACTACTCGCTATTCCATCCGGAGACTTTATCATCTGCGCTGAGCAATCCAATTAGTCTGGTATTTATTATTGAGGCGTTTTTAATGATGGGGTTGATAGCCTGGCTGACTCGAGCGGTTGGATTCGTCAGGCCTGGCTGGTTGGTGTTTATAGTCATGACTATAGCAGGCAGCCTAGCTTTCAGCGTTCCCATGTTTCTGATTATTCACCTCCGTAAGCAAAGTCAACGTCAAAGTAGTTCCCAAATCAAGAAACTCTAGTTGAAGATCGGTATAACGAGCGCATGTTGCGGACTCGCACGACTGGCTGAGCCGATCTGAAACGATTACTTTCCGGCAGGGGAGTGTTTGCTCGCCGCAAATCCGCCAGCCGTTATAACGCCACTCATCCTAGCCATTCGCATAGATATGGGTCCACTCACAATTACGTTTGGCGTTATCTCTGCAGTAACTAGTTTCCATCCGCAAACCCATCTCTGACACGATCGAGCAACGCGCATGAGCCTTTGGAGCGGGATATTCAACGAGCACGGGGTGGGTATTTGGGACGATCTGGAGGATTTCCCAAGGTCTCGATGATTATGGGCGATTT
>JAJCYR010000084.1 GCA_029262775.1 Bacteroidota bacterium
TGAATATGAGGGCGGTCTCGATTTCAACCCTCTTCCGATTGGCAAGCCAGTTAAGACCCTGCATAGAAGCCATGATATGGCCGATTATGGCTCCGTCATATGGGTCAACGTTGAGTTTTCAAAAACGTTGGGACACTACTGTGTGACTCACAGTATTGGCGATGCCGGAGTTCAGGGCACCTCAAACGCTTCTTTAGGCCGACAGGTGTTCCATCGGCCGGTAATCCGGGCACAGTAACCGGCATTTCAATAGACCAAGAAAATGGTTTATCTGGCCGCGTGCTTTCAGCGATCTCCTCGAATTCAGCCGATGTGACAAATCGAGTATCGTTTCCTCATCTTGCCGTCCCAATGGTAGCGTGCCCGTCTGGAATTGACGGAAAAGCACACCTAGTACTACTTTGTTAGATATGGTCCATCTCTACACTTCAATACGTATTCAAGGACCTGCCGGAACAGCTCGTTGTGCAGCGTTCGGCGCAGCGCGGCCATGCTTTTGCGGCCCACAGGGGGGGGGACCCCGCTGCGACGAGGATCCGGAAGCAGATATGGTCTCGTCATGCGGAGCGCCCCGCACGTCGGGCCCGTAGGCCTGCTGGAGCGTCAGAAAAGAATGTGCCAGCATGACGAGGGCTACATGCCGGTGCAGGCCGCTCCAGAGTCTTCCTTCGTAGTCGTCGAGTCCCAGTTCTCCTTTGGCATCCTGGTAGAAACGTTCAATCACCCAGCGTACGTGGGCGCGCTCCATGAGCGCTTCGAACGAAAGCGCGTCGCAGCCGACGGCAAGGTAGTATTTGAAGTCACCTCCGCGCCCGGGAAGGGGGCGTTCGAAGAGAAGCCACCCTTCGGTCGGGATGTGGGTGGAACGACTACCTGTTCGAAAAACCCGGAGCCGGGCGCAGGACTTGACGAGCGGGCCGCGCGCCCCGTCCCGCCAGGCAATCGTTTGCCAAGCGTCTTCGGGAAGGGACTCTCGAAGCGCCTCGACCGTCTGCGGCGCGACACGACGTTCGAGCGTCATGGCGCGGCGCGGGCGCCCCACACCCGTTCTCGGGGCGGGCACTTCCGTGCCTGGATCGGCATGCACCTCTTCGGCCCGCCGGAACATCATTTTGCGCGGGAGCGCCACGAGATAGGGAATCCCGCGCGCTTGGAGGCCATCAAGAAAAGCGGGCTGATCGCCATAACCGGCATCGGACACCACGGCCGCCGGCGTAAGACCGGATTCATCCAATAGTTCGAGCGCAATGGCGCCCTTCGTCTGGAACTGGATGGCCTCTGGAACACGCGCCCTGTCGCGCCGCGCGGCATCCCCGCACCACGTCTTCGGCAGGTAGACCCGCCCGTTTACGGGCCAGTCAAAGACAGCATCGACGTAATGCAGCGTGACGAGCACCTGGCAATTGTCAATCCGGCCGAGCGTTCCCGAGTACTGACGCGCTACGCCGACCGACTTTGTGCCTTTCTTGGCAAACCCCGTGTCGTCCACGATGACAACGCCGCCTCCGACCGATGCATTCTTCTGCATGAGAGCGAGCCGGATCGCATCCATCTCGCCGAAATCCCACGACGTGTTGGTCAGTAGTTCCTGCAGGCGCTGGCCGGACGTGCCTGGAAGCGAACGGCCAAGGTCCGATGCGGTCTTGCGAGGAACGTCCGCCAGGAGCCCCGTGACGTAGCGCTCCATCGACTGGCGGCTCTCGGAGCGGCGCACGAGGGCAGCAAACGGCTGCAGGAACGAGGCAAGATCAGGAAGTGGCTGGAGACCGGCTTTGGGTACGGTACGCATGCGATGCACCATGGATGGTTCGATGCAATGTACCATTGGCCGTCATCATTGTCTATATATAACAAAGTAGTATTAGGCGTCTCGAGGTTTATCCGGATTCCGGGAGCCCGATTCCGGAATATCCTGATTCAGGGTATCAGCAAGTCATCGTCAGACCCTATCGCTTCTTCTTCCGCGTTGAAAAAGACGTTGTTTGGGTCGTCGGAGTATGGCACGACGCTCAGATCGCCCAAATCTGATTTTCTCGTGCAGATAGCCTGCTTATGGCCACCAAAGTCGATAGGCCGTAGTTTTCTTGGCGGGCCAGCAAGCCCGTCAAACTCTTGATGCTTCAGCTTTTCATGTCTGCTCCCACTGCGAGAGTATTCTGATTTTTGGTTCCAGCCAGCGGCTGTACCCTACACGCTTTGAGGGTCTACACACCTCTTTTTAGGCAGCGACAACGCGAATTGTGCGTTGCGCCCTTGAATTATTCTCGTTCTCAGCGGCGTCCGTTCAAAAGATTGGTTTTGCGCGTGCGCAGCCCCGTTATCATACTGGTTTCTTCGCTAAGTCAGCAGCATTGATGCTCAAGCTTGAGCAATCAAGTTCGATAATATGGAGGGCAAAGCCACCGGCGACTATTCAAGCGCGATGGCCTCATGCGGCTTCAGTCTTCCCCGGACACTCCAACATAATCGAGAGTGGGAAACCGGCTGAAGTCGAGATACAATACGCAATACGTCGAACCGCTCGTCCCTTTGGAGGTTAAACTCCTCAATTGATCCCTAATCATAGGCTAGCCATGCATAAGACCGTCGAAGCAGTTCTGGACAAGGACGGACGACTTCGCCTTCTCGAGAAGGTAAAACTCTCGAACGTTCGTCGCGTGCTCGTCACCTTCCTGGAAGGCGAGTCGGAGCGTGAGCAGGCTAGCGATACGGCCCTGCTCAGCGAGGCTGCTCTGGCCGTTGATTGGGACCGCCCAGAGGAGGACGAGGCATGGCGGCACCTTCAGTAGGAAGCGTTGTGCTGGTTCGGTTTCCCTTCTCCGATTTGTCCGACGCGAAATTCCGGCCCGGTATCGTGCTCGCCAATATTGACCGTGGCGATCATATCCTTTGTCAGGGGGACGAGCAATCCCTATGCTGATCCCGACGCCATTGAACTCTCGGACAAACACTTCGAGTCCGGTAGTCTTCATCGAATCAGCTATGTTCGTCCGGGCAAGGTCTTCACGGCAAACGATGCGCTAATTGTTCGCAATCTTGGTCACCTTAGGCCGAGTGTCCGAATGGAAATCGTCGACGCGATTGAGACAATTCTGAGACGGGAGTTCGAGTAGTATTGCGTATCAAGGCGATTTTGCGGGCTCGCACAACCTGAATTGCTCGTCTCAAACGATTACTTTCTGGAAGGTGAGCGAATTGCTCGCCGCAAATTGCCCAACCGTTATACCGCTCTGGAATCACTATCCAAACTATCGAGCGAGAAAGGATGGATAGGACCCTGATTGTTTCGTTTCCCGGCACCGAGCAGACGACCCTCGCGGAGGTCGGCGGCAAAGGCTATTCGCTGATCCGGATGGTCGAGGCGGGCTTCCCTGTTCCGCCCGGCGTCGTGCTCACCACGGGCTTCTTCGCGCCCTGGTTCGACGAGATTCAGGCATCCGCGACTTGGACCGCGCTGGCCGATGCGACGCCGGATAAGTGGCCCACCCTCTGCAACGAACTCAAGGGGCTCTGCCCTGCCCTGCCGCTGACGGCGAACCAGCGGCAAGCCCTGCAGGACCTCCGCCAGCTCCTCGCAGCACTGGGCGACGAGGTGCTCTGGGCGGTGCGCTCGTCCTCGCCGGAGGAAGACCTGGCGTCGGCCTCGTTCGCCGGAGGCTACGCGACCCGACTGGGCGTGCGCCCGGCCGATCTGGAAGAGGCGGTGCGACACTGCTTTGCCTCAAGCCTCGATGAGCGCGTGTTCCTTTACAAGAACGAGCACGGCTTCGACGTGCTCTCGCCGCGCATCGCCGTGGTGGTGCAGCAGCAGATCGACAGCGAGATCGCCGGCGTCGGGTTCTCGCTCAACCCGATCACGAACGATTACGACGAGGCCGTCATCGACGCGAACTGGGGCCTGGGCGAGTCGGTCGTCGCCGGGCTCGCATCGCCCGACCACTTCATCATCGACAAGGTCGGTGGGCAGGTCGTCGATAAGAAGCTGGGCGCCAAGCAGGTCTCGATCTGGCTGGGCGCCGACGGCGGCACCATCGAGCGGAAGAACCACCGATCGGCAGCGTTCACCCTCAGCGACGCCCAACTCGGCGAGCTGACCGAGGTGATGTGTCGCATCGAGCAACGCTATGAGCAGCCGATGGACATCGAGTGGGCCTACGCCGACGGCCGGCTCTACGTGCTGCAAGCCCGCCCGATTACCACCTACGTGCCGCTTCCGCCCGAGATGATGACCCGGCCCGGCGAACGCAGGATGCTGTACACCGACATTGCACTGTCGTCTGGATTCACCATCAATGCACCCATCTCGCCGATGGGACTCGCCTGGATGGAGGAGGGGGTCGTGAACATGGTCGAGCTGTTCATGGGACGCCTGGACCTCGACCTCGCCTTTGAGGAGGGGCTGTGGTTCTTTGCGGGCAGCCGGATGTACCAGAACCTCTCCAACGCGATGTGGCTGGCGAGTCCAAAGAAGATGGCGAAGGCAGGTGCCGAGAGTGACCCATTGATGGCCGAGATCCTGGCCAATCTCGATGCGAAGCGGTACCGCGCGCCCACGAGGCCGCCGTGGGCTCGAATCCGGATGCTGAGATTCATGCCCCGGTTTCTTTGGCGGCTGCGCGGCGGCTTCGGGAATATGCTGTGGACCGTCCTGGCTCCCGAACGCGCTCGCCGAACGTATCAGAAAAAGATTGATACCTATGAAACAGAAGTCATCGAACAGATCGACTACAGCCTTCCGCTCGATGAATTCCGGCAGACGTATAGTGCACTCAGTATGCGATACTTGTTCGGCGTGACGATGCCTGCGCTCGCGGCAGGCTTGGCGGCAGTGGCGTTGGTGGATCGCGTGGTCGGCAAGAAGAAGTCCGCCGAGACCAAAGCCCTCGCCGACAAGCTCAAGTTGGGCTTTTCGGGCGACGTCGTCGTCGAGATGGGGATCGCGCTGTTTCGCCTGGCCAAACGGTTGGAGCGGTCCGACTTTGGGGACCTGACTCGGTTGGCCGAACGAATCGAGCAACGCCAGATGTCGGCGGAGTTCCTGAGCGCGTGGGACGCCTTCCTATCGAGGTACGGTTGCCGCGGTCCGCTGGAGATGGACCTGGCGAGCCCGCGTTACGCGGACAATCCCGGTCTCGCTCTGAGGCAGATGTCCTTCATGACCGTCGACGATGCGGGCTTTGATCCGGAGGCGGCGCACCAGCGCCTCGTTGAGCAACGGTGGCGGGCCTACGAAGCGCTGATGAGCCAATCCGGTTGGCTACGGCGAGCGCTGCTGCGCCGCCTCCACCGGATCATCGACCTCTTTGCTGGGACCCGCGACACGCCCAAACACCACAATCTCCTGTTCCACCACGCGCTCCGCAAGCGCGTGCTAACCGAGGGCCGCCGCCTGGTCCAGCAGGGGCGTCTCGATGCCCCCGAGGACGTTTTCGATATGACGTTCGACGACCTCGAAGCGGCGGCGCTGCAACCCTCGTTGGACCTGCGGAAGGTCCGCGAGGAGCGGACGCGTTTCCTCAAGAGACTCGAGGCCCAGGTGACGCAGTTCCCAGGCGTGATCGACTCGCGAGGCCGGATCCTTCGACCGCCTCCTCGCCAGGAGAAGCCCGGCGAGCTGAGCGGGGCGGCCATCTCGCCCGGCGTGGTGACGGGTCCGGTCAAGCTGCTCCACAACCCCTACGAAAAGCCCGTCAACAAGGGGGACATCCTGGTCGCGCACACTACGGACCCGGGGTGGACGCCGCTGTTTGTGAACGCTGCCGCTATCGTGCTCGAGGTCGGCGGGGTGCTGCAGCACGGTGCGGTGGTCGCGCGCGAGTACGGAAAGCCGTGCGTTGCGGGCATCGACGGGCTGATGACGAAACTGCACGACAACCAGAGGGTCGAAGTCGACGGCACGGCGGGGGTGATCCGCCTTCTGTCGTAACCAGGCATAACACGCTTATGGCCCTGAAAGTCAAGTTGGACACAGATATTCTGCGGCCGGGCTGATCTCCCGTCCGGAATCTTGGTTGCCTCGGCCGTTCTCAGCGCCACGTCTGCGGGAGTATTCAGATTTCTGGATTTGCAGCCTGCATGGGACCGCTCAGCGGTCCACACCCTACACGCTTTGAGGGTCGGCACGCCTTCGAATTGGACCGATTCTCGGTCCAAGCCCGTCCCCGCGAGAAGGCTGTTGATGAACCAGCGTGCGCAAAGATGGTCCGCTCAAAGGGCTGGCTCGACACGTGGTCGTCCCGTTATCATGAGGAAAACGCGAGATGTCTTCGATTTCGTAGAGGAGCGTCATCGCCAGGATCTGTCCGATGCCAGGAACGGTTCGGAGTCGGTGGAACGTCTGCACATCGTGCACCGTCGTCTGCTGGACGAGGTAGGCCTCCAGGCCTTTGATCGCTCGTTCGAGGTAGTCGATGGCGTCCATATCCACTTCAACGCCGTGGATGGCCGGGCGTGAGGACGAACTCGATTTCTTCGGCTCGGCACAGGCGATGACGAAGCTGTGACGGTAGGGCTGAACAGCCTCGAGGAACGCTGTTGGTCGTGAGCGTATACTCTTGTGGAGCTGAACGTGTCAGGCTCGCTCCAAACGGATTAACGGAGTCGCCATTGTCATCCTCTCCGCCAATGATCGCGGGACCGATAAATGCGGCGAAGACGCCGTGCCCCTGATATCCCGCTTTGCCGACCCCGGCATGCAACGCCGCCATTCCGTTCGTCGAGACGATCGAGCCATTAAGCCCTATCTGGCCGTCTAGTTTGCTCCGGAACTGATACGAGAACCCGCCTGACAAACTGAAAGGCGGTGGAAGCGGAGAAACGCCGGCCGAAACGTTGAGCCACCGGTGATTGGCTGCTGGCTCCGGCTGTGCGGCGCACGCCATCGGAATAACTAAGACCGCAATAGCCAGAAACACGCCCAAAGAGCGTTTGTAGTTGGCAAAGACCATTATTCTTGAGACTACCATTAGAAGACTATATACCATTACCAGGGCAATTCTGGCCACGGGTAGCTATCCTCCCTATGGCTTCCATGCTGTGGCTGTTCCTTGGACCACCGCATTCTATGATTTTAAGAAACGCATAACAATGGTACGGCTGACTCCCACAACCAGCGGTGCCAGCCAGAGAGGTCAGTGATTCGTATACTTTGGTCGGCGGCCGCGTTGGTCGCAGCAGATTGCCCACCGTTATACGCCCTGAAGAAAGTTGATCACCAAATCAATAAGAGGTCCGGGATGTCCCGTTCATCGACCTGGGTGACATTTCTTCTCCTTACACCGATTTTTGCGTGCTCGACCACTCCTGAGCCGTCAGCAGACAATCTTCGAGGTGAGGTAGAAACGTTCATGGTGGAGTATGCGGAAGATGTCAGCAGCCGGGACGCGGAGGCAGTGGCATCCAGGTACAATCGCCATGGCGCATACATGATGGGAAATGGGCGAAAGCGGTTTACTTCTTTCGATTCAATTCGCGTCAGGTATCAGAGGCAGTGGGCCAACCAAGTACAGCGTCCTTTTGAGTTCAAGGACCTATCCATGGAGATTCTAGGATCTGACGCCGTATTGGTGTCCGCGATTTTCGATTGGAACCAAGGAGATTCTCTGGAAGCTTTGAAAATGTCATACACCGGGGTCTTGACTCGCCAAGACGGGGCGTTGCGGATCTTACTTGAGGACGAATCTTTTCGATAGTTGTCCGCTGAGTGCGGCAGGGCGTATAACAATGCAATATCGGCTGACTCCCACAACCAGCTGTGCCAGCCAGAGATCTCAGTGATTCGTATACTATGAGCGCCGGCCGCAGCCGATTGCCCACCGTTACACAGCCTGTGTCAACCTTTTGCTCGAGTGTAGGTAGAAGCAGTCAACGGAAACCGCGCGGAGGCAAGTCATGCCACGTATTTATGAGGGTGTACTGAAGAACGATCATATCGAATGGAGGGGAGAGTCTCCTCCAAAGGGCCGGTCTGTGCAAATCCAGGCCACTGTGCTCGAGGAGAAATCAGATCCTGAACGTGGAGCTCGCATGGCTGCTTCTTTGTCGAAGCTTGCCGAAAGTGACGTATTCAAGAGGATCGGCGACCCTGTAGAGTGGCAACGTCAGATCAGAAAGGATCGCCCGTTGCCAGGTCGTGAAGACACGGCACCCCGGTGATTCTTGATAGCAATATCCTGATCTACGCGTGGTCCCCATCACATCCGGAACTACGCCAGTTTATTCAACAGCATATCCCTTCGGTTTCGATTGTGACGAAAATTGAGACGTTGGGATATCACCAGTTGTCTCCCGGTGAACGCTCTCATCTTGAGGCTTTTTTCGACGATGCAGTTGTTCTGGGCATTACAGATGCCATCGCAGATCGCGCGATTCTCCTTCGCCAACAAAAGCGAATGTCCCTGGGCGACAGCTTGATTGCGGCGACTGCTCTTGTCACCCGTCAGCCTTTGGTCACGCACAATTTGATCGACTTCAACTGGATTGAAGGGTTGGAGCTAATCGATCCGCTGAAGTGATCTGATGCCGGCCGTGTAACAATGGTGCTGCTGACCCCCACAACCAGCTGTGCCAGCCAGAGATCTCAGTGATTCGTATACTTTGGTCGGCGGCCGCGTCGGTCGCAGCAGATCGGCCACCGTTATGTGGCGATACGTGCTTATAGACCAATTCTGTTCATTAGGAGTAGTAAGTTCCGCTAGCACGAACACAACCAGATCACTGATATGGCCGTCAACGTCAAATCACGGCAATCGCCGAAGAACACAGGCCAAAAGTATCACGTACTACCAAATTCGGAAGGCGGTTGGAACGTGAAACCAAGCGGTTCTGATCGTATCACGCGTCATTTCGACACGAAGAAAGACGCTGCTTCTTTCGGTCGGCAGCTTGCCAAGGTCCGCGGTCTGGGTATCGTGATCCACCGAAGCGACGGTTCGATCATGGAAAAACGTGACTACCGTACGCATCCCGGACGTTCAGAAGAAGCGCCGGCTGTGGTCACTGGCGGCTTCGGTGGTGCAAAGGGTCTCATCGAACTGGCACCTGATTTTGACGAGCCGCTCAGCGACTTCAACGACTATCGTTAATGGATGTCGTCATCGACACGCACGCCTTTCTCTGGTTCGCAGCTGGTGACTCTCGTCTGAGCACGACGGCCCGTGACTTGATTTCCGATCGGACGAGTACGCAGTATCTGAGTACCGCTAGCCTATGGGAAATGGCGATCAAGGTCAGTATTGGCAAGCTGACACTCTCGCATCCTTACGATATTCTCGTGCCGGCCGTAGTCGAGGCAAACGGATTCGATATCCTTTCGATTTCGCTGGCCCACGCAAGCGAGGTCGCTCAACTCCCCTTCCCGCGACGAAATCATAGGGATCCGTTCGACCGCTTGATTGTCGCCCAATGCCGGATTGAGAACCTTCCGCTCGTATCGGCAGACAACAAGCTGGATGCCTACGATATCACACGGATGTGGTGAGCGTAAGTAGTTGTATTATCGCCACATATCAAAGCGATGCACTCGGACTCGCGCTTCCGGCTTGCCGATCTGACCGGCTTTTATGTCACGTGCCTCTGACAAACGCCGGCGTGGCTCGCCGGTGATCGCCAGCCGTTATATACGGAACTCGGTCTCACTTGCCGAAGTATATCGTATAACGATATGCGTGATAAGCGATGATCCTTTCTTTCGCCGACTCCGGGACCGAAGACCTATTCGACGGGAAGCGTTCGAAACGAGCTCTGAAGGTCTGTCCAACCGGTCTCTGGAACGTTGCGAAACGGAAGCTGGACTGGTTGGACCAAGCGGCTGAACTTGACGACGTACGTACTCCCCCTGGGAATCGATTGGAGAAGCTCAGCGGCGATCGATCCGATCAGCATAGTATCCGCATCAACGACCAGTACCGAATTTGCTTTGTCTGGACGCCAAATGGTCCAGCTAAAGTCGAAATCATAGACTACCACTGACTAATGGCACGACTTCCAAAATATCGGCCGCCTACACATCCCGGAGAGATGCTCCTTGAGGAGTTTCTTAAGCCGCTTGGAATGACACAGGTCGAGCTTGCAGAAAAGATCAACGTCTCCTATCCGCGGGTGAACGAGATCATTAACGGCAAACGCGGCATCACTCCCGACACGGCCCTCCGATTATCTGCACTGCTTGGTACGACCCCAGAAGTCTGGTTGAACGGCCAACGTAACTGGGATTTGTGGCATGCCATGCGAGCTCCGACAGCCAATGATCTCAAGTTGATTCGGCGCGTTAGTGCGTGACCTCGTCTGAGTTCCGTATAACAATGGTGCTGCTGACTCCCACTACTCGGTTTGCTGGTCTGGAAGGTTCGTGATTCGTAGACTTCGAAGAGCGGCCGCGCCGGCTCGCCGCAAATCGCCCAGCCGATATTACGGTGCAGGTCTCATTTGTGAACCTGGCACAAGACGGTGGCGTTACATGCATGCGCAAACCCAAACAGGTGAGAATTTCATGCACAGTTCCACACCCAAAGACCGCATCATGCGGGTCGTGAGAGACTTGCCTGACGATGTGACGCTAGACGACGCCATAGAGCGCTTGATATTTCTTCGTAAGGTCGAAGTAGGACTTGAACAGGCTGAATCCGGTCAATCAGTTTCGCTTGATCACGTTGAGTCTGCTGTACGACGGCGCCGGCACGATCGCCAGTCAAAATAGTATCCCGACGCCGGCGGATGCCCTACCTGAGCCCGATCGTAACCTGCGCGTTGTCGGACCCACCGTTGCCGTCCGATACGACGACCGTCACCGTATACGGCGCAGCGCCGGGAAACGTCACTTGGACGGTCTCGTTCCCGTTGTTGGTGCCGTTCACGAAGGTCCCGCTCGGCACGGTCCACGAAAAACTGAGCGCATCGCCGTCCGGGTCGGTCGAGTCTTCCGCGGTAATCGTCACGACCGTCTGATTGTTGTCGGCCCGGGGAACGGTAGTCGGGCTGGCCGAGACCATGGCCGTCGGCGGATTGTTACCCGTATCGTCACCACCCGGATTCGGCCCGACCGGGTTGTTGTCATCGTCGTCGCATCCGGCCAGTGCAAGTGCCAGGCCGAAGATCGCGGCCACGATCGAGGTATGCAGGTGTCGTCGTATGAAATCCATTTTATCGATGGAATAGGGTGGAAAGAATAGGGTGGAAATACAGTAGACCTTGTTTGTGTGGCCCGACCCGGCAGCGTTACAGCGAAATCAGGGGGATCCGGCCTGATTGTTGAACGAAGCAAAAATGCCTGCCGAATAGCGCCGCGGGATGAACGGCCACATCGATCGCTCCTGCGTCCGGTTGAGGAACCGCATGATGGCGATCCCCATGGTCGGCCGCGATCGAGGCCGGAAAACGTGCCGGCGGGCGTCGCATCGACCCTGCGATTGACATGAACACTGCGGCCTCCACAGGTATGAGCGAGCATCTGTTGGCCTCCAGTTGCCGAGTGGATTGAGAGCGATATCTACATCACGAATGCCAGATAGAGTGGCTGGCATTCCACGCCCGGAAAGCGTTTATTTCATGCACATCTCAGTTCCAAACAATACATCCCTGAACCCCACCCGCCGATCATGCAACGATTCTCCCGCCTGCTCTTTGCCGCCGCCCTGTTGGGCACACTGTCCACGATCCTGCCCACAACGTCGATGGCCCAGCGCGCTGCCGCCGTACAGCAATATGTTTCGGTCGATGCGCCGGTCTTCGCCATAGAAAACGTCACGGTGCTCGATGGGACGGGCTCGGCGCCCGCGCGCGGCGTGACCGTAATTGTGCGGGACGGCCGGATTGCCGCGATGGGCCCGGACGCCTCCGTACCCGCGGGCGCCGAGCGTATTGATGGAACAGGCAAGACGCTCATTCCGGGGCTCTTGGGGCTCCACAACCACACGTTCTATACAACCTCGCAGCGCCGCATCCAGCTGGATTACACGGCACCGCTCCTGTATCTGGCCTCGGGCGTGACGACCATCCGCACAACGGGGAGTTACGCGCCCTATTCAGAGCTGGAGCTCAAGCGCGCCATCGAGAACGGCGAGCAGGTTGGGCCGCGCATGTTCGTGACCGGTCCGTATGTGACAGGGGGCGAGGGGTATACCTACATGACGCGCCTCGGCGAGCCGGAAGATGCCCGCCGCGTGACGCGGTACTGGGCGGAGGAGGGTGTGGACTGGTTCAAGGCCTACACGCTGATTTCGCGCGAGGAGCTGGCGGCGGTGATTGATGAAGCGCACCAGCACGGGGTGAAAGTAACCGGTCACCTCTGTTCGGTGAGCTTTCGGGAAGCCGTGGAGCTGGGTATCGACAATCTGGAACACGGCTTTTTCACCAACACCGATTACGCCGAGGGGAAGGTGCCTGATGGCTGCCCGTCGGACTTCCGGGAGCAGCTCGTGGCCATGGATATGGACGGGGAGGAGGTGCAGGAGACGTTCCGCGCCATGATCGATGCGGGCGTGGGCATGACGTCGACCCTCGCGGTCTATGAGATGTATGTGCCCAACCGGCCGCCGCTCGAGGAGCGCGTGCTCGCGGCCATGTCGCCCGAGACGCAGAAGGAGTATCTGAAGACGCGCTCTGATATTGCCGAGCAGAATTCCGCCATGTGGCCAGCGCTGTTTGAGCGCGCGATGGCCTATGAGAGGGCGTTTGTCGAGGCGGGCGGGCTGCTTGCGGCAGGTGTGGATCCGACGGGATACGGTGGGGCGCTGCCCGGCTACGGGGATCAGCGCAACTTCGAGCTGTTGCACGAAGCGGGGTTCACGACGCCGGAAGTGGTAGAGATCATGTCGCTCAACGGCGCGCGGATTCTTGGGATTGATGGCGAGACCGGATCGATTGAGGTGGGTAAGACGGCCGACCTCGTGCTGGTCGATGGGGACCTGACGGCGAATCCGGCAGCCATCCGAAACGTGGAAACGGTATTCCGGGACGGCGTTGGGTACGATTCGCGGCGGCTGATCGAGGCCATCGAGGGGCACGTCGGGGTG